>JANMKT010000015.1:0-13553 GCA_031372185.1 Novosphingobium sp.
GGCAGCAGGAGGCGGCGGCACGCCCCACAGCCGCGGGATCATCCGCCGGGCCTGCTCGCCAGCCGGGCACGGGCCGGCGATGAACTCGCGCCCATTAGTGATCGCAGGGGCGAAACTGCCCGGCGCGATATGGCCCGGCTCCCACGGATCATCCCCAGCCCGCGCCGAAAAGCGCGCTGCCACTTGAGCGGCACTGGCATCGAGGCGGTAGAGCATGGTCAATGCTGGACTGTGCGGAGCCTCTGCCCTAATGTCCAGCCATCCCCGGGGAGTCGTGTGACTGAGAGGTGGGCGTAACGGCCTGCGACCCGTTGAACCTGAACCCGTTAGTCCGGGCGGAGGGAGGGTTGCCGCACATGCGCTCCTCCGATCCGTCCACAGGAGCGCATCATGGCCGACATTAATTCCAAGCTCGAAATAGGCGTCACCACCGGGCCGATCCGGGGCAGCCGCAAGATTTATGTCGCGGCCCCTGGAAACCCAAAAATTCAGGTGGCGATGCGGGCGATTGATCTGGAGCCGTCCTGCGGGGAACCGCCGCTCAATGTCTATGACACTTCCGGGCCCTATACCGATCCCGCCGCCACGATCGACATCGCTGCCGGCCTGCCGATGATCCGGCGCGACTGGCAGCTCGCCCGCGGCGATGTCGAGGAATATGCCCCGCGCGATGTTCGCCCTGAGGATAACGGCCAGCTGGGGCCAGACCGCTCGGGCGGCGTCCCTGCCTTCCCCACCGCGCTGCGCCGTCCGCTGCGGGCCAAGGCGGGCGCGAATCTCAGCCAGATGTATTACGCCAAGCAAGGCATCATCACCCCCGAGATGGAATATGTCGCGATCCGTGAAAACATCGGGCGCGCTGCGATTGCGGGGCATATCCGCGACGGGCAGGATTAGGGCGCCAGCATCCCCGATCATGTCACGCCGGAATTCGTCCGCGACGAAGTGGCACGCGGCCGCGCGATCATCCCCAGCAACGTCAACCATCCTGAGTGCGAGCCGATGGCGATCGGTCGCAATTTCCTCGTCAAGATCAACGCCAATATCGGCAACTCCGCTGTCGCCAGCGATGTCGCGCAGGAAGTCGACAAGCTGGTCTGGTCGATCCGCTGGGGCGCGGATACGGTGATGGACCTTTCGACCGGGCGCAACATTCACGACACCCGCGAATGGATCGTCCGCAACAGTCCCGTGCCAATAGGGACAGTCCCTATTTATCAGGCGCTCGAAAAAGTTGGCGGCGTGGCCGAGGATCTGACCTGGGAGATCTTCCGCGATACGCTGATCGAACAGGCCGAACAGGGCGTCGATTACTTCACCATCCACGCTGGGGTGCGGCTGCCCTACATCCCGATGACCGCCAAGCGCGTGACGGGCATCGTATCGCGCGGCGGCAGCATTATGGCCAAATGGTGCCTCTCCCACCACAAGGAGAGCTTCCTGTATGAGCGGTTTGACGAGATTACCGAGATCATGAAAGCCTATGACATCGCCTATTCGCTGGGCGATGGCCTGCGCCCCGGATCGATTGCCGATGCCAATGACGAAGCCCAGTTCGCCGAGCTTTACACCCTTGGCGAGCTGACCAAGCGCGCCTGGGCACAAGACGTTCAGGTGATGATCGAGGGGCCGGGCCATGTGCCCCTGCACAAGATCAAGGAGAATATGGACAAGCAGCTTGCGGTCTGCGGGGAGGCTCCGTTCTACACCCTCGGGCCGCTGGTCACCGATATTGCGCCGGGCTATGATCACATCACTAGCGGGATTGGCGCGGCGATGATCGGCTGGTTCGGCACCGCGATGCTGTGCTACGTGACGCCGAAGGAACACCTCGGTCTGCCTGATCGCGACGATGTGAAGGTCGGCGTGGTCACCTACAAGCTCGCCGCCCACGCAGCTGACCTCGCCAAAGGGCACCCCGCAGCCAAGCTGCGCGACGATGCGCTGAGCCGCTCGCGCTTCGAATTCCGCTGGCGCGACCAGTTCAACCTCTCTTTGGACCCGGACACCGCCGAGCAATACCACGATCAGACGCTGCCCGCAGAAGGCGCTAAAACTGCGCATTTCTGCAGCATGTGCGGTCCCAAGTTCTGCAGCATGAAGATCACCCAGGAAGTGCGCGATTTTGCCGCGAAGCAGAACGCCGGGGTGGAGACGTTTGTGGCAGCGGAAGGCGGCACGCTCGATGCCGAGGCCGGAATGGCCGAGATGAGCGAAGTGTTCAAGGAGAAGGGCGGGGAGATTTATCTGCCTGCGGGGTGAAGTGGAGAAAAATCGCGAGTGGCACCCTCACCCAAATCGGGACGCTATTTCCTTTTGATTTGATTCATTCTTCATGCAATTTCCCTGATCGAACCAATGAAAGGATTATGCGATGCCAGTGATTCAGGGAACCGATTTGGGCGAAGAGATCATTGGTACCGATTTTGACGACGAAATTCATGGTGCCGGGGGTGATGATATTATCCTTGGCGGGTTGGGCGATGATACGATCCATGGCGACGACGGTGATGATTTTCTGGTCGACGTCTATGGGTACAATCTGATTTTCGGCGATGCCGGGAATGATTTCATTTACAATGTGGCAAACCTGTACGGTGGTGCCAGCGATCCGATCTCGGTCGCTCATGGCGGGATGGGCGATGATACGATCATCGGCGGCACTGCTTACGGCGACGAAGGCAATGACACGCTTCAGAATTCCGACGGCCTCGACGCGCTCGATGGCGGAGATGGCGACGATACGATCAATTTGAATAACACGCTCAACTATCACCTCGATACCGTCCAGGGCGGCGCGGGCATCGATACGCTGGTGTTGGCCTATGGGGTTTATGGAGTTGTGGGACTTCGCGAGCTTGCGGCGCTGCAATCCGCTGCCAGCATTGAGCGGGTGTTTACTGAAACCCCTTACGCTTTCGTCCGCGCGACTCCCCAGTTCCTTGGATCGGTGAATTACATTGCTGCACCCGGCCTGACTATCATCGCTTCCGGGACGGTCGCCTTTGGCGCTGGAACGACACTGACCCTTTCGCAGAATTCATTTGTAGCCGTATTCGAAATCACGATTGAAAGCGCGGGCGTTGTCCTAGACCTGACCGGACTGACCGGGACCAGCCCCTTTTATATAACCGCATCGGATTTCGGCAGCGTCATCTTTGGCTCCGAGGGCGCGGACTTCCTGTTTGGAAGGCAGTCCGCGGACAGCTTGAACGGCGGGGCTGGCGACGATCAGATCGCCGGAAGCCTGGGCAATGACACAGTCGATGGCGGTAGCGGCGCGGATATCTATGTGACTGCGGGCGACCGGGCTGAATATACCGTCTCGCGCAACGAGCTGGGCGGGTTTATCCTGACGCATAATTACACCGCCAATGGCGATCAGGGCAGCGATATTCTAACGAACGTCGAAACCATCCAGTTCAACAGCGAAACCATCGACCTGACCACTACGGCCATCGGCTTTATCAAGACCGGAACCGCCGGTGCCGATGCGCTCACGGGCGGTATCTATGATGATACGATCAGCGGGCTTTCCGGTAATGATACGCTGGTAGGTGGTCTGGGGGATGACCTGCTCAACGGGGGCAAGGGTAACGACATTCTGAACGGCGGCAGCGGCATCGATACTGCCAGCTACGCCACGGCAAGCTCTTCGGTCACGGTCGATCTCAGCATTACAGCTGTCCAGAGCACCGGTACCGAAGGCAAGGACAAGCTGATCTCGATCGAAAATCTGATCGGGTCGTCTTTCAACGATACTTTGCTCGGCAATGGCTCGGCTAACGCTTTGTCAGGCGGTGCCGGGAACGATACGCTCAATGGTCGGGGTGGTAATGACACGCTAGCTGGCGGGTTCGGAAATGATACGCTGATTGGCGGGGCCGGGTCCGACACGTTTGTGTTCGATGCGCTACTCGGCAAGGGCAATTACGATATAATCAAGGATTTCGTTTCGGGCAGTGATCATATTGCTCTGTCCCGCTCGATATTGAATGGCGTGTTTGACAACTCGCCAGCTGATGCAATCGCGCCAGAGATGTTCCACATCGGTGACCGTGCGATGACGGCAGACCAGCATTTGATCTATAATCCGCACAATGGCATCCTGTATTTCGATCCCGATGGCGTGGGTGGTCTGGGCCAGGTACAGATTGCCGAATTCCAAGGCGATCCGATACTGACCGCGAGCGATTTCATCCTGTTCGGCTGACAGTCAAAGTCCCGAAAGATTCTCTCTACCCCGCCCCACCAGCCTCCGCACCATTTCGCGCAGCTGCGCGGGGGTATCGCCGCTGACCACTTCGACATAGCCGATCCCGGCGCGGCGCAGGGCTTCCTTCTTGACCGCGTCCCGTGCCGCAGCGGTGCCCTGGTGGTGGCCTTTGCCTTGAAACTCCACCGCGTGGAGCGGGCGACATTCAGCGTCGACGATCAGCAGATCGACCCGCTTGGAATTGATCGCAAAATAAGCGTCCTTGTCTTCGCTGGCGAGGATTTCACCCAGCGAAACCTGCCCCATCGCGCGCCAGCCGGGGGATTCTTCGGCAAGGATCTTGTCAAGATGCGCCAGCAGCCGCCGCTCACCCGCGTTGAGCAGTGCGCGTGACTGGAAGTTCGCCTCCATCACCAGCCGGAGCTGCTCGGCAGCATCGAGTGCAGCCCGCTCGGGCGTGCCTTTGAGCGGCACTGCCTTGAAGTGCGCGATCTTGCCATTGCCCCAGCTGCGCTTGCTGCCGACGTTGCGCCCCTGCCAATACGCGCGCCGCTCAGCGCTTTTCTGGCTTTCGACAAAGCGTTCGACAATTATCCCACAAGCCATGCCTGCGGCCAGCACCACGGCAAGCAGCCAAGGCTTGTCAATCAGGGCGATGATTTCCGGCGGCATGCCGCATCGTAACCCGCACTCCTCAAAAAAACTGATGCTGCTGGGTTAGGGACTGGATAACAAGACCCGACGGGGGTGATCCGCTGCCTCGCGACTGGTCGCTGGGTGGATCCAACCTCAATCAAACAGCTCTTCCAGAAACGACTTCCGGCGCTTTTTGTTCGGATAGCCTTGGCCATAGCCCTGCTGGGGGTAAGCTTGCGGCGGATAGCCGGGTTGCTGCGGCGGCGGTGGGGCGCTGCGGGCGGGGGGTGTTTCGGCGGCGCTGCGTTCGATGATCTTGTCGAGTTCGCCGCGATCGAGCCAGACACCGCGGCACTGCGGGCAATAATCGATCTCAACTCCGTGGCGGTCGCTCATCACCAGCGGCACTGCGCAAACAGGGCACGGCATTCCAGCGGCTTGGGTCATGTGTTGGCACTCCTCTATGTCCAAACGATCCGACATCGCCATTCGTGATGAATGACCAGAGGGGCCCGGCTCGCCGAGCTTAACTGGGTTGCGCTTCAGGTCGATTCAAGAGGCGGGAACGCGAAAAGCCCCGTTGCACCACCCAATTTTTGCTAGTCAGGCGGCTGATCTGGGAATATCATCTCGCCTATGAGGTCGCGCTCTCTGGATTAAGGAGGTGTGCCCTGGACAATCATGCATCACAACTAAGCCGCCGGGGCTTTGCCGGGGCAGCATTGGCCGCGTTGGTTGCGGCGCCCGGAGCGTTCGCCGCCCCGGCGATGACCGCCGGATCACCGCTCGGGCCGTTCTATCCGATCCGGCGGCTGGCTGAAAACGACTGGGACCTGACCCGGCTCAAGGGCCACAAGAACCGCGCCAAGGGCGAGGTGATCGAGGTGACCGGCCGGGTGCTAGACCGGTTCGGCAAGCCGATCCGGGGCGCGCAGCTGGAGCTGTGGCAGTGCAATGCGGCCGGGCGTTATGCCCATGCCAATGAGCAATCGGCCATGCCGCTCGATCCCGATTTCCAGGGCTATGCCAGCATCACCACCTCGCGCGACGGGGAGTGGCGGATCACCACGATCAAGCCCGCGTCCTATGCTTCGCCGATCGGCCAGCGCTCTCCGCATATCCACTTCGATATTCGCGGGCGTGATGAGCGGCTGATCGCGCAGATGTATTTCCCCGAAGAGGCCCCGGCTAACGCGGCCGATCAGCTTTACAAGGGGCTGGGCGACGATGCCCCCACCGCGATTGCAGGCGCGGCAGGCGCGGGGCGTTATCGCTGGGATATTGTGCTGATGGATGGCTAGCGCCCACGCGCCGCACTCTTGCAGTCCGCTGAAAAGGCGGGCAGAAGTATGGCGAAATTATTCTGAAAGGGGCTCCATGCGCTTCGTCAAATCCGCTTCGCTGCTCGCTGCCGCCGCGCTTGCCGCGTTTCCTGCAACAGCACAGGCGCAGATCTGGATCGGGCAGATCGTCGGCAATATGATGGCCCAGCAGGCAGCCTATGCGCAGGAAGTGGCCTGCATGACCGGCACCTCGATGATCGACAAGGAAGTGGCTGAGGCCAGAACGCCTGCCCCCGGTTTGATGCGCAGCTATTGGCAGGCGGTGAGCAGCGGCGCCGCGCCGACGTCAGCCTTCCTGATCGACAAGAAGATGCGCTGGATTTCTGCTGGCAAGGAACTGAATCAGACCAATCTGGCGATGATCGCCGATCCATTTGCGCGCAGCGGTGGTTCGCTGGTCGAAGCGCCCGTGGGCTTCGTCCGGGCCGGGGACGCGCAAAGTGCGCTGGGCCAATGGGTGGTGCGCGACGGGACGGGCAAGCGGATCGGCACCTATCAGGCGCTGCTGCGCCGCAAGGGCGGGCAGTGGCTGCTCTCTACGCTGACTCTGGTGGGCGCGCAGGAATGGGGTGATCCGGTGGTGCAATATTGCCATGCCCCCGGCGATGTCCTGCCTTACCGGATCGCCAGCACGGCGCGTGCGCTGGAATATGCGACCAAGCAGGAAGCCAAGGCCATGGTGAAGGCTGCCGAGGCGCAGGCCAAGGCGGAAAGGGCCGATGCCGCGCCCGGCAAGAGCACCAAGGCTGCGGCTACGGCGCTGGCGAAGGAGGATGCGGCCCGCCGCGAGACGACGCTGAGCCAGCGGCGGACTGCATTGCAAGTCGCGCGTGAAAATGATGCGGCCGCGAAAAAGGCCCAGCAGGACTACGATGCGATGGTCGCAGCCGGAAAAATGGCGCTGCTTTCAGGCGGCTGAGCGACGACGCAGCAGATTGTTACCGCTTCATATTTTCCAGACCCGGCAGAACTCCGGCCTTCTGCGAAGGGTTGGAAGCGTTCTGTTTCTTGGGCTTTTCGGCCTTGGGTTTGCGGACTTCCTTGCTCGATTTCTTCTGGCTTTTCGCCATCGTCTTTCTCCGGCGGGCGAATGCCCAGGAGGGAGGGTAGGCGTTCGGCCCGGAGATAGCGAGCGCGCTTTCCTCCTCGTCTCGCTCATGCAATGAAGCCGCCATGACATCTGACGCCACGCCAGAGCCCCCTGCGGCAGGCCCCCACGCGGTGGCGTTTGTGCTGATCACCATCTTCATCGATTCGATCGGGGTTGGCCTGATCATGCCGGTTTTGCCGCGCTTGCTTATGCAATTGGGCGGCCTTGGCCTGGACCGGGCGATCGAGATCGGGGCGTGGATGGGCTTGGCGATGGCGATTGCGGCATTCCTGGCAGCGCCGGTGCTCGGCAACCTCTCCGATGCCTATGGTCGCCGCCGGGTGCTGCTGATTGCGCTTGCCGGGTTGGCGCTGGATTATCTGCTGCTGGCAGTGGCGCAAACCCTGCCGCTGATCTTCCTTGGCCGGGTTCTCTCAGGTCTGTTGGGCGGAAGCTATGCCCCGGCGCAAGCGGCGTTGGCTGACATTACCCGGCCAGACGAGCGCGCGCGGGTTTTCGGGCTGGTCAGTGCGGCCTTCGGGGCTGGTTTCGTGCTTGGTCCGGCAATCGGCGGGCTGCTGAGCGCTTATGGCCCGCGCGCGCCGTTTTATCTGGCCTCGGCACTGGCGCTGGGCAACTTCCTTTATGGGTGGTTCGTGTTCCCCGATACGCTCAAGCCGGCAAACCGCCGCCCGTTCACGCTGGCCCGGGCCAATCCGCTGGGAGCCTGGCGGACCTTGCGGGCAACCCCCAAAATGGCCCAAGTCGCCGTAGTGCTGCTGCTGTGGCAGATCGCCAGCCTGGTCTATCCGCTGACCTGGGCGTTTTGGGGCATCGCCCAGCTTGGCTGGTCAGACCGGATGATCGGGCTCAGTCTGACGGCGGTCGGGGTTGTTATCGCGCTAAGCCAGATTTTCATCACTGGCCCTGCGGTCAAGCGGCTGGGTGAGCGCGATGCGGCGACGGTGGGGCTGATCGCGGCGACCTGCGGGTTTGCCGCCTATGCCTTCACCAGTTCGACCGTCGTCGCCTTTGCCCTGCTCGTGTTTATCGCGCTCCAATCGCTGGTTCAGCCCAGTCTGATGGCGCTGATGTCGCGGCGGGCGACCCCTGAGACGCAGGGCGAAATTCAGGGGATCGCGGCGATGACCACCGGGATCGGGTCGATCCTCGGCCCGCTGCTGCTGACCGCACCGATGGCCTATTTTTCAGGGCCGCGCGCTCCGGTTCATTTTCCCGGCGTGGCGTTTCTGGTTGCCGCCGCGTTTGGCCTGGCTGCGCTGGCGATGCTGCGGCGCCTGCCCCGGCTCAGCTAGCGCTTCCTCACGATATCGGCGAACACAACCAGCCACGCCGATTAAGCGGATCCATTCCATCACGGGGCCTTGTTTAAGCGTCCAGCCCGCGCCTTTGACCGCAAGAACCTTGATCCGGGTGACCTGATCGCCATCGGCGATGATCTTGCCAATCGCCGCGCATTAAACAGGACCTCAGGTTAGTCCGGTTGCCGGGGCAGGGCAAGAATGCCAAGGTTCCGAAGTGACGCAGGAGAGCGCCGATGGACAGCACCGTGATCGAACTGACCGAGCGGCACCGCAGCGCTGCGGTGGCAACGCTGGCCGCAGCCTTCCAGAATGATCCGGCGGTCAGCTGGATTATGCCCGACCCCGCCGATCGCGCGCGCCGTCTGCCCATGATGTTCGACTGGCTGTTCGACGATCATTTGCACCACGGGATGATGCTGGGCACGCCCGATTGCACTGCGGTGACGTTTTGGCGCCTGCCGGGAAAAGTTCACCACCACGACGCGCTGTGGCCGCCGCACCTGCTCCATATGCTGCGGATATTCGGGGCGGCGATCTTCCGCGGGGCCAAAGTTGGCGATGCGATTGCGGCGCATTTGCCGCCGGGTGAAGACTGGCTGTATCTGCGCTATGCCGGGGTGCTTCCAGCATCGCAGGGCAAGGGGCTGGGCGGCAAAGTGATCCGCGCCGGGCTGGCGAGGGCCGCACAGCGCGGGGTTGGCGCTGTGCTGGAAACCGCCACGCCGGTGAATGTCGGGATCTATCTGCGGCTGGGCTTTAGCGTGCTGCACGAATGGGATGTCGGTGCCCAGGCTCCCCATTTCTGGACGATGACTTGCGCGAAGAACAACCTGTAGCGCTTCCGGTAACCCACCCTGTTCCAAGATTCTTAACCGACTGGCGCTTACCCCGCTCGTCAGGCCGCAAGAGGATTTGATCGAGCTTGCTCCGTTTCAAACTCCGCGCCAGGGGCCGGGACATAAACTGCGGGGGCGGGAGGAACTAACATGCGGCTTAATTCGCGCAGAGCTATGCCATTGGCTGGGCTCGTCGTCACCGCACTGCTGCTGAGCGCCTGCGCCACCAAACGCGAGGTGCCCCGATCGGTGGCCGCTGCGTCCAATCGCCAGCCGAGCGGGGCGCACTCTGCTCAGCCCAGCGAGGCGGTCTGGCATTTGCGTGCCGGGCTCAATGTGGCGGCGCTATCATGCCGGGGGGGCGGCCGGACCTCGGTGGTCGGCGGCTATTCGCGCATGCTGTCACGCCACCGCGAATTGCTGGCGCAGTCCTACGCTGTCGAGCAGCGCCGCTATGGCGCGGGCTTCGATCGGCACCAGACCCAGCTTTACAACCGATTTTCCAACCAGCGCTCGCCCGAGCGGTTTTGCCGCAATGCTGCAGCCGTGGCGAGCCAGGTCAACGCGATGGATTCGACCGGACTGTCGGCCAATGCTTCGCAAATGTTGTCGCGGCTGTGATCATGCGATAGATGTATACCCTTCACAAGATGGGAAAGTTTGATGATTGATCCGCGCGCCATGGTTCAGACTATGATTTCGCTCGCATCGGCCTCGCTCGGGCTGGTCGCTGCACTCGCCTGGAACGAAGCGATCAAGGCTACGCTGGCCAAGCTCGGGCTGGGGGAGGATCTGGCCGGGCTGTACACCTATGCGATTCTGGCCACGCTAATCGCGATCGTGGTGCTGATTTTGCTGGGCCGGATGGCCTCGCGGCTTGGCGGACAGGCTGCTTTCGAGCGCGAAGCCGAGGGCTGACAGCGCCGCAATCGCGGTATGCCAAAGACCTGGTCGATTTTGATTCAATCAAAATCGACCAGAGTATAGTCTCCGGATTGGAGGCGAGTCGATGAGCGCAGCGTGGCATCGTCGGCAGGTACTGGGCAGCGGGAGTGCCTCGCTGCTGGCGTTTGCCTGTGCTGGCCGGGCCAGAGCTGCGCTGCCGGGCGGAGATGAACTGCGCCGGATGCTGGCAAGCACACTGCCGCCGCAAGTCCAGTCGCTGATCCCGCCCGAAGCCTTTGAGGCAGCCGATTTCGTCCAGCAGATCATGGCGCTTGAACGCCGGGCAAAGACGCTGCGCCTGCCCGTCTCGAAGCTTTCGCTGGACGAGGGGGATATCCCGCTTGATCCTGACCGGTTCTATGAACTGGCTCTGCCCCGGCTGGTTGCGCTGATCGACCGGGCGGAATTGCGTAATTCGGGCTTTGCCGATCAGGCAGGAGAGCTGTTGGCGAGGCTCCACGCCACCCAGCATGTTGTGCCTGAAGCATTGCAGATTGCGCCTGCGCCAATCCGGCCCCTGGGCTTTGGCGACGAAGTGCAGGTCGGCGGCGAACTCAAACTTCCATCCATCAGCACGCCGGTTATTCAGCCGACGCCACCAGAACCTGTGGCCGAACCCGGACCGGGACCAGAGCCGGACAACGAACCGGAGAATGCGACCCCCGAAGTCCCAAGCATGGTCTCACGCTCGCTGCGGTTCGCCGATCTGGCGGATGAGTATGTCGGCTACTTCGCCACCACCGTACTCCGGTCCGAGCACAGGCAATCGGCAGACTGGCACGTCACCATGATGCGCCACTCGCGCGACCGATATGCCGCTGCTGGCAGGCGCAGCGGCGTACCGTGGTATTTTATCGCCGCAGTCCATGGTCTGGAGGCCAGTTTCAATTTCCGCTCTCATTTCCACAATGGCGATTTTCCCCTCAGCCGCCGGACCCGGCAGGTCCCGGCCGGCCGCCCGCTAGTCTGGCTCCCGCCGAGTGACTGGGAATCGAGCACAATCGATGCGCTGCGGTTGATGGGCTTTGCCGGCCAGCAGGACTGGAGCATACCGCGCACGCTGTATCGGCTTGAGGCGTATAATGGCTTCGGCTATCGCCGAACCGGCCGGGCGACCCCCTATTTGTGGAGCTTTTCCAATCACTATGAGCGCGGCAAATTCCTCGCTGACGGCCATTTCGATCCCCGCGCCCGCTCGCAGCAATGCGGCGCAGCGATGATGCTCAAGCTGCTGGACGACGCCGGTGAGCTTGCCTCGGAATAGCGCAAGGCGCTAGGCTGGGATGATTCGACAGTGCGAAGGAATTGCTGTGCGGCATTTGATCATTCTTACCGGCGCTGCCCTGGTGGTTGCCGCTGGTCCACCTTCAGCCAAGTCTCCCGAAGCATTATCCGCCGCCGCGCTTAGGGCCGCACCGGTGTGGGACGGGCATAACGATGTGCCCGAGCAGCTGCGCGAGCGGCGCAAGAACCTGATCGCGGACTTCGACTTCCGCGATACATCCGGCACGGCCGATCCGGCGAATGACCGCAAGGCGATGCACACTGATTTGTTGCGGCTGCACAAAGGCCAGGTCGGGGCGCAGTTCTGGTCGGTCTATGTCAGCGCCGATCTGCCCGAGCCGCAAGCGGTGCAGGCCACGCTGGAACAGATCGATGTGATGAAACGGCTGATCGCGCGCAATCCGGCGGAGATGCAGTTTTGTTCCGATGCCGCCTGCGCTCAGCAGGCGCTGAAAGCGGGCAAGGTGGCCTCGTTGCTCGGAATGGAGGGCGGTCATTCAATCGGCAGTTCGCTGGCTGTGCTGCGCCAGATGTATGCGCTTGGTGCGCGCTACATGACCCTCACCCATTTCAAGAACCTGTCCTGGGCGGATTCGGCGACCGATGCTCCGGTCCATGACGGGCTGACCGATTTTGGCCGTGATGTCGTGCGCGAAATGAACCGGCTGGGAATGCTGGTCGATCTCAGCCATGTTTCTGAAGCGACGATGCTCGATGCGCTGGAAGTAGCCAAAGCTCCGGTCATCTTCAGTCATTCAGGTGCGGCGGCAGTGGATAGCCATCCGCGCAATGTCTCCGATGCAGTGCTGGACCGGGTCAAGGCCAACGGGGGGATCGTGATGGTGGTCAGCGCGCCAGCCTATGTCAGCGCGCAAGTGCGCAGCTGGAATGCCGCGCAAGCCGGTGAAAAAGCGCGGCTGGGCGCGATCCATATTGGCGATCCGGCTGCGGTGGAACCCGCGCTCCAGGCTTGGGAGAAAGCCAATCCCAAACCGTCTGCCACGCTGGCTCAGCTGGCTGACCACATCGATCATATCGCCCGGCGGATCGGCGTTGATCACATCGGAATGGGCGGTGACTTCGATGGGATCGGCGACACCACCAAGGGGATGGAGGACGTTGCCGCCTATCCGGCGCTGTTCACCGAGCTGGCCCGGCGCGGCTATTCGCAAGCTGGCCTCGAAAAGATTGCCAGCCGCAACATGCTGCGGGTGCTATTGGCCGCCGAAGCTTACGCTGCGGCACATCGCAGCGATCCTCCGATCGAGAGCGCGACGACGTTTTAGCTGCGCGGTTGCGCCTGGCCGCTGATATCTCCGCTCGATCGGCCGACTCCGCTGTGCAGCGCCCCGGTGATCCAGACCAGCGACAGGAGGCCGATCGCCAGCAACAGGCCGATTGCCAGGACATAGCGCATGATGCCGGGGGTGCTTCCACCGCGGGCTTCGTCTGTGCTGACGTGGATTTCTTCGCCTTCGCGATGCATCGGTTCGCCCTCCGTCTGGCGAGGCAAAACAGCCTCGTGCCAATAATGGCGGCAGAGCGGAATTGTTCCGCCACCAACCGACCTTCAATGCGGGTCGATACGCCCGATCATACGGAAAAAGAACGCGGTTGACCAGCCCAGCAGGATTACCCCGAGGATGCTCTCAAAGGCACCCATCAGTCGCCATTCGGGTTCGATATGCGAGTCACTATAGCCTGCTGTCGAATAGCTGATGGTCGAAAAATAGAGCGCTCCCTCCAGGGTCGGCATCGCACCGAGCAAGAGCACCGAAGTAAGATCTCCCTCGCCGCCGTCAATGATGTCATTGCCGCCTCGACCCACGAGCAAGTCGCTAAATAGATCCGGCGTGCTTTTCGCGAAGCGGTCCATGA
>JANMKT010000082.1:0-28163 GCA_031372185.1 Novosphingobium sp.
TAAAATATCACGTATAATCAATGGAAGGTGGCGGAGAGGCAGGGATTCGAACCCTGGGTACCCTCGCGGGTACGCCGCATTTCGAGTGCGGTGCATTCGACCACTCTGCCACCTCTCCGCGAAGCGCCTTTGAGCGGCGCCGGGGCGCCCGTCTGGTCAACGAAGAGCGGCCGGTAGCCGATGATCTGGAGTTTGCCAAGCCCCTCGCGGAACGAAATCCGGCGAGGTGCTGCGCGTTGCGCTTGTTTCGCGGTGCCACAAAACCTATATCCGCGATCTATGGATAGAGCCTCGTTCTTTTCTCCCAAAGCCGGAAAGCGGATCGATGTGCCCCGTGAAACCAGGGCGCACTTCGGAATTGGTGACATTGTTCGTCATCGCATGTTCGATTTCCGCGGTGTAGTGTTCGATATCGATCCGGTCTTCGCCAACAGCGAGGAATGGTATGAATCGATCCCGATGGAAGTTCGTCCGCACCGCGAGCAGCCGTTCTACCATCTCCTCGCCGAGAACGGAGAGCAGAGCTATGTCGCCTACGTCAGCCAGCAGAACCTGCTATCCGATGGCGAAAGTGGTCCGATCGAACATCCCTCGATCGACCAACTGTTTGAGGAATTTTCCGAAGGTCGCTATCGCCTGCTGCGTTCAATGACCCATTGATCCGACGCTAGCTTTTCAGCTTCCAGCCGGACCGCAGCAAACGATAAAGTACAATCGTCAGCACCAGATTGAGCACGCCCAGCCCGATCGCACCATTAAGCACCGCGCCATTGGTGCTGCCAATATCGCTTTGACCAAGGAAGCCGAAGCGGAAGCCCGAGATCACGTAGAAAAACGGATTGGCGCGGCTGATCGACTGAAAGGCCGGGGCAAGGTTATCGATCACATAAAAAGTGCCGGATAACAGCGACAGCGGCGCGATAACGAAATTGGTCACTGCCGCATTATGATCGAACTTTTCAGCCCACAGCGAGGTCAACAGTCCAACCAGCGCCAGCATGATCGCACCCATCAATCCGAACCAGACGATGGCCCAAGGATGCGCTAGGGTCAGGTGAACGCCGGGCCACAGCAGCATCGCTCCTGTCACGGCAAGTCCAACCAGAATCGCGCGGGTCACCGCAGCGCCGATCAGGGCGAGCATCAACTCAGCCTCGGAAAGCGGCGGCATCAGATAGTCGATAATTGTGCCCTGGATCTTGCCGGCCAGGAAGCTGAAGCTCGAATTGGCGAAGGCGTTCTGCATCATCCCCATCACGATCAGTCCGGGTGCGACGAAGGTGGCGAAATTGACGCCCAGCACCATCCGCCCACCGCGGCCCATCGCCACAGTGAAAATTACCAGAAACAGCAAGGTAGTTATCGCTGGCGCCCAAATCGTCTGGGTCTGGACCTTGAAAAAGCGGCGGACTTCCTTCATATAGAGCGTCCACAGCCCGAGCCGGTTGATCCGGTGGATCACGGGCACTCCCTGGGCCGGAAAATCGCGATGTCCCCTGCTCGATCCGGGCACGGGTTTGGCGCTCTCTGGAACGGAGGTTGTGGGTTGAATGGCCATGGGGTGGCGATTATCGGCAGCCCGGCCCTATGGCAAGCACAAGGCTCGCGAGCGAGCTCGATGAAAGTGGATTAGGCATGAGCTGGACCGACGAACGGATCGAAACGCTGACCAAGATGTGGGAAGGCGGGTCAACTGCCAGCCAGATCGCTGAGGAACTTGGCGGGGTCAGCCGCAATGCGGTGATTGGCAAGGCGCATCGACTTGGACTGAAGGCCCGCCCTTCGCCAGTAAAAGCCAATGAAAAGGCCGATGGTGCTGCCCCCGCTGCTGCTGCAAAGCCGCCAAAACCGGCTGAGCCAACCGCGCGTGCGGCGCCTCCGCCCCGCCCGGCGGCTCAGCCAGCACCGCGCGCTGCTGCTCCGACCCCGGCGACCACAACTGCTGACAGCACTGCCGCCCCCGTTTCTGCCAAGCCGCAGCCGCGCATCGTATCGGTTGGTCCTGGCGGCTTCCTGCGCCAGGGCCCCGGTGACCAGCAGGCTCCGATCCCGCCTGCACCGCCGCGGCGGTTGGTTCCGGCCAAGCCCAGCCCGGAAATCGCCGGCAAGACCAGCCTGCTTGAACTGAACGAGCGGATTTGCCGGTGGCCGATGGGCCATCCGGGCGAAGCCGATTTCCACTTCTGCGGCGAAAAAGTGAACCCGGGTTTCCCCTATTGCGTCGAGCATTGCGGCCGGGCTTATCAGGCTCAGCTGCCCCGCGGCGCGCGCCGTCCACCTCCGCCACTGCCATTTGGCGGCCCTCGGGTTCGCTAGACACGGCCTATCGCTCCCGCCTGACGCTTTTTTAGGCGGGAGACATAGCCGCCAGCGGAACCGCATCAGGGATGTGCTGGCGCGGGCGTCGAAGGCAGCCACAACAAACAATCGAGTCTGCACGCGCCCTTAAAATTACCGTCAAGCCGCCGTTAACCACAAAATGACTGCATACGAACCCTCATTCGCTCGCCAGCAAAGCGGATTATGGCGCTTGTTTGGCTTTGGCCGACGAACCCGAGATAATGAACTGGAGGGCGGGATTGAACTGTCCCGCACCGCGGCTATCACGGCAGATCACCGCCATTCATTGCGGCAGAGACAGCTTGCCGGAATTTCGCGTTTCCTGAATTTTCATGGACTTGAAATAACCGGCCAAACGCTGGTCGTTGCCCACGACTACCTCAACGAGACCGAACCCCAGACCGCCAGATTGATCGATCGTCAGGTTCTGGCGCGCAACCCGGTGACGATTGAGTGGCTGAACGAAGTGCTCGCGCAACCAAATCGCGACAACGAGGTGGCGATGATGGTCTCGCTGATGGAGCGTCTTGAAACCAGCATCGGAGACTTTGGCAAAACCAGCATGGAAGCCCGCACCGCGACCAGTGAATACAGTACCGCGCTGGAAGCCCATGTTGGCGAACTGGAACAGGTGAGCAAGGCCAGCGTGGTAATCTCCGAACTCGCTGCCATCGCCAAAGTCATGCTGAAGCGCACGCGGATGATTGAAAAGCAGATGGTCCGCAGCGAAATGCAAACCCGCAACCTGCGTCAGCGGCTGGATGAGGCACGCCGCAATGCCGATGAGGATCACCTGACCGGCCTGCCCAACCGCCGTGCCTTTGAGGCTTGTTTCGAGCAAGAATACCTTGATGCCCGCGCCAGCGCCCAGACGTTATCTGTGGCCTTTTGCGACATCGATCACTTCAAGCAAGTCAACGACACTCACGGCCATGATGCCGGCGATCGAGTGATCAAGCTCGTGGCACAGAGTCTGGCGCGGATCTCGAACGACCGCTGCCACGTCGCCCGCCATGGTGGTGAGGAGTTTGTCGCGCTGTTCCGGGACGTACCGTTGTCCGATGCGGTGGCCAGCCTTGATCGGCTGCGCGAGGAAATGGCCGAGCGGCGATTGGTCAACCGCGCTACAGATTTGCCCTTTGGCCAAGTGACTTTCTCAGGCGGGGTTGCCGATGTCTTTGCTTTCCCAGGCCGCCGCGCCGCGTTAAAGGCTGCCGACGCCGCACTCTATCGTGCCAAGCAAGAGGGGCGCAACCGAATATGTGTGGCCGAGCCGAAGGATGCCGAAGGGCCGCCCGCATAGCAAAGGGGCCACGATTGCTCGCGGCCCCTTAGTTTTGGTTCGTACCGACGAAGACTTAGTCGTCAGACTTGAGAAACGCCGGCATGTGATCCGGGTTACCGCCTTCGGGGCGCGGACCGCGATCACCGCCACCGTCGCGGCGCGGGCCACGATCACCGCCGCCATCACGGCGCGGGCCGCGACCGCGATCACCGCCTGGACGGCGATCACCACGATCACCGCCGGGGCGATCACCGCGCGGTTCGCGTGCTTCACGCGGCGGGCGGGTATCTTCCAGCTCGGCGCCGGTTTCCTGATCGACAACACGCATTGACAGGCGAACCTTGCCGCGCGGATCGATCTCGAGAACCTTGACCTTCACGGCCTGACCCTCCGACACCACATCGGTCGGCTTTTCAACCCGCTCGTTGCGCATTTCGGAGACGTGGACGAGACCATCCTTGCCGCCCATGAAGTTCACGAAGGCGCCAAAATCGACGATGGTGACAACCTTGCCGTCATAGACTTTGCCGACTTCGGCTTCCTCGACGATGCCGAGGATCCATTGGCGCGCGGCCTCGATCTGGGCCGGATCAGAGCTGCTCAGCTTGATCAGGCCTTCATCATCGATATCGACCTTGGCGCCGGTTTCAGCGACGATTTCGCGGATGACCTTGCCGCCGGTGCCGATGACTTCACGGATCTTCGACTTGTCGATCTGCAGAGTCTCGATCCGCGGCGCGTGAGCGGACAGCTCGGTGCGCGAAGTGCCCAGCGCCTTGGTCATTTCACCCAGAATATGCGCGCGGCCTTCCTTGGCCTGGCTGAGCGCCTGCTGCATGATCTCCTGGGTGATTCCGGCAACCTTGATGTCCATCTGCATCGTGGTGATGCCTTCGGACGTTCCGGCGACCTTGAAGTCCATGTCACCCAGATGATCTTCGTCACCCAGAATGTCGGACAGCACGGTGAAGTCCTTGCCCTCAAGGATCAGGCCCATGGCGATGCCCGACACCGGACGGATCAGCGGAACGCCCGCGTCCATCATCGAAAGGCTGCCACCGCAGATCGTGGCCATCGAAGACGAGCCGTTGGACTCGGTAATGTCAGACAGCACGCGGATCGTGTAAGGGAAGTCTTCCTTGCTTGGCAGGACAGCCTGAAGCGCGCGCCAGGCGAGCTTGCCATGACCGATGTCGCGGCGGCTGGGAGCCCCGAAACGCCCTAATTCACCCACCGAATAGTGGGGGAAGATGTAGTGCAGCATGAAGTTCGAGTAGGTCAGGCCTTCCAGACCGTCGATCATCTGCTCGCTGTCGCGGGTGCCCAGCGTGGTGGTGCAGATCGACTGCGTTTCACCGCGAGTGAACAGCGCCGAACCATGGGTCCGGGGCAGGAAGCCGACCATCGCTTCGATCGGGCGGATCTGATCGGTCTTGCGTCCGTCGATCCGCTGGCCGTCCTTGAGGATGGCACCGCGGACGATTTCGGCTTCGATCTTCTTGACCAGCTTGCCAGCGACCATCTGGGTCTGTCCGCCATCGGCGGCAAACGCAGCCTTGGCCGCAGCGCGCGCTTCATTGAGCGCATTGGAACGTGCCGATTTGTCGGTCAGCTTGTAGGCTGCCGCGATATCCTTGCCGACCAGATCCTTGAGCTTCTTCTTCATGTCGGCGGTATTGTCCGACAAATCGATCTTCCAAGGCTCCTTGGCGGCCTTTTCGGCCAGATCAATGATCGCATTCACAACCTTCTTGATCTCGTCATGCGCGAAGATCACGCCGCCGAGCATCACTTCTTCGGAAAGCTCGCGGGCTTGTGATTCAACCATCATCACGGCGCCGCCGGTAGCAGCCACGACGAGGTCCAGCGCGCCGGCAGCCGCAACCGGCTGGCTCGGGTTGAGGACATATTCGCCATCGACAAAGCCAACGCGGGCAGCGCCGATCGGGCCCATGAAGGGCAGACCCGAAATGGTCAGCGCAGCCGAGGCTGCAATCATGGCGACGATATCGGGCTCAGTCTCGCCATCATACGAGAGAACCTGGCAAATCACGTTGATTTCGTTGTAGAAACCTTCGGGGAACAGCGGGCGAACCGGGCGATCGATCAGACGCGAGGTCAGCGTCTCCTTTTCGGTCGCACCGCGCTCACGCTTGAAGAAGCCACCGGGGATCCGGCCGGCAGCGGAGAACTTTTCCTGATAGTGAACGGTCAGCGGGAAGAAATCCTGGCCTTCCTTCACCGATTTGGCGGCGGTCACGGCGCAAAGCACCACGGTTTCGCCATAGGTAGCAAGAACCGCGCCGTCTGCCTGACGGGCAATGCGGCCGGTTTCCAGAGTGAGGGTCTTGCCGCCCCACTCCAGCGATACGGTTTTAACGTCGAACATGTGTTTTCCTTGTGATCCCGCGGCGCCTGATTGCGGCGCGGGGCCTCTTGTGCCGGAGATGCCGGTCCGGTCCGGTGCAGGGCTGTTTTTGCCCCAAAGGCTGACTTCACCGAAATGCGAAGTCTGGCCCCATTTCTGACCCGATCCCCCGCGAAGGCGGGGGCCTCAGGCGGCTTGGTCGTACCTTGTGGCACGACGATCGTACCGTGAGGCACGAGATCCCGCCCTTCGCCGGGATGACGCGATCCGTAAACGGCCCGCCGAAGCGGGCCGAGCGATCACGTTACTTGCGCAGGCCGAGCTTGGCGATCAGCGCGTTGTAGCGTTCCACATCCTTGCTCTTGAGATAATCAAGCAAGCTGCGACGCTTGTTGACCATCATCAGCAAGCCGCGGCGCGAATGATTGTCCTTGTGGTGTGCCTTGAAGTGGTCCGTCAACGTAACGATCCGGCTGGTGAGGATCGCGACCTGTACTTCGGGCGATCCGGTATCACCCTTGGCACGGGCGTTGTCGTTGATGATTTCGAGCTTCTTTTCTGCGGTAACCGACATTGTATTTACTCCGCGACATCGGAAAGATTGAAGCCTCTCAAAACGGTCAGGCTTCCGCCCGAAAGCTCCACCAAGGCCACCGGCAGCGTGCCGGCTTTCGCCCAGTAGACCCCGTCTGTTAAGGCCAGTCCGGTCAGAACGCGGCCTTGTTTGACCGCCCTTGCCTGTTCCGGACCGAGGTTGAGAGCCGGGATGTCGACCAGCCCTGCCTCCAGCGGCAAGAGTATGTTCTCAAGTGGCGCGCCCTTACCCACATCGTTCAATTTGTCCAGCGAAATCGCCGCATCGAGCCCGAACGGCCCGGCGCGCAATCGGCGCAGCATGGTGACATGGCCGACTGTGCCAAGCGCGCGGGCAATATCGCGGGCAAGGCTGCGGATATAGGTGCCTTTGGAAACGTGGGCGATCAGGGTGATTTCGCTAAGCCCCTCCTCTTCAGGAGAGGGGTTGGGGTGGGGTCTATCATCTGGACGCTGCGCTTGTGGAGAAACCCCACCCCCGGCCCCTTCCCTGAAGGGGAGGGGGGTAAGTGAATGCACAGTCACCTGACGCGCCTTCAGCTCCACCGCCTCACCCGCCCGCGCCAGATCATAGGCGCGCTTGCCACCCACCATCAGCGCCGAATAGGCCGGCGGCACCTGTTCAATCGGCCCGCTAAAACGATACAATACCCCCTCAACATCGGCCAGCGTGGGCCGCACCTCGCTCATGGCAACAATTTTGCCTTCCAGATCGAGCGTATCGGTCTCCGCCCCGAACTGGACTGTGAACGCATATTCCTTGCTGGCACCCAGCATCCGCCCGGCCAGCTTGGTCGCCTCGCCCAGCGCGATCGGCAGGATGCCGGTGGCGAGCGGATCAAGCGTGCCGCCGTGGCCAACCTTGACCTTGCCGTATCCGCCCTCGCGCAAATTGCGCTTCACCGCCGCCACCACCTGCGTCGAGCCAAGCCCGAGCGGCTTGTCGAGGATGATCCAGCCGTTTGGCATCAAATGGGTTTTTCCCAGCGCATCACTACGAAATTGGGCACCCGGTCAAACTTGTCATTCCTTCGGGCAGCGGGCTGGGCCTGCGGCTCGCGAAATTCGCGAAGCACCAGCCCTGCTCCCAGCAGGGTGGTAAAGTAGGTTTCGAACGGACGGTGCCAGTTGACGATATCTATCCCGGCCCAGCGCTGACGGATCTGACGCACCTTAGTGTAATCATCGACCGCAAAATGCCTGCCCCGCCCGCGCCAATCCTTGTGCCAGCGTCCCGCGGTGTTGATGCTCGACAAATTGGCGATTAGCAGGGTTCCGCCTGGTCGCAGAACCCGATTGGCCTCCTGCACCGCTCCTGCCAGGTCAGCAATATCAATCAGCGAAAGGTAGAACACGGCAAGATCAAAACTGCCGTCCTCAAACGGCAGCGCCTCAGCCCCGGCAGCCCGGTAATCACCGCCTGGATCGCGCTCCTGCGCGGTTTTGATGAGTAGCTCGGTGGGATCAATTCCGGCTCCGGAGAGCCCTGCGGCCGCCAGCATTCTGACAAACCGGCCCTCACCGCAGCCAATATCAAGAAACCGCCCGCCCGCAGCCAGTGCCAGCGTCACCATAATTGAATCGAGCACCGCGGTCCGCCCCCAATCGCCCGCCTCGCCCTGTTGGGCCAGCCAGGCATGGGCTGAATGGCTCCACCCGTTGTCCGCAGGATTGCTCATCATCAGCCGCCAGCGACCATCCGCGCCAGCGCGAGGTAATGCTCGGTCAGCCACTTGACCGGCGGCAGGACCACTTTTCCAACCGGATCAAACCCGGGGACCATTTGCGGCAGCACCACTATCAGCACCAGCACCAGCATGAAGCCATAGCGGCGCAGGCCATTAAACGCCGGGACCATACTGCGCGGCAACAAGCCTTCAACAATGTGCGAGCCATCGAACGGCGGGATCGGCAGCAGGTTGAACAGCGCAAGAAAGATGTTGATGCTGAGGAAATTGAATAGGTTGAGAACAATAAAATGGAGCAACGATCCCTCAGCCGGAGCGACCGAAATACTGCGCGACAACAGCCCCAGCAGCACCGCGCCAACCGCCGCCAGCACCAGATTGCTGCCCGGCCCGGCGGCCGCCACCAGCATCATTCCATAACGCGGATTGCGCAGCCGCGCGCTGATCACCGGAACAGGTTTGGCCCAGCCGAATACCGGCGCCTTCACCAGCGCGAGGAAGCCCGGCAGCACAATGGTGCCGATCGGATCGACATGGCGCAAAGGATTAAGACTCAGCCGTTTCATCTCATGCGCGGTCGGATCACCCAGCAGCTTCGCCACAAACCCATGCGCGACCTCGTGAAACACGATCGCGATGACCAGCGGAATGATCAGCGCGGCAGCCTGATAGATCGTATTACTCATCGTTGTAGAGCCTCGCTGAAATGCTTGCGACATAGTTTTTCGCAGAAATGCCTGCGGCACAGTGCCATCGCGCACCGCAGATAAAGCCTTCGCCGCCAAAGGCCATAGCGATTGACACGGCGCGCGGGCTAGCGCAGATTTGACGAACTTCGGGGGCATGGGAGAAGCGGATTGCGCCACCTTGCCTGGCTGAGGATTACCCTGCCGTTTGTGTTGCTTGTCGGTGCCAGCGCGCCGACCCATCGCTATGCGCTGGAGGAAGCTGGCAGCACTGTCAGCGCCAAGGTTTCGTTCTTCGGCCTGTCGAGCAAGACCGCTCGGTTCCCGCGCATTGCGGGCCGGATTGCGCTGACGCCCGATGCGCTGGATACGGTTGACCTTGATGTGACGGTCGACGCCCGCGCGCTTGTTTCAAGCGACACCACGACCACCAATCGCCTCAAGGGTCCGAAATTCTTCGATGTAGAACATTTCCCGGTGGTGCACTTCGCGGGTCGCCGGATGGCGATGACCGGGGCGCAAACCGCGACCGTAGCGGGCGAGATTACGGCGCGCGGGGTGACCCGTCCGGCGCAATTGGCAGTCAGTTTCGCGCAAGCACCGGCCCACGCCAATGGCCGCGAGCCGATCACGCTGACCGCGCGAACCACGATCGACCGGCGGGACTTCGGGATGAATAGCTACAACATGATCGTTGGCCGCAAGGTGACGATCACGATCACCGCGCGGATGGTGCCGGGTTAAGGCTCGGAGGTGGAGCGGACTGGTTAAATCTGATGCACGATATTTCCCCGCGAAGGCGGGGACCTCAGGCCTGCGCCAGCGGGGTTCTGTCCAGCTTCCTGAGGCCCCCGCCTTCGTGGGGGAGCACGGTTTGATTTGAAATTGATCCAGACCGCGTTAGCCGACCTCTTCTTCCCCCAGATCGCGCGCGACCTTGGGATGGCGCAGCAGCACCTCGATCCGCGCCGCCTCGTCAAAGCTCTCGTCGGGCAGGAATTTCAGCTTGGCGGCGAAGCGCAGCTTGAGCTTGCCTGCCACTTCCTTCTGGAAATAGGCGGTATTGGTCCGCAGCGCCTTCAGCACCACTGCCTCGTCCGAGCCCAGCAGCGGCTTCACGAAGACGCTGGCGTGACGCAGATCGGGCGACATCCGCACCTCGGTGATGCTGATCGCATGCGATGCCAGCACCTCGTCATGCACTTCCTGCCGGATCAGCAGCTCGGAGATCACGTGGCGCACCTGTTCGCCCACCTTGAGCAGACGAACCGAGCGGGTTTCAGGCGTGGCGGGGGGAATGGCCATTATGCTGCGCTTTCATCCATCTTGGCCAGTATCCGTTTCATCGAGCGCAGGTTGCGCGCGGTGCCGCGCACGCCCATGCGCCGTTCGATAAAGGCGCCGACCAGCTTGCTCTCACCAGCGCCCGCAACATAATCGATATGGAGCGCGCGGGTTCCCGGGGCAAGCCGTTCGGGTCCGGTGCGGTCCTTTTGCAATCGGGCAAAGCCATCGGGATCGACCGGGCCTTCGAGAAACAGGGTGTGGACGAAGTTCTCTTCGCCGTCCGCGCCGAACGGATTTTCCGCAATCGCCGCCGCCAGCGCAGCGCGCGAGCGGACCAGCGCGACGCTGTCCATTCCGAATTTGTGCCGCATCATCAGGGTGAGCTTTTCTTCCAGCCCTGTTTCAGGACGCTCCGCATGATCGAACAGGACATTGCCGCTGGCGACCACCGTTTCGACATTCTCGAACCCCTCGCCCTCAAACGCAGCGCGCAGATCAGCCATCTTCAGCCGGTTGCGGCCGACATTTATGGAACCGAACAGGGCGACGTAGCGGGGCATAGTGCGCTCCTTAGCCCCTCCACTTCAGGGGAGGGGTGGGGGTGGGGTCTCTCCGCCAGGTCTGACCTGAAGGCGAAACCCCACCCCACTGCGACTAGGCAGCAAGCTGCCAAGTCTCGCTGCCCCTCCCCTGAAGAGGAGGGGGAAGCAATTACATCGTCCGTTCGCGCATCTCGACGTCGAACACTTCGAGGATGTCGCCCGGCTTGATGTCGTTGGTCCCTTCCAGCACCACGCCGCATTCAAGGCCGGCGCGCACTTCGGCGATATCGTCCTTGAACCGCCGCAGCGACTGGATGATCGTCTTGGTGATGATGACATCGGCGCGCGTGACGCGGGCGTGGATGCCCTTGCGGATATAGCCGTCGGTAACCAGCAGCCCGGCTGCCTTGTCCTTCTTGCCGGCCGGGAAGATCTCCTTGATCTCGGCGCGGCCCACAACGGTCTCGATCCTCTCGGGGCCCCATTGCCCGGCCATTTCCTTGGCGACGTCTTCGGTCAGATGATAGATCACGTCGAAATACTTCATCCGCACCTTGTGGCGATCGACCATCTCGCGCGCCTTGGCGTTGGGGCGCACGTTAAAGCCGACCACCGGAGCGCCGGTCGAGAAGCCCAGTGAAACATCGCTTTCGGTGATCGCGCCAACACCGGCATGGAGCACCTTGACCTTGATCTCGTCGTTGGAGATCTTGTTGAGCGCATTGACGATCGCTTCGGCTGAACCCTGCACATCCGCCTTGATGATGATCGGATATTCCAGCACGGTCTGCTTATCCTTGAGCGCCGAGAACATGTTTTCCAGACTGACCGGGGCGCTGGTGGTGCGCTTGGCGGTGGCCTGTTCATGGCGGAACAACGCGACTTCGCGGGCGCGGGCTTCGTTTTCCACAACGGTCAAGGTATCCCCCGCCATCGGCACCCCGCCCAGGCCCAGCACTTCGACCGGGAGCGATGGCGACGCTTGCTTGATCTGGCGGCCCTTGTCATCATGCATGGCGCGAACCCGGCCCGACTGGGTGCCGACCACGAAGATATCGCCCACTTTCAGCGTACCGCGATTGATCAGCACAGTGGCGAGCGGCCCCTTGCCCTTGTCGAGCTTGGCTTCGATCACCGTGGCTTCGGCGCTGCGATCCGGGTTTGCCTTCAGCTCAAGCAATTCGGCCTGAAGCAGGATCTTCTCGATCAGCTCGTCCAGCCCGGCCCCGGTCTTGGCCGAAACCTCAACGTCCTGAACATCGCCCGACATCGCCTCGACGACGATTTCGTGCTCGAGCAGACGCTCGCGGACCTTCTTGGGATTGGCTTCGGGCTTGTCCATCTTGTTGATCGCCACGATCATCGGCACGCCGGCCGCCTTGGTGTGGTGGATCGCCTCGATCGTCTGCGGCATCAGCCCGTCATCGGCCGCCACCACCAGAATCACGATGTCAGTAACATTAGCCCCGCGCATCCGCATTTCAGTAAAGGCTTCATGGCCCGGCGTATCGAGGAAGGTGATCAGCTCACCGCCCTTGGTCTTGATCTGATAGGCGCCGATATGCTGGGTGATCCCGCCCGCTTCGCCGCGCACCACATCGGTGCCGCGCAGCGCATCGAGCAGGCTGGTCTTGCCGTGATCGACATGGCCCATGATGGTCACCACCGGCGGACGCGCTACTTGCGTTGCATCGGCATCGACATCCATCGCCACATCGATATCGACGTCGCTTTCCGAAACGCGGACGATGTTGTGACCGAATTCCTCGACCAGCAGTTCGGCAGTGTCCTGATCGATCGTATCGGTCATCGAGGAAGGCACGCCCATCCTGAACAGTGCCTTTATCAGGTCGTTGCCCTTCTCGGCCATGCGGTTGGCCAGTTCTGCCACGGTGATTTCTTCAGGCACCACCACATCGCGGACCTGCTTTTCGCGCGGCTGGGACTTGCCGGCGAAATGCGCGCACTTTTCCTTTTCGCGGGCTCGCTTGAGCGCGGCCAGACTGCGGGCGCGGGCGCCTTCATCCTCGTTGAGCGCTTTGGTAACGGTCAGCTTGCCCGACTGGCGGCGATCGGTGGTGAGGGTCTTGTCGCGCGGATGGGCCGGCTTCTTGGCCGGCTCCGGGCGCTTGGGCGCAGCAACCGGGGTGAACCGGCGCGCAGCCGGGGCAGCTGATGGCGCGCCCGGTTCGACCGTGGCTTCCACTGGTGCAGCATCAGCCGAAGTTTCGACAGCTTCCGGCGCAGCGACTGGCTCAGCCACCGGTGCGATTTCAGGCACAGCCACTGGTTCGGCTTCAAGCTTGCCCTTGCCTTCGGCGCGGCGGCGTTCGGCATCCACAACGCGGAGGCGTTCTTCCTCCTCGCGGCGGCTGGCGCCTTCAACCGCGACCATCCGGGCTTCTTCGGCTTCGCGCAGCAGACGAGTCTGCATTTCCTGGCGAGTTTCAGCAGACGAGGAAACCGGACGCGCAGCAGGCTTGGGGGCAGCTGCAACAGGCTTCGGGGGCGGGGCGACCGGTGCGGGCTCAGGCGCAGCGGCAACAGCCTCACCGGGCTTGCCGAGCAGCTTGCGGCGCTTGACCTCGACCACCACCTTGTTGGTGCGGCCGTGGCTGAAGGTCTGCTTGACCTCGCCCGCTTCGACCGAGCGCTTGAGCCCCAGGGGCTTCCTGCCTAGCGTCGGCTTGTTGTCGGAATCGCTCATGTGTTCGTCACGCCCTTCAGGTTCAATTCGTCGTCACAGCCTGCGAAAATCCGCCTGCCGGTGCAATATTCAGTTCTGGTCCCGTCGCTTCGTCCGCGCCCATAAAGTGCAGCAAACGCTGCAAAGGGACGGTTAAGCGGAGTGCGGCCGCGGCATCTGTCAGCGCCAGGTGGACCACATTGTCGCGGCCCAATGCCACAGACAGGGCCGCGCGGTCCAGTGGCAAGGTTACGCCGGCCTGGCCGGAGCCCTCAGCATCCTCGCCCACCCGCCAGGCCTGATCGAGTTTGCCCGACCCATCCTTGCCCGCATCGGCGGCATGGGCCAGCCAGAAGACTTTGCCGCCGCGCGCCTTTTCGGCGATCCGGTCTGACCCGGTCAGCAGCCGTCCGGTGCGCTGTTCCAGCCCCAGCCGATCGGTGAAATTGCGGATCAGCGCGGCTTCGATCCTTGCGCCAAGGTCGGCCGGTAGCGTCAGCGAAGTGCCCTTGAAAGCGCGGGCCAATGCCCCCTTGAGCTTGCCTTTTGCCAGCGCGGTTTCCAGCTCGGCCCGGCTGACCCCGATCCACGCCCCCCGCCCCGGTGCCCGCGCCAGCACGTCGGGGTGGACTTCGCCGCTTGGAGAAATGGCAAGCCGGATCAGCTCATCCCGCGAGCCATGGCTCCCGGTGAGGATGCAGCGTCGTTCCGGCGAATCCTTGCCCGCCGGATGCGCTTGCGTGATATCGGAACCTACAGGCTCATTGTGAGGAATCCGCATTGGCGGCCTCCTCTGAAGCTGGCCCGTCTTCGGACCCCAATTCGTCTTCGAACCAGTGGGCGCGCGCGGCCATGATGATTTCGTTGCCCTGCTCTTCGCTCAGGCCATAATCGCCCAATACGCCGCCCTTGTCTTCGGGGCGGGCATCGCGGCGCGGCTTGGGCGGGGCAGATGTCGCACCTTCACGGCGGCGCTGTTCAACGCGCTTTTTGGCGATGAGTTCGTCGGTCGCAAGGTCAGCCAGATCGTCGAGCGTCTTGATCCCTGCCTTGCCCAGCGTGACCAGCATCGCTTCGGTCAGATGCGGGATTTCGGCCAGCGCATCTTCAACGCCCAAGCCGCGGCGGGTTTCACGGCTGGCTTCCTCGCGCCGTTCAAGCGCTTCGGCGGCCCGGCTCTGCAGTTCCTCGCCCAGTTCCTCGTCGAAGCCTTCGATGTTGGCCAGTTCCGAGATGTCGATATAGGCGACTTCCTCCAGCTCGGTGAAGCCCTCTGCAACCAGCAGCTGCGAAAGGGTTTCATCGACGTCGAGCTCTTCCTCGAACATCTTCGAACGCTCGGCAAATTCGCGCTGGCGCTTTTCCGAAGCCTCGGCCTCGGTCATGATGTCGATTGCAGATGCGGTCAGCGCCGAGGCGAGACGGACATTCTGGCCGCGGCGGCCAATCGCCAGGCTCAGCTGGTCATCGGGCACGACCACTTCAATCCGGCTCTCATCTTCGTCGATCACCACGCGGCTGACGGTGGCTGGCTGGAGTGCGTTGACCACGAAGGTCGCGGTGTCTTCACTCCACGGGATGATGTCGATCTTTTCGCCCTGCAGTTCCTGAACCACGGCTTGAACCCGGCTGCCCTTCATGCCGACGCAGGCGCCGACCGGATCGATTGAGCTATCGTGGCTGATCACGCCGATCTTGGCGCGGCTGCCCGGATCGCGGGCCGCTGCCTTGATTTCGATGATGCCGTCGTAGATCTCGGGCACTTCCGGCGCGAACAGCTTTTTCGTGAATTCGGGGTGCGAACGGCTGAGGAAGATCTGCGGTCCGCGGTTCTGGCGTTCGACCTTGAGGATCAGCGCGCGGACCCGTTCGCCGACGCGGGCGGCTTCACGCGGGATCTGCTGATCGCGGCGGATCACGCCTTCGGCGCGGCCGAGGTTGACAATGACATGGCCAAACTCGACCGACTTGATCACCCCGGTGATCACTTCGTTGGCGCGGTCCTTGAATTCTTCATACTGGCGGTCCCGCTCGGCATCGCGGACCTTCTGGAAGATCACCTGCTTGGCCGACTGGGCATCGATCCGGCCCAGATCGACCGGGGGCAGCGGATCGACGATGAAATCGCCGATCGCAGCGCCAGGCTGGAGTTTTTCGCCTTGCTTGAGGTCAACCTGTTTGAAGTAGTCCTCAACCTCTTCAACCACTTCGACCACGCGCCACAGCCGCAGATCGCCGGTGCGCGGATCAAGCTTGGCCCGGATATCGTTTTCCGCACCATAGCGGTTGCGGGCCGATTTCTGGATCGCTTCTTCCATCGCCTCGATGACGATCGATTTGTCGATCATCTTCTCGGTCGCCACCGCGGTCGCAATCGCGAGCAGTTCGGCGCGGTTGGCGGAGATTGGACTGGCCATCGGTTACTCTTCCACTTCTTCTAGGATTTCGTCGGCGCCGCTACTATCGAGCGGGCGGGTTGCGGCGATCAAGCGGTCGGTCAGGACCAGCTTGGCAGAATGGATATCGGCCAGCGGGAACTCCACCCGGCCGGATTTGCGGTCTTCCAGAGTGACAGTCTCACCCTCAATGCCGATCAGGTCGCCCTGCACCGTCTTGCGGTTTCCGTCTACGGGTGAGAGCAGCATCACCCGCGCTTCATGCCCGGCCCATTTGGCGAAATCCGCAGGCCGGGTCAGCGGGCGATCGATCCCCGGCGAGCTGACTTCGAGGCGATAAGCGCCCTCCATCACATCATCGCCGGCTTCTTCCAGCGCATCAAACCGGTCGGAAATCCGGCGCGACAGCGCGGCGCAATCCTCGATCACCAGCTGGCCGGTATCGGGCCGTTCGGCCATGATCTGCAGCGCCCGCTCCTCGCCGTCACCGGCTTCGCTGCGCCCGAAGATCTTGACGCGCACGAGATCGAAACCGAGGGCTGCGGCCTCCGGTTCAACAACCTCTGTAATCCGCGCGATACTCGCCATGCTTGCTCCGCGTTGCCTTTCCATTGGCCGAGATTGCGACAACGAAGTTTCGCGCCGGCCCCTTTCGGCGCCAGCCCTAACGTTGCAAACAATGTCGGGGTAGTGAGGGGCGGATAGGCCGGTTTTGTGCGGAATGCAAGCGGGATCAGACGCGCCTTATCCCCGCTCCATCAACCCGTGCTTTTTCATGCAATGGCGCAGCTGGTCATAGCTTAGCCCCAGTGCCTTCGCCGTTTGCCGCTGATTATAGCGGTGCTTGCCAAGTGCATGTTCGAGGATGCTGCGTTCGTGCGCATCGACTGCGCTGCGCAAATCTTCAATCGCATCAAACTGGGTTTGCATCGGCATTGCAGCCGCAGTGGGACCGGATTGCTCGCCCGGCTGTTCCGCTCGCGGCATCGCGGCCGGTTTCCACGGGCTGTCGAACGGGTCGAACACGATATGGGCGATCGGCTGGTCCCACTGGTCCCAGCGGTAGACCGCGCGCTCGATCACATTGCGCAGCTCGCGGACGTTGCCCGGCCATTGGTGGTCTTCCAGCGCCTGCATCGCCCCGGTTGAGAAGCCCGGCCAGTCATCCCAATTGAGTTCGGTCGCCATGCGCCGTCCGAAATATTCGGCGAGGACATAGATGTCCCCTTCCCGCACCCTGAGCGGCGGCAGGGTGATAACCTCAAAGCTCAGCCGGTCGAGCAGATCGGAACGGAACCGGCCCTGCTCGGCCAGGCGCGGCAGATCTTCGTTGGTGGCCGCGACAATCCGGACATCGACCATGATGGCACGCGACGAGCCGATCCGGGTGACCTCACCATATTCGACCGCGCGGAGCAAGCGTTCCTGTGCGCCCATCGACAGTGTCGCCAGTTCGTCGAGAAATAACGTCCCTTTGTCGGCTTCTTCAAACCTTCCGGCGCGCGCTCTGGTAGCGCCAGTGAAAGCCCCTGCTTCATGACCAAACAGCTCCGCCTCGATCAGCGTTTCCGGCAAAGCCGCGCAATTCAGCGTGATCAGCGGCTCGCCCCAGCGCGCCGAGAGGCGGTGGAGCCGTTCGGCGATCAATTCCTTGCCGGTCCCGCGCTCGCCCACCACCAGCACCGGGCGGCGCATCGGCGCGGCGCGGCTGGCGCGTTCGACCGCATCGAGGAAGGCGCCGGATTGCCCAAGGAATTGCGTTTCGCGATCCATACCCAACTTATAGCGAAATTTCCCAACACCTCGCAAGTCTTACCAAATGTTGTTGGTCGAATGGCATGGGAATTGTCTGTTTTACCCGGTTTTGATGGTTTGGCACGGTGCTTGCTATGACATGAACAACCGCCGCTCTGGCGATGCTTCTACGAGGTTAAGGCCATGAACATCCAGACTCTCCGCAAGTCCAGCAAGCTCGATCGGGCAATCTTCGCCAGCGTCATTGCGGTGCTCGCCATGAATGTCTTCGTGCTGTCGCAGCAGCTTGACAGCACCCCGGCCTTCGCCCTGACCAAGAGCGCGCCGCAGGCGCAGCAGGCTTGATCACGGGCATGGCCGATCCGCTGGATCTTGACCCGCTTAACCCCCTTGGGCCGGAACTCTCCGGGACCCCCGCTGGCGAGCCTAAGTCCCTCCGCCACCCGCGTGCGCCGGCCCAAACCCTGACCGGCGAAACCCGCCGCACTTCTCGCGTCGACACCGAGGTTGAACGCCTCCGTCGGTCCCCTACCCCTACTACTGGAGTTCCCTGGATGGGCATTTTCTCACGCACTCGTGATATCGTCGCCGCCAATTTCAACGAGTTGCTGGATAAGGCTGACGATCCGCACAAGATGATCCGGATGATCATCCTCGAAATGGAGGAAACCCTGGTTGAGGTTCGCGCCAGCGCGGCGCGGACGATTGCCGATCAGAAAGAAATGCACCGCCATACGGTGAAGCTTGACCGGCTCCAGGCCGATTGGGCCGAGAAGGCGCAACTGGCGTTGTCCAAGAACCGCGAGGATCTGGCCCGCGCCGCGCTGGTCGAAAAGCGCAAGGCCAGCGACATGGCCGATCAGCTCAAGACCGAGATCACCGTGCTCGACGATGCCCTGCGCGCCTATGAGATCGACATCGAGAAGCTCCAGACCCGCCTGCGCGAAGCCCGCAGCCGCCAGACCGCAATTGCCGCGCGGCTTGAAAGCGCCGAGAACCGGGTCAAGCTGCGGACGCTGCTGGCCAGCGAGCGGGTGGATGAGGCGATGTCACGGTTCGACCAGCTCGAACGCAGGGTCGATTATGCCGAAGGCCGCGCCGATGCGCTGAGCCTGGCAGATGGCACTGCCAAGCCGAGCCTGGCCGACGAGATCTCCGCGCTCGCCGGGGCGGACAAGATCGACGAAGAACTGGAAGCCATGAAGCGCGCGCTGGAAGGCGACGCCGTCAGCAAGAAGGATTGAGCCCGTGGAACTTGATTTCACTACAGTATTCGTTGTTGGCACCCTGTTCGTTGGCCTGCCGTGGATCATTCTCCACTATGTGACACACTGGAAAACCGCCGCCACCTTGACCGTCGATGACGAGTCGATGCTCGAGGAGCTCTATGCCCTCGCCCGCCGACTCGACGACCGGATGGATACGGTCGAGCGGCTGGTCTCCAGCGACAATCCCGATTTCAAACCGGCGCGGCTGATGCATGACCGCGAGATCGATAACCAGCCGCTGCGCGAGCTTGACCGGATGCTCGCCAAGAAGGGGAGGACTTCCAAATGAACAGCCCGCGCACGCGCTTTTATCGCGACAAGGTCAACGGCAAATTCATGGGCGTTTGCGCCGGAATCGCCGACTACACCGGGGTCGATGTGCTCTGGGTCCGGCTGGGTACCGTTGCTCTGACGCTGATGGGAATGGGGTTTATTCCGGTGATTTATCTGGGTATCGGCATCTTTGGTCCCAAAAAACCGGCGCATCTTTATGTCGACCGGCAGGAGCAGCAATTCTGGCAGCGAGTGCGCCAATCGCCCACCCGCACCGCCCGCGATGTCCGAGCCTCGTTCCGCGATATCGACCGCCGCCTGGCCGATGTGGAGCTCTACTACGTCAGCGCCAATCCGCGCCTGTCCGACGAAATCGAACGGCTGCGCTGAGCGCGCCAAATTGGGGGAATTATCATGGGACCGGAAACCATCTGGATCTTCATACCGCTATTTGCATTGTCCATTCCGATCATTGGCATCTGGACCAGGCACCGGCAGAAAATCGCCGAAATGCAGGTGAATGCAACCGCAAGCCTAAGCGCCGAAAAGGCCGCGCAATACGCCAGCCACACCCGCGAACTGGAAGAGCGCGTCCGTGTCCTTGAGCGGATCGTGACCGACAAGGGCTATGATGTCGCCAGCCAGATCGAGGCGCTGCGCGATAGCCGCAAGGTTGAGGCCCTGCTCGATTCCCGCGAAAAGGATGTCCGCTGATGGAATGGGCTGGCGAAAATTTCGTGATCGCAATCATTGCGATCAGCACGATCGGCTGGCTGGTGAACAACTGGATCAGGGCCAGGCACGGCTACGCGGTGGAGGATGAATGGGGCGGAAAGACCGACCGATCCGATACCGTCAACACCGCGCTGCGCGGGGAAAACGCCCGGCTGACCGAGCGGCTCGAAGGTTTCGAGGATCGCATGATCGTGCTGGAGCAGATTGTTACCGACAAGAGCTATAGCATTGCCCATCAGATCGAAGCCCTGCGCGATGATCGCAAGGTTGAAGCGCTACTGGGCAAGCGGGAGAATGCGAAATGAGCTTCGGTGATTTCATGGCGCTGAGCGCCGTTGTTATCGGAATCATCGCGGTGAGCGCGATTCTGATGGAAGGCTACAAGCGTCGCCTGGCCTTCAAGGAGCGCCAGCTTGAACTGACCGCCAGCCAGACGGCTGAAAAAGCCGCGCAATATGCTGCCCATACCGAACGGCTCGAGGCGCGGGTCCGGGTGCTGGAACGCATCGCCACGGACAAGGGTCAGGATCTGGCCGCAGCAATAGAGGATCTGCGCGATCCTTCGGTGAATTAAACCAACCCGGCCCCAAAACTGGCCAAGGAGAATAGAGACTATGTCAGGCGGACAAATCATGGTGATCATGATCATTCTGATCGTATCGATCACCTCAATCTTCAAAGCCCGCTACTATGCGATGAACGGCGGCAATGGCCGAATTTCCGGGCGAAAATCGCGCGGCCGCCAAGTGTCCGACGGCAGCTATGACCAATTGCCCGATGGCGAGCACACTCCGCGTGAGCTGGAGCTCGAAAGCGAAGTGATCGCGCTGCGCAAGCGCCTCGAAGTGCTGGAACGCATCACCACCGATGCCAACAGTTCCGAACGGCAGCGGAGCCAGCAGGTTGCCGCTGAAATCGAAAGCCTGCGCGACCGCTAGGGGTCGTGCTGGACCCTCCCCGAAGGAAGGAGCACCCGCAATGGACAGCGAATATCTCCTGATTGCCGCCGCCTCGCTGATCGGCCTGTGTGTTATCGCAGCGGCGCTGCTCAAGGGCTGGCACGGCTGGCTGGCACTCAAGACTCGCGAGCTGGAAACGCACCAGCGGCACCCCGAAATCGAAGGCGGCGCGAGTGCCGGAACCTATGGCATCGGCGCCCGGATCGAAATCTCCGACCTCAAGGAACGCATCCGCAAGCTGGAAGCGATTGCCGCCGGGGTGGATTTATAATCGTCGTCCCGGACTTGATCCGGGACCGCTGGCCTCATCGATGCGAGTTCGGATTGATGAGGCCAGCGATCCCCGCTTTCGCGGGGATGACGAATTGGCTAAGGCCCACCCCATGCGCAGCCTTGATGACATCCGCGACGAATATCTCTTCCTCGAAGGCGATGAGCGCTACCGGCTGCTGATCGAGCTGGGCCGCGAGCTTGAGCCGATGCCAGACGCGCTCAAGACCGACGCCACGCGGGTTGCCGGCTGTTCGGCCAGTGTCTGGGTCTATCCCACCGCGGCGCGGGGCAAGCTCCATTTCCTCGCCGACAGCAACGCCGCGATCACCAAGGGGATTATCGCGCTGGTGCTTTCTTCGGTGCAGGACAAGCCCGCCGATGAGGTCGCCGTGATGGACGTGGCCGCCGCGCTGGCGCCGTTCGATCTGAAAAACCAGCTCAGTTCCAACCGCACCCAGGGTGTGCCGAACATGATTGCGCTGATCCGCGAGACCGCGAAGCGCTATGCCGGAGAATCGTCGTCCCCGGTGTGACCGGGGACCGCTGGCCTCGTCATTCCGCCCTCGCATCGACGAGGCCAGCGGTCCCGGATCAAGTCCGGGACGACGGCTGTTGACGAACCGCTTCGCGCACCACCGCCACTCCGGCCTTCGCCTGCGCCGCCAGCTCGCGCTTCAACACCACCGGATCGCGCGCAAACACAAACCCGAAACTGACTCCACCGTGCCTGCCGATCGTCGCATGGTGGAGCTTGTGCGCCTGGACCAGCTGCTTGGCATAGCCGCTCTTGGGCACCCAGCGGAAATACCGCTGATGGACCAGCCCATCATGGACCAGCGTATAGATGATCCCGTAAATCAGGACGCCAAGGCCAATCCAGGTGCCGGGCTCCCACGCCGAAGTGCCGCGAACCAGCGGGCTGCCGATGGCGAACATCGAAATGCTCATCACAGCGCCAGCGATGCCGAACAGGTCGTTCTTTTCGAGCGGCTTGTCATGCGGTTCATGATGATCGCGGTGCCAGCCCCAGCCAAATCCGTGCATGATGTATTTGTGACTGGCCCAGGCCACACCCTCCATCGCCAGCACGCTGGCAAACACGATTGCTGCGGCCGACAGCCAGCCCATCGGCTCAGTCCTCCGCCGACTCGCGCGGGGGCAGGAAGAACGCGGCGATCTCTTCACCGATTCGGGCCGGGCGCAATGTCTTGATGTCGATGAAGCACCAGCTTGATCTGACTTCGGCCAGCACTTCCTCGCCGCGCTTGACGATGGTTTCGTAAAAAGCGCGGGCGCCCTGGATCCGCTCCAGCAGGACATTGGCGATCACGTCATCGTTTAGGAATGCGGGCTTCCGGTAAGTTATTTCGTGCTTGAGCGCGACCCAGCCATGCGCCGCCACCGCTTCGGCCGGGGCGAGCTTGTGCCAGTGCGACAGCACCGCATCCTGCACCCACGACAGATACCGGGCATTGTTGACGTGGCCCATGAAGTCGATGTCATCGGGGAGAATCTTGATCGGAAAATAGTGCGGTGCGGCGGTCATGTGGTTTATGTAGGCGTTCAAACCTGACATTTCCATGACCATTGCTTGCGATTCATCGCATGCTGGGGCTAGGACAACCAGATGGCTAGCATACCCCGCACCCTCTATGAGAAAATCTGGAGTGCTCATCAGGTTGAGCGCCGCGACGATGGCACCTGCCTGATCTATATCGACCGCCATCTGGTCCACGAAGTGACCAGCCCTCAGGCGTTTGAATCGCTCAGGGTTTCAGGCCGAAAGGTCCGTCGCCCCGATCTCACACTGGCGGTGCCCGATCACAATTTGCCGACCACCACGCGGCGCGATTCCGCGGGCCAGCGCGTGCCGATTGCCGACCTGGAAAGCGCCGCGCAGCTCGAAGCGCTGGCGCGCAACGCCCCCGATTTCGGGATCCGCTATATCGGCGATGCCGATGCCGAACAGGGCATCGTTCACGTTGTCGGGCCGGAGCAGGGCTTTTCGCTGCCCGGCGCCACGATCGTCTGCGGCGATAGCCATACCTCGTGCCACGGCGGGCTTGGCGCGCTGGCCTTTGGCATCGGCACTTCCGAGGTCGAGCATGTGCTGGCGACGCAAACGCTGCTGCTGACCCAATCGAAAACCATGGAAGTGCGGATCGAGGGCGAACTGCCCACTGGCCTCAGCCCCAAGGATTTGATCCTCCACATCATCGGCGTCGTCGGAACCGCGGGCGGCAACGGTCATGTCATCGAATATCGCGGCCGCGTGTTCGAGGAGATGAGCATCGAAGGCCGCCTAACCGTCTGTAACATGAGCATTGAGGCCGGAGCCCGCGCCGGGCTGATCGCAGCCGACGACAAAACTTTCGCCTTCCTCAAGGGCCGGACCTACGCCCCCAAAGGCGATGATTGGGACCGCGCGGTGGTATGGTGGAAGTCGCTCACCACCGATCCCGGGGCGCGCTTTGACAAGAGTGTGGTGATCCAGGCCGCAGACATAGAACCCACCGTGACCTGGGGCACCAGCCCCGAAGATACGGTCGCGATTGGCGGGGTCGTCCCCGCGCCGGAAAGCTTTGCCGATCCCTCCAAGCAGGACGCCGCCCGCGCGTCGCTCGCCTACATGGGCCTCACCCCCGGCACGAAGATGACTGACATCGCGGTTGAGAACATCTTCATCGGCAGCTGCACCAACAGCCGGATCGAAGACCTCCGCGCCGCCGCTGCCGTCCTCAAGGGCCGCCACAAGGCCGCGGGCGTGAAGTGGGCGATCGTCGTTCCGGGCTCCGGCCTGGTCAAACGCCAGGCCGAGGAAGAAGGGCTGGACAAGATCTTCATCGCAGCCGGCCTCGAATGGCGCGAGCCGGGCTGCTCGGCCTGCCTCGGCATGAACCCCGACAAAGTCCCCCCGGGCGAACGCTGTGCCAGCACCAGCAACCGCAACTTTGTCGGGCGGCAGGGACCGGGGGCAAGGACGCATCTGGTGAGCCCGGCGATGGCAGCGGCGGCGGCGGTGATGGGGCGGTTGACGGATGTTCGGGAGTTGGTGGGGTGAAACGTAGAACTTGAGGCTCAGTCGTACCGATGGATGTGGAATATTTTTTAACTGAGCGAACCAAGTTCATTCGAACGTTCTACGATGCCGCAGTTGATCCGTTCGTCGAACGCAAGCGATTGATTGAGGATGAAGAACCACCGTTTGTACCTGCCTACAGTGAAGACCCGGAGCCAGCCTATCTCGTTGAATGGATTGAAGCAGACGCGGCCATTGAGCTTATCGGTCGAACTTGCGTTTCAATGCTATCAGATTCCCTCAAGCTCTACTTTTCGGAGTGGGAGCGTCAACTGGGGATCACGTGTCAGGTACAGCACAAGACGACGTTCAAAAAATTTGGCTTCCTGCGCGGTTTTCGCGCTTGTTTTCAGAATTATACAAAAATTGACTGGGAAAATGGACCATTCGATTTTGATGTAATTGAACAGATTGTTTTGGCGCGAAATGATGCGCAGCACCCTACGGAAATTACGAATATGAGCGTTGGACACAGAGGCGTGTTCAAAAATGGCAGGCGCTCATTATTTTTCGCCCACGAGAGCGAACTTGACCTGCTTCCAGAAGAGGGAAGTTTGGGGTGGTCATTCATGAACCCAAAGATTCATGTTTCAAGGAAAAGCTTACTCAAAGCAATTTCGCATGTAGAAAATTTGGCCCAGTGGCTTGAGCCGCAGCTGTTCTCGGTAAAATATCCAAACCGCCAATAAGGTTTACCACTTCAAAGCCCAATTTGGACCCATCCTATTGACCAATCACAGCCACGGGCGCAGGTTTCTCCAATGATTTTCCTGACCACTCTTTTCAAATCCAGAGGTCAGCAGGCCGTGGAGATCCCGCCAGAGATCGCGTTTCCCGACACGGTCAAGAAAGTGCGATTCCACAGATCCGGACAATCGCTTATTGCCACGCCGGTCGAGGCTTCGGAGAGGCGGCCCAAGCGCAGTGCGCCTGACAAGTGAAACTGCCTTCCCAACCCCGTCCATCCTGAGCTTGTCGAAGGGTCGTTCTTCTCCTAGCCGTCTGGCGTGAGGCACAAAGAAAAGTACAGTGCTTCGACAGGCTCAGCATGAACGGGGATGCGAGAAAATAGAGTCCGGTTCCCCCGTCCCCTTCAGGGCAGGGGCAGCGAGACTTGGCAGCTCTGCTGCCTAGTCGCAGTGGGGTGGGGTTTCTCCACCCGCGCCAGCCCGCGTGGAAGGAGAAACCCCACCCCAGCCCCTCCCCTGAAGAGGAGGGGCTTATGCGTTTTCCTCATCGAAATACGCTATAAATCCACCCCTCAAACGCAATCACTCCACGTCTCCGCGCCTCTGCGTGAACCAAATTTTCAACGCCAGCCCTTGAAACCCTCCCCCCACATCGACATAGCTATCCCATGACCAAAAAGACCGACAAACCCGGCTGGACCGGCAAAGCCGCCATGACCGGGGCTGCGATTGGCTCGGCGGCGCTGGCTGCGGCGCTGCTTTATGCCTCGCGCCGCAAGGAACGCGCCGATGCGGCGAAGAAACAGTCCCATCCCGAAGACGCGCCGGAGACTGATTGATGGATCCGGTCCGCGAGGTTTCCGGCCGGGCGATTCCGTTCGGGCGGGCGAACATCGATACCGATGTGATCATCCCGGCCAAATGGCTCAAGACGATAAGCCGCGAAGGCCTTGGGCGCGGCGCGTTCGAGACGATCCGCGAAGATCCCGATAATATCTTCGATTCGGCCGAATTCAAAGGCTCGCCGATCCTGATTGCGGGGGACAATTTCGGCTGCGGGTCCAGCCGCGAACACGCCGCCTGGGCGCTGCTCGACCTGGGCATCAAGGCAGTGATCGCGCCGTCATTCTCGGACATTTTTTCGGGCAATGCCTTCAAGAACGGCATCCTCACCGTGGTTCTGCCGCAGGCGCAAATCGATCGGCTGCTCGAAATTGCCAGGACCGACCCGGTCCATATTGACCTTGAACACCAGACAGTGACTACCCGTTTTCAGGATCGCTTTACCTTCGAGATCGACCCGTTCCGCAAATCCTGCCTGCTCGGCGGGCTGGACGAAGTGGGCCTGACACTGGCCCGCGATGCGGCGATCACCACGTATGAAACTGGCGCGCGGGTCAATCTGCCCTGGCTCGCCACAGGAACCGGAGCCCCAGCATGAAAACTCTTAGATCACACGCCGCGGGCGGCCCCGAAACGCTCACTCTAGACGAGATCGACGTGCCCACCCCCGGCCCCGGTCAGGTCCTCGTAGCGGTCAAGGCCTGCGCGATCAATTTCCCCGATACGCTGATGATCCGCGATCTTTATCAGTTCAAGCCTGAGCGGCCCTATGCCCCGGGCGGCGAGATCTCGGGCGTGATCGAGGCGCTGGGCGAAGGTGTGAGTGGTTGGGCAATCGGTGACCGGGTGCTGGCCGGGATCGGCAATGGCGGCCTGTCCGAAAAAGTCTGTGTCGATGCTGTCCGGCTGTTTGCCGTGCCCGAGGGGGTCAGCTTTGAAACCGCCGCCTCGATCCTGATGACCTATGGCACCACGATCCACGGCCTCAAGGATCGCGGCCACATCAAGCCGGGCGATACGCTGCTGATCCTGGGCGCGGCCGGCGGCGTCGGGCTGTCTGCGGTCGAGCTGGGCAAGGCGTTCGGCGCGCGGGTGGTGGCTGCCGTCTCCAGCGAGGAAAAGGCCCAGGTCGCGCGCGAGGCAGGCGCGGACGAGGTGGTGATCTATGGCCACCCGCCGTTCGATCGCGAACAGTCCAAGACCTTGATCGACCAGTTCAAGGCTGCCTGCGGACCGAATGGCGCTAATGTGATCTACGATATCGTTGGCGGCGAGTATTCCGAACCCGCGATCCGATCGATCGCATGGGAAGGCCGCTTTCTGGTGGTCGGCTTCCCGGCTGGCATCGCCCGCCTGCCGCTCAATCTGACCTTGCTCAAAAGCTGTGACGTTTGCGGGGTGTTCTGGGGTGCCTTCGTGGCCCGCAATCCCAAGGAAAACGCCGCCCATGTGGCCGAGCTGTTCCGCCTGCTCAAGGAAGGCAAGATCAATCCGCGCATTTCTGCTACACTGCCGCTCGAACGCGGCGGCGAGGCGATTGCGCTACTCGCCGATCGCAAGGCCATCGGCAAAGTCGTGGTCACGATGAACGGCTGAAAGGGTTAGGACATGAAGGTTGCACGCATTGTTGCCGGAGTCGCGCTGCTGATCGCCGCCTGGGGCGTGCAGGCCAAGGTCCGTGCGCCCGCTGCCCCGCCCGCAGCTGCGCTGCAGGATATCGTCAATGCCCGGCAGGCGGCGATGGTGATGTCGGCAGTCACGCTCAGCGCAGTTCGCGGGGCGGCAGCCAAGGCGGATTCGGTCAAGGAAGCCGCCTTCCCGGCCCGAGGTCTGGCCAAATGGGCCAGCGCGCTGTCCGCCATGTTCCCCGCCAGCACCCGCAATGTCCCCGGAACCCGCGCAAAGCCGGCGATCTGGACCAACCGGGCTGATTTCGATGCCAGGTCAGCTGCCTTTGTCAGCGCCGCCACAGCGCTGCTCGCTGCAGCTCAGGCCGATGATCACGCGGCGCTCACCGCAGCGGTTGAAAGCACCGCTGCGGCGTGTAAGGCTTGCCACGATGCCTATCAGGTTCCGCCGCCGCCAAAACCGGCTGGCTGAGCGGGCTGCACACCAAGGGAAACCAAGATGACCACTTTCAACGATCGTGAGCGTGCCGAAGAGGCCAAGTTTGCCCATGATGAGGAAACCCAGTTCCGGATCCATGCTCGCCGCAACCGGCTGTTGGGTCAGTGGGCAGCTGAACTGATGGGGCTTTCAGCAGCCGAATCAGAATCCTACGCCAAAAGCGTGGTCCAGGCGGATTTTGAGGAATCGGGTGACGAGGATGTGGTCCGCAAGCTGATCGGCGATCTGATCTCGGCCGGGATTGAAACCAGTGAGGCCGATGTCCGCGCTGCGCTGGAAGCCAAACAGGT
>JANMKT010000033.1:0-3271 GCA_031372185.1 Novosphingobium sp.
GCAGCCAAGCTGATCGCGGCGGCGTAAGCGACGAGCGTCTTGCCCGCTCAATTCGCTCAGGCGCGATCCCATCGAGGGTGGTCGAGGGGCGTGGACCACTTGGACCACGGTCCAAGGGTAAAAAATCGCCGGACCGTCACCCTTGCCCACCGAGCCCAGCCTTTCCGCCAAGAAAAGTCGCCTCACCGCGCGGCGAAGCGTCACCCTGCGATTTTTGCGGACGGGTCGGTGGACGGAAGGGGCGTTGCGGAACGCGGTCGATTTCATCACGCAGAACGAGCCAGATTTGCGAAGTGTAGGAAAGTAAAAACCATTGTCCGGAATTGGGTGGGTTGCTGACTGTCCGATTTTGGTGCGACAAGCGGCAATTGCGGACATTCGTGTCGGTATGTGGGACCGCGTTTTGCGATCATTGGGCCAATTCGCCGATGAAATATTCATCGGCTTCCGCTAGGCTGGTTGATGATGGTCACATTAGACGCGCCCAACTCAGAAATTGAGGCAATCCTCGCTGCAGGTTCCATCGTGTTATTCGACGCTGAATGTGTCCTGTGCTCGGCGAACGCAAAGTTCATTTTGAACCACGATAAAGCCGAGCGCTTCTATCTAGCCTCAATGCAGGGGCCTGTCGGAGAAACGCTTTTCCGCCAGCACGGATTGGACCCGACTGATCCAACCAGCATATTGGTTATCGAAGAAGGAAAGGCCCGCAAGGACAGCGATGCCGTCATTGCCATCTACGAAGGCCTTGGCTTGCCATGGCGGTTGATGTCGCTGTTTCGCGTTATACCTGCCTTCGTTCGCGATCCGATCTATCGGCTAGTCGCGCGCAACCGGTATCGCTTATTCGGTAAACGTGAGACGTGTTGGCTTCCCGCTGAACGCTACCGCGCGCGTATGCTATGACTGACGAGATTGAGGGACGCTCACTGAAAATCCTGATACTCGGGGGTTACGGTGTGTTCGGTGGACGGCTTGTCCACTTGCTTTCCGATCTCCCGCGATTGACACTTCTGATCTGCGGCCGGAGCCGGGCCAAGGCAGAGGCGTTTTGTGCCGACTACGTTGGATCCGCAAAAGCCGTTTCGCTTGTTCTGGATAGGCGCGACATTGCATCAGCGCTCGCTGAGCAACATCCCGATCTGGTGGTCGATGCCTCCGGCCCATTCCAAGACTATGGAAGTGACCGTTATCGGATCATCGACGCCTGCATCCAGGCCGGGGTTAATTATCTTGATTTCGCCGACGCCGCCGATTTCGTCTTTGGTGTCTCTCAGTTCGACGGACGGGCCCGGCAGGCTGGAGTGTTCGTCCTTTCAGGCGTGAGCAGCTTTCCCGTGCTGACCGCAGCAGTTCTGCGCGAGATGGCCAGCAGTATGGACATTGTCAGCGTCGAGGGCGGCATTGCCCCGTCACCCTATGCAGGCATCGGCCTCAATGTGATGCGCGCTGTGGTTGGCTATGCCGGAGCGCCAGTGAAGTTGACCCGAGAAGGAAAGAAGGGTCACGGTATCGGACTCGCCGAAAGTCGCCGCTACACCGTCGCCGTTCCGGGTGAGCTTCCGTTACGCAATTTACGCTTCTCATTGGTCGATGTGCCTGACTTGCAGGTGCTCCCGCCAGAACATCCGACCCTCGCTGACATCTGGATGGGTGCAGGGCCGGTCCCAGAATCACTTCATCGAGTTTTGAACGTGCTTGCCAAGGCGCGGGCGAACCTTGGACTGCCGTCATTCGAACCATTCTCTCGCTTGTTCTACGTCGTGCTCAACCTGATGAAGTTCGGCGAACATCGCGGTGGAATGTATGTTCACGCTCATGGTCTCAGAGGTTCGCTTACGGTGGAGCGCAGTTGGCATTTGCTTGCCGAAGGCGATGATGGGCCGTACATTCCGTCGATGGCGATCGAGGCTATCGTCCGCAAACTTCTGCGCGGTGAAGTCCCTTCAGCCGGCGCACGTGCGGCAACGCATGCACTTGACCTTGCGGACTATGATGAAATGTTTGCAGGTCGCACGATCAAAAACGGTTTTCGCGACGAAGGCCAAAGTGGCCCTATATATCGCCAAGTGCTTGGCTCTGCTTTCGACTCGTTGCCGCCCTTGATAAGGCAACTGCACGATAGCTCGGCCCCCAGGAATTGGGTCGGTAAAGCCGATGTCACTCGCGGCAAGGGACCGGTAGTGCGCTTGATTGCGAGCATCGTAGGCTTTCCGAAGAGCGGAAATGATGTTCCCGTTACAGTCGCTTTTTCCCCGGAAAATGGTGGCGAGCTTTGGACACGGTCATTCGGCAACCGTCGTTTCAACTCATTTCAGACATGTGGCAAAGGGCGCAGCCGCCATCTTCTCGTCGAACGCTTTGGCTTAGCAACATTTGCACTTGCCCTTGTCGTTGAAAATGGTCGCCTGACGCTCATCCCACGATTTTGGTCCGTTCTAGGCATTCCGATGCCCGGCCTCCTGCTACCGCGCGGGAATAGCTGGGAAGCCGAGAGCGATGGCCAATTCCGATTTGATGTGACAATCGCCGTTCCGTGGGTCGGCCTGATCGTTGCGTATCGTGGGGCCCTTTCACCGAATTGATGGTGTAGGCAGCCAATATCTATCGATGAGTCAATCTTAACGAAGGGCGAGTTTGGAGGAGTCGCCGAGGCCGCTAGATTGTCCGAAAAGGCGTCGTTCGTGGACAAACTGATTTCGCGCCGACCCCGCCTCAAGCCAGCCGCGTCACCCAGCCATGCGGATCGGGGGCCTCGCCGCGCTGGATCGCCACCAGGCGGTTGCGCAGGCGTTGGGTGAGCTGGCCGGGGCCGCCGCTGCCGATGGCGAACTCGCCGTGCTTGCCCGCGACCTTGCCGACCGCGGTGACCACCGCGGCGGTGCCGCAGGCGAAGGTTTCGGTGAGCTTGCCGCTGGCTGAATCGTCGCGCCACTGGTCGATGCTGTAGCGCTCCTCGCGCACCGTCAGGCCCTCGTCGGCGGCCAGCGCCAGCAGGCTGTCGCGGGTGATGCCGGGCAGGATCGTGCCGCCTAGCGGGGGAGTGATCAGCGTGCCGTCGGCGAATACGAAGAACAGGTTCATGCCGCCCAGTTCCTCGATCCACTTGCGTTCGGCGGCGTCGAGGAAGACGACCTGGTCGTGGCCCTTGGCGATGGCTTCGGCCATCGGCACGAGGCTGGCGGCGTAATTGCCGCCGCACTTGGCCGCCCCGGTGCCACCGGGCGCGGCGCGCGAGTAGTCCTCGCTGACCCAGATCGAGATCGCGGGC
>JANMKT010000049.1:0-33077 GCA_031372185.1 Novosphingobium sp.
GTCAAGGCGCCCAGAAGATGCAGCAGGAAATGGCCAAGAACGGCCGTAACAAGTTTGGCGAAAACGGTGAAACGCCGCGCGATCCGCTTGGACGCCCGCAAAAATCGACGGGCCCCGACGCTGGGGCTTCCGTCAAAGTCCCCGGCGAAATCGACATGCAGCGCGCCCGCGAAATCCTCCAGGCGCCCGGCCGCGCTTATCAGCCGCTTTTTCTGCGCGCCTGACAGGCGGAACCTTGCCGCCACTTGCCCGGCCAGTTCTGGATCGGCAGGCAACAGCGCCGCCAAGCGTCGCAGCGCATCTGGCGCAACCCCTTGCCGCTGCTCCTCCGCCACCAGCGCCGTCAGTGCCGCAGGATCACCCTCGGGCAGCACCACCCCCAGCACGCCCAGCTGCGCCATTCGCGCAACGGTTTGCGCGGGATCGGGCAGGGCGAGGAGGTTGAAGATTTCCATGCCGACCCGTTCGCACGACAGGCCTTTGAGCGTTGCGGCCAATTCGGCGCAGGCATTTTCCGATGCCGGATCAGCAGGCTGTGAGCCAAACCGCGCCTGAAACCGGAAATAGCGCAGGATCCGCAAATGGTCCTCGCGGATGCGCTGCCCAGCATCGCCGATGAACCGCACCCGCCGCGCCTTGAGATCATCCAATCCGCCGAAATAGTCGAAAACCTCACCCGACGCCGGATCGGCATAGAGCGCGTTGATGGTGAAATCGCGCCGCGCGGCATCGTCCTGCCACTCGCTGGCAAAGGCCACCGTTGCGCGGCGGCCATCGGTGGCAACGTCATGGCGCAGCGTGGTGATCTCCACCGGCCCGCCATCCAGCAGCGCAGTAACGGTGCCGTGATCAATTCCGGTCGGGATGACGCGGATGCCCGCTGCCTTGAGCCGCCGCATCACCTCGCGCGGCTCGATCGGCGTTGCGATGTCGATGTCCTTGACCGCGATCCCCAGCAGCGTATCGCGCACCGCGCCGCCGACATAGCGGGCGTTGCCGGTGCCAAGCACTTTGATCAGCGCGGCAAGGTCGGCGCGCATGGTCCATTCGGCGGGCGGAAGAACCTCAGTCATTGTCGGACCTGGCCCAATCGATCCGCCGCGCAAGATTGGCGATGATGGCGGCGGTCACCCCCCAGATGCGATGCTGTTGCCACATGATCTCGATGTAGCGCCTCTCACGCCCTTGCCAATACGCCGATTGATGCTGGTGATTGGCGGCATCGAACACGAAATCGACCGGTGCCTCGAACCACGCGGCGACTTCGGTGGGGCTGGGGTGGAGGTCCAGATCGGCCGGAACCACGGCGAACACCGGAGTGATCGCATAGCCAGAGCCGGTGCGGTAGACATCGCTGGCCCCGATCACGGTCACATCGCGTTCGTGGATCCCCAGTTCCTCATGCGCTTCGCGCAAGGCGGCTTCGACCGGGGTTTCGCCCGGATCGATCTTGCCGCCGGGAAAGGCGACCTGCCCAGGATGCGAGCGCATGTTGGACGGGCGGTGGATCAGCAGGAAGCCGGGCCGCTCTCGCTCGGTAACAGCCACCAGGACCGCTGCGGCGCGCAATTGCTCGGGGGCGTGTTCCACCTCATCATGCAAATCCCCCAATTCGAGCGCATGGCCCTCCGCGTGAAGGCGGTGGAGGCGCGTGGCCAAAAGGCTCATGCCGGCACCAGCGCAAAAATTGCGCCCTGACTGGTCACGGTCAGATCATCGTCCGCCAGCGCAATCAGCTGCAGATAGGTACTGCGGTTGAGCCGCGCTTCGGTGCCATGGCGAACAGCCACATAAAGCGCAGGTGTATCGGGATCACCGCGGGCAATGATCGGGTGGTCAGGTCCGGCGATTACCAGATCGTCCGTGCCCAGCCGCAGTGCCAGCGCACCGCCCTGACGCACGACGTCGGTGGCGATGAAAGCCGCATCCTCAACCTCGATCGACAGGCGCTCATGCGGGGTCACCAGCCAGTGCTGACCTGACGCATCTCGGATCAGCAGACTGGCAAAGGCGCGAACCATCGCAGCCCGCTTGATCTCGCCGTCCCCAAATTCATTTGCATCATGATACCAGCGCCCGTCCGCAGCAATCCGCATCAGGCTGTCGCCGCTATGCGCAGGGGTCCATTGATCCACCGGCGGCAATTCGCGTGCCTCGACCAGCGCGGCAATCTCGGCCAGCGAAAGTCCGGTCAGGTTTGGCGGCGGCTCATATGGCATGGCATTTGCCCTGCCAGAACCTGTCACTTACGCCAAGGGCCGAGGATGCCTTCGCGGGGGAGGGCCGCCGGGTTATCGATGCGAGCGAGCAAGCGGCGCTGCTCGAACGGGCCGGGCAGGCTCCACCCGCCGGTATGGGCGTTCGAAAAGCCAAAGAACCGGTCGTAATATTCCGGGTCGCCGATCATTATCTGCGGCAAGGGTGCTTCAGGGCTGAGCGCGCCGAGGCTGGCCAGCATCAGCGCCTTGCCGTAACCTAGGCCCTGATGTTCGGGCAGCACGGCTACCGGGCCGATCATGATGATCGGGTGAGCGCGGTCAGCCGTATCGGTCAGCGCCACCGGCCAGCACTGGATCGTGCCGACCAACTGGTTACTGCTGTCCAGTGCGGCAAAGCTCAGCGCGGGAAGCCAGTCCATCCCCTCGCGCAGTTTGTAGGCGGTTCGTAGGTGACGCTCCGATCCAAACGCACGGTCGAGCAATTCCTCAACCAGGGCGGGATCGACATTATCGAGCGGAATGAGAGTGCTTTGGGCAGTCATAGGGCCGCGCGGATAGGGCGCGCGCGCGCCCTTGTCGACGGAAACCCTAGTTCCTGGCGGAAAGCCTAAGCAATCGGGCATTGTCGCCATCTTCAAGCACCCAGATCGCTCCATCTATGGCCTCGGTAATTTCGCGTATGCGGCTACCCAAGGGAATCCGCCCAAGCTCACGCGCTGTTCCGCTCTCAATCGCGACGCGGACCAGACCACCGCTGCCGAGCCCGGCGATGATCGCTTGGCCACGCCACTCAGGGAACATCGCGCCCGAGTAGAAGATGAAATCGCCCGGTGCGATCACCGGGTTCCAGCTGATCGCGGGTGCAGCAAAATCGGGGCGGCTGACGTGGCGCGGGATCGGCTTGCCATCATAGTGATCGCCGTTTGAAACCAGTGGCCAGCCGTAATTCTGGCCGGGTTTTACCAGATTAAGCTCGTCACCACCGGCCGGACCATGTTCCAGATCCCATAGCTGCCCTTGCGGATCGAACTTGAGGCCCAGAATGTTGCGGTGGCCGAGCGTCCAGACCTGCATTGCCACGCCGCCTGTCGCAGCGAACGGATTGCCTGCGGCAGGGGTGCCATCGGGGAGCAGACGGATCACCTTGCCAAGATTCTGTCGCATATCCTGCGCCGGGGCGAACTTCTGCCGTTCGCCCGAGGCGATGAAGAGGTATTTGCCGTCGGGTGAAAAGGCGATCCGGTGCGAATAATGCCCGTCGCCCGTCACTTTGGGGAACTGACGCCAGATAACCGTGACGTCGCTCAGCCGGGGAACTGCGTTCTGCAGATCAAGCTTGGCCCGAGCCACAGCCGCGCCGCGGGTGTTGCCTGGGCCCGCTTCGGCGTAGCTCAGGTAGAGTGTCCCGCTGGTCGCAAAATCCGGAGCCGGTACCACATCGCCCAATCCGCCCTGACCGGCATAGTCAACCGCTGGCACGCCCACCACCTCGACCGGTTGCGCGCCTTGCTGCCACAGCTTGAGCTTGCCGTCCCGCTGGGTAATCAGCGCATAGGGTGTGCCCGGCAGGAACGTCATGGCCCAGGGTTCGTCAAACCGGGCCATTTCGGTCACCGTGAAGGGCAAAGCGGCCAGTGCGACTTTGCTTTCCCCAGATTGCGTGGCGCCGCAGCTTGTGAGCAGCAGGGTGAGGGCGGATAGGGCTATGAGCCAGCGGGATCGCAACATGTCGGAGAGAATGCCCATCTTTTTTCAGTCTGCCAAGGTCCTGCATCGGCCGCTGATCATCGGTGTCGATGAAGCCGGGCGCGGGCCGCTCGCTGGGCCGGTCGTGGCAGCGGCGGTTGTGCTCGGGCCGGATGCACCGGACGGTATCGATGATTCCAAAAAGCTTTCGTCCAAGCGCCGTGTACTGCTTGAACCGGCGATAAAGGCCAGTTGCCGCTGGGCGATTGGCTTGGTCGAGGCCGATGAGATCGACCGGATCAATATTTTTGCAGCGACCATGCTGGCGATGACGCTGGCGGTGCATGCGCTGTGCGAACAGTTAGAAACTGCGCCAGATACAGTATTGATTGATGGCAATATGACCCCGCACGGCCGCCAGGCCGGGTGGATCTGGCCAGCCCGCGCGATTGTCGGCGGTGATGCGCTGGAGCCGTGTATTTCCGCCGCATCGATCATCGCGAAAGAACACCGTGACCGGCTGATGAGGAGCCTTGCCCAGCAGCATCCGCATTATGGCTGGGAACGCAACGCGGGTTACGGAACCGCGCAGCACTTGGCGGCGCTGCAGGAATATGGTCCAACCCCGCATCACCGTCGCAGCTTTGCCCCGGTGGCCAGAGTGGAGCCTGTCCTATGAGCGGATTTACCAACGCGGATGTCGCCAATCAGTCTGGCAAATGTTTCATCGTCACCGGCGCGAACACCGGATTGGGCTATGAGGCGGCCCGGGTTCTCGCGGCCAAAGGCGCGCGGGTTTTGCTGGCATGCCGCAGCCAGGACAAGGCAGAAGCTGCGATGGGGCAGATCGGGCAGGAAACCTCGGGCGCTGATCTGGCTTTTCTGCAACTGGATCAAGCGGACATCGCCAGCATTCGGGCTGCGGCCGAACTTGCGGAGAAGGAGCCGCGGCTCGATGTGCTGCTCAACAATGCGGGTGTGATGTTCCCGCCGCTGACCCGCACCGCGCAAGGCTTCGAGCTGCAGTTCGGGGTCAACCACCTGGGCTGCTTCGCCCTGACCTCGCTGTTGTTGCCAAAGTTGGCCCAGACACCGGGATCGCGGGTCGTCATCACCGCCAGTCTGGCTCATACCCGAGGAAACCTCGACTGGGACGATCTCAACGCTGAACGGAGTTACAATCGCACCAAACGCTATTCAGACAGCAAGCTGGCCAATCTGCTGTTTCTGTTCGAACTTGATCGGCGCCTGCGTGCAGCCGGATCACCGATAACTGCGCTGGCCTGTCATCCTGGCGTTGCCGCAACCGAATTGATGCGTCACGCTGGGCCGTTTCGCGCTGCTGTGCCGATGGTTGGCTTGCTCCTCAACACTGCTGCCAAGGGGGCTTGGCCGGCGCTGCAGGCGGCCAGCGCGCCGGATGTGCAGGCGGGCGAATATTACGGCCCGCAAGGGCTGGGTGAGATGCGCGGACATTCGGGCAAGGCGTGGCGGACCCGGATGGCCAGGGATCCGGATCTCGCGCGCAGATTATGGGATGTGTCGGCCAAGATGACCGGAATTGATCCTGGCTTGCCGCCTGGCTGAGTGGGCCGACGATAATAATTTTCGCGCCAGAGTCCGCAAAGTCACACCACTACATATCGAGTCTCAGCAGGTGCACGGGACTCTATATGCTGTGCCGGGCCTGTTTCGTTCGCTTGCTGCTTACTTGATGTTAACCATGAATCGCTAGGATTCCCGCGGAGTCGCTGCTTGACGGCGGCAACCGAATGACTCACCCTGCAGGGCAATCTAGGGGGTTAGACGCGCAGTATGGGACAGATTTTGGTCGGTGATCGGGCACGTTTTCGGGCTGCGAAGGAAGCTGCGCGCCAAGCCGACGTCAGACTTGAGTTGCCGCTGGGACAGATCATTCCTGGCGATTGCGTCACGGCCATGCGCAGCCTCCCTGATGCCAGCGTCGACATGGTGTTTGCCGATCCGCCATACAATCTCCAGCTTGGCGGCGATCTCAACCGGCCTGATGGCAGCCATGTCGATGCAGTGACCGACGCCTGGGACAAGTTTGACAGCTTTGCCACATACGATAAATTCACCCGTGAGTGGCTGACCGAAGCGCGCCGGGTGCTGAAACCCAATGGCTCGCTGTGGGTGATCGGCAGCTACCACAATATCTTCCGGGTCGGCGCAATCCTGCAGGATCTGGGCTTCTGGATTCTTAACGATATTGTCTGGCGCAAAGCCAATCCGATGCCCAATTTCAAGGGCACGCGGTTTACCAACGCACATGAAACGCTGATCTGGGCGTCGCAGGGCGAGAAAAGCCGCTATACCTTTAATTACCGGGTTATGAAGACCTTGAATGACGAACTTCAGATGCGCTCTGACTGGGTATTGCCAATCTGCGGCGGACAGGAACGGCTCAAGCGTGATGGCGTGAAGGCCCACCCGACTCAAAAACCCGAGGCTCTGCTTTATCGCGTCATGCTCGCCACCACCCACAAGGGCGATGTGGTGCTCGATCCGTTCTTCGGCACTGGCACCACGGGCGCGGTCGCAAAACGGCTGGGCCGGGAATGGATCGGCTGCGAGCGGGAAAGCCTTTATCGCGAAGTCGCAATGGAACGGATCGAGCTGGCGCTGCCGCTTGACGAAAGCGCGCTCACGACGATGCAGGTTGGCAAAAGCGCGCCCAAAGTCGCCTTCGGACAGCTGGTTGAAACCGGTTGGATTGCGCCGGGTTCGATTGTTTCGGACAAGAAGCGGCGGATGGTCGCTTCGGTCCGCGCCGATGGGACCTTGCTGTCCGGCGCTGACAGCGGCTCGATCCACGGGCTTGGCGCCAAGCTGCAGGGCGCGCCCTCGTGCAATGGCTGGAGCTTCTGGCACATCGAGCATGAAGGTGAGCTGAAACCGCTCGACGCAATCCGCCAGCTCTATTTGCTGGCGACCGAGCCTTGAGCGACACCCTTTACCTTCGCCCGATTGCCTTGGCTCAATCGCCGCAGAGCGAAGAGGGTGAGGCAATCCGCCTGGCCGGCGGGATGGCCTACGCAAGCCGGTTTGCCATCATCGTCCGGCGCAGAGGGGAAATCGTCCAGCGCAGCCGGATTGCGATGCCCGATATGGGTGATGCGCTGGCCCGGCTGCCCGATGCACTGGCAGGGGAAGGCGCAGCGCAGTGGGCGGCGCTTCAAGCGAGCCATGCACCGCTGCAACTGGGTGCCCGCACGATCCCGCTCGATCAGCCGCAGATCATGGGCATTCTCAATGTCACGCCCGACAGTTTTTCGGACGGCGGAAAATTTCTCGACGATCCCGACGAAGCGCATGCCCACGCTGCGGCAATGCTTGAAGCAGGCGCGGCGATCATCGATGTCGGCGGGGAATCAACCCGTCCTGGTGCGGCGGCGGTGTGGGAAGGCGACGAACTGAAGCGCGTCATCCCGGCCATCGAACGGTTGGCGGCAATGGGCGCAGCGATTAGCGCCGACACACGCCGTCCTGCGGTAATGGAAGCTGCGCTGGGCGCAGGCGCGCATATCATCAACGATGTCTCGGCCTTGCGCCATGATCCGCGCAGTCTTGAATTTGCGGTACGTTCCTCGGCCCCGGTCGTCCTGATGCATGCCCCTGGCGAGGGCGAGGCGCTGCACGATGGCGGCAATTACCAGGACGTGCTGCTAGATGTGTTCGATTGGTTGAAAGCACGCCGCGATGCCGCCTTGGCAGCGGGCATCGCACGCGAGAAAATCATCCTCGATCCCGGCATCGGGTTCGGCAAATCGCTGGCGGATAATCTTGCCTTGTTGAACGGCTTGTCGCTGTTTCATGCGCTGGGCCAGCCGCTGCTGGTTGGTGCAAGCCGCAAGCGGATGATCGGTGCGCTATCCAACGAAGCCCCGGCCCACAAACGGCTTGGCGGCTCGCTCATTTTAGCGGCAAATCTGCTCGATGCGGGCGCCCAGCTGCTCAGAGTTCACGATGTTGCCGAGACTGTTCAAGCAATGCACGTCTGGCGCGGCCTGCGCGATGCGGCGCTGACTGACTTTGGTCAGCTCCCGGCAGGTTAAACCGAAAATCCGCCATCGCTGACCAGCACCGCTCCGGTGATTGTCGCTGCCATGTCCGATAGAAGAAAGCCGATCTGCCCGGCGATTTCCTCTGCGGTGGCGAACCGTCCGATCGGGCTGCCCAACTTGCCGAATTCGCGGATCGCCGCCTCGCGGCTGCCAAACCGTTTGACCTGGCGGGCGAAAGTATCGGTTTGATCCCAGATCGGGGTATCCACCCCGCCCGGGGCAATCGCATTGACCCGCACTCCATCCGGCCCGCCTTCGCGCGCGGCAATCTTGGCCATATGGGCGACTGCGGACTTCGAGGCGCCATAGTCAATTGTCGAAACCGCGCGAACCGCTGCGACCGATGCGGTCATCACGATGCTTCCTCCGCCGCCCTTGGCCATCAGCGGCATGGCCATATGCAGGCCCAGAAACACGCCATCAAGGTTGGTCGCAAGCGTACGCCGCCACTCAGCAAACTGCATCTCGGCGATGGTCTTGCCATTACCGGCGATCCCGGCGTTGAGAACGGCATGATCAAGCTGATGCAACTTGCTGCCAATCTTTTCCCACAAAGCGGGGTCTGCAACATCGCCGACAAAGTCGCGCCGCTCACAGCAGACCTCAAGCGTGGCCAATCCCGCTTCGTCGAAATCGACCAGGATCAGTTCCGCCGCGCCGAGTTCGGCCAGCAGCTTGGCAGTTGCTGCGCCAATCCCCGATGCTGCCCCGGTGATCAGCGCCGTGCGCCCGGTAAAATTGAATGGCCTGTCCGTCATGAGCGACAGGCTAGCCCGGCTTACGCCGCGTTATCAATCCCCAGATCGCCCAGCTTGCGATAAAGCGTCGAGCGACCGATACCCAAGCGGCGCGCGACCTCGGTCATCCGCCCGCGGTAATGGCCGATGGCGAGGCGGATCACATCGCCCTCGATGTCTTCCAGCGGGCGCAAATTGCCGTCGGAGGTATACAGCATCACCCCCACACCTTCCGGCATCACTTGACCTGGTGTATGATTACCATCGCCGAGCAAGTCAGACAGCTGCGGGAAATCATCAGCAGTCAGCGCATCGCCATCGCAGAACACGGCCGCGCGGAACAACACAGCCTGAAGCTGGCGGACATTGCCCGGCCACTCATAAGCGGCAAGCAGTGAGAGAGCACTGTCGGTAATCCCCAGTGGGCGCAGCCCCGGCTGTTCGCCAATCCGGGTCAGGAAGTGGCGGGCGAGCGCCGAAAGATCGCCGGTCCGCGCGCGCAGTGGCGGCAGGCTGACATGGACGCCGCTGATTGCCTGATACAGCTCGGGCAGGAAGTGTCCGGCTTCGACCAGATCACGCAAGGGGAAGTTGCTGGCCGCAATCAGTCGCACATCGACACGGAAGCTGTGGCTTGCACCGATCGGGCGGACATCACTGCGGGTCAGCGATTCGAGCAGCCGCTCCTGCACATTGAGCGGCAACCGGTCGATCTCGTCCAGCGCCAGCGTGCCGCCATCGGCATGCTGCAGCGCGCCGATCTGGCGATCGAAGGCACCGGGGAAGGCACCCTTTTCATGACCGAACAGCAAAGATTCGATTGAATTGCCCGGAATGCCGCCAATATTGACCAGTCTGAACGGTGCCTTCGTGCGCGCAGATGCGGCGTGCATCGCACGGATCAGCATTTCCTTGCCGGTCCCGCTCTCGCCCTCAATCAGCACCGGAGTGTGGCCACGTGCCGCTTTGGCGGAAACTGCCAGGGCAGCGCGGAACGTTGGAGCTGCACCGATCATAGCGTCAAAATCGAGCGTGCCGTGCATTTTCTCGGTCATCGGCATCAGCTCATCACGCGGAGCCTCGCGAGTAGTGGCCGCGCGCAACGCCTGCATCAGCTGGTCGGGCGCGATTGGCTTGACCAGATAATCACTGGCCCCGGCGCGCATGGCTTCCACCGCCAGCAACGGCGACGCGCTGGTGGTGAGCATCAGGATCGGGAGGGCCGGGCGGCGGCTCTTGAGTTCGGCGATCAGCGAGCAGGCATCGTCGCCCGGAACCCATTGATCGAGCACGATCGCGGCCAGTTGCATGCCCTGGCGCGTACCTAGCGTGGCAATCGCCGTCTCCGAATCACGGACGATCAGCGTTCGCCACCCTTCACGGGCAGCCAATGCCGTGATGAGCCGGCACTGAGCCGGTTCATCATCGATCAGCATCAGCAGGCGCTGTTCGATTTCCGCCATTTTTCCGCAGGGCCCCCAATTGTGTCTGTTCTGCCATAGCGCCGAGGGGTAAAGACCGAATTAAGGTTGAGGATTGTGACTGGCCCTATTGCTTTTGCGCCTTGAGAGTTGCGGCTTGCGGCGATAGAGCGCGCGATTGAACCAAACTTTCTGGATACAGGGATCGGACTATGACTTCGGGTAATGACATGAAGGCGGCAGAATCGACCTATTCGGGCTTTATCGATCTGATCAAGTGGGCGGTGCCAGTAGTCGTGATCATCGCCGCCGTTGTTATCGTGCTGATTTCCTGACTCCCTCGATGAGCGAGGGGCAGCGCATCGCGGTTCTGAAAGAACGTGCGAGCGGGGAGCATCGCGTTGCCGCGACCCCCGAAACGGTCAAGAAATTCATCGCGTTGGGGGCCAGCGTGGCGGTGGAAGCGGGGGCCGGAGACGGTGCCTCGATCCCTGATGCCGATTATGCAGCTGCCGGAGCCGAAGTGGTGAAGGCCGCCGCTGCCGTCAAAGGCGCGGATATCGTGCTGGGCGTGCAGGGGCCGGATGCGGCGCTACTGAAGGGCGTGAAGCCGGGCTCATGGGTCGTCGCGGGGCTTGATCCGTTCGTGCAGCGCGCCCGGATCGACGAATATGCCGTTGCTGGCCTGGAAGCGCTGGCGATGGAATTCATGCCGCGGATCACCCGCGCGCAATCGATGGATATCCTTTCCTCGCAATCCAATCTCTCGGGCTACAAGGCGGTTGTCGCCGCCGCCGACGCCTATGGCCGGGCCTTCCCGATGATGATGACCGCAGCCGGCACGATCAGCGCGACCAAGGCATTTATAATGGGCGTAGGCGTGGCCGGGCTGCAAGCGATCGCCACCGCGCGGCGGCTGGGCGCGCAGGTTTCGGCCACCGACGTGCGCAGTGCCACCAAGGAACAGATCATGTCGCTGGGTGCCAAGCCGATCTTCGTGGAGAATGTCGCCGGGATCGAAGGCGAAGGCGCGGGCGGCTATGCCACCGAAATGTCGGATGAATACAAGGCGGCGCAAGCCGAACTGGTGTCATCTCATATCGCCAAGCAGGATATCGTCATCACCACCGCGCTGATCCCCGGCCGCGCCGCGCCCCGCCTGATCAGCGAGGCGCAGATCGCGACGATGAAGCCGGGCAGCGTGATCTTCGATCTGGCAGTGGCACAGGGCGGTAACGTCGAAGGCTCGAAGCCCGATGAAATGGTCGTGCGCCACGGGGTCAAGATCATCGGTTTTTCCAACACCCCGGCGCATCTCGCCGCCGACGCCTCGGCACTGTTCGCGCGCAACCTCTACAACTTCCTCTCGGCGTTCTGGGACAATGAAACGGGCAAGCCGGTGCTGGATGAAGAGATCGGCAATGCCGTGCGGCTGACGCAGGGCGGGAAGATTGTGCATGAGAGGTTGCTGGCAAGCTGATGCCAGTGGTGCTGCGCATCGACGGCTTCAAGTTCCTGTTCTACGGGAATGAGGGCCATCCGCGTGAGCCGGTGCATATTCACGTCCGGATTGACCGGGATGAAGCAAAGTTCTGGCTATCTCCCAATGTCAGGCTAGCCTATAATCGGGGTTTGAGCGGTAAGGTGCTTAATCGCGTGCAGCAACTTGTCGAAGACCACCGCGCGGAACTGGAAAGGGCCTGGAATGTCTTCTTCTCCTGACCCGATGAGCATCTCGCCCGAGCCGCTCGCCGTGCGTTTTGACGACAACATGATGTGGGTGGATCTGGGGGATGGGCGCACGTTGGGTGTGCCGCTGGCATGGTTTCCAAGGCTGTTCCACGCGACACCTCAGCAGCGCGAGGATTTTTTCATGAGTCGCTGCGGAATTCATTGGGACGAGATCGACGAGGACATCTCGATTGCGGGCCTGATTGCAGGACGAGGCGATATGACTCGTCCGGCGCAGCATGCTGCGGAGTGAATGTTGCTGGGGGCAGCCTGTGCCGAATGCGACCGTCAGCGGTGCCGTGCGGCTGACGCGGGGCGGGAAGATTGTGAGCGAGAGGTTGTTGGGGTGACGCTGCAATGAAAGGCAAAGAAACTGGGCACTTGAAAGCCTTCATTAGCGGAAAGCTCAAGGCCGATGAAAAGGTCGCCGGTCATCTTGATGGATGGATCGGCGATATGATGGGAAAGGGTGCGAAAAAGCAACATAACGGGCAATTCGTCCTAACCAACGAACGAGTGTGCTTTTATCGTAAGGGCATATTCGGCGAGGTTCTCGAAACGATTCCGCTTACCAAGATCACATCGGTCGAAACCCTTTCAATGATGGGCTATCGAGTCTTGCGTCTCCATACTTCCCACGATGAGCTGGCATTCAAGACATTTGAAAATAAAGAATTTTTTGATGGGGTCTATGAAGCAATTGAAAATCTAAGGCACTTCCCAACAGAGAAAGAATTGCAAAAGCCGCAATCGGTGACCAACGAAATTCCTGATCAAATCCGGAAGCTGGCCGAGCTTCGTGATAGTGGGGTGTTAACCGAGGCAGAGTTTGACGCCAAGAAAGCCGAACTCTTGTCTCGTATGTGAGGAAATAATGGATTTCATCTCAATTCTTTCGATTTTCGTGATGGCCTGCTTTGTGGGCTATTACGTCGTCTGGTCGGTCACCCCGGCACTTCATACGCCGTTGATGGCGGTGACCAATGCGATCTCGTCGGTGATCATTGTTGGCGCGCTGATTGCCAGTGCGGCGGCGGGTTCGGCCTCGTCCAAGTGGCTCGGGCTGCTGGCGGTGGTGCTGGCGAGCGTCAATATTTTCGGCGGGTTCGCGGTGACGGCGCGAATGCTCGCGATGTACAAGAAAAAGGATCGCCCCACCCCCGGCCCCTCCCCTGAAGGGGAGGGGAGGTTACGCTAATGCTCCACGCGATCCCTGACTGGGCACTGATCGCCTACCTGCTGTCCGGCGTAGCCTTCATCTATGCGCTGCGCGGGCTGAGCTCGCCCGCGTCATCGCGCAAAGGCAACCGTTTTGGCATGGCGGGAATGGCGCTGGCTGTCGTGACGACGCTGGCGGTTTCGGCTCCGATCCCGCTTGGTGGCTATCTCCCCGAGCCTTCGCCCGACGATCTGGTGACGCTTGCCCAGATCATCGCCGCCATCGCCCTCGGCGGGTCGATCGGCTGGGTGATCGCTCGGCGGATCAAGATGACAGATATGCCGCAGCTGGTTGCGGCCTTCCACAGCCTGGTTGGTTTTGCCGCGGTGCTGGTTGGCTGGGCGGCGTTCCTTAACCCGGAAGCGTTTGGGATTCTGGGCGAGGATGGTTCGATCGATCCGGTCAGCCGGGTCGAAATGGGCCTGGGTATTGCCATCGGGGCTATCACCTTCTCCGGCTCGATCATCGCCTTCCTCAAGCTGGCCGGCAAGATGAGCGGCGCGCCGATCATGTTGCCGGGGCGCCATGTCATCAACCTTGGCACGCTGGCCGCGATCATTGGCCTGACCGGTTATTTCACGCTGGATCAGTCATTGTGGGTGATCGCGACTGTCACCGCGCTCGCCTTCCTGATCGGCTTCCTGCTGATCATTCCGATCGGCGGCGCGGACATGCCGGTGGTCGTCTCGATGCTCAATTCCTATTCGGGCTGGGCGGCGGCGGCGATGGGCTTCACGCTGCACAACACCGCGATGATCATCACCGGGGCGCTGGTCGGATCATCCGGTGCGATCCTCTCCTACATCATGTGCAAGGCGATGAACCGCAGCTTCATCTCGGTGATCGCCGGCGGCTTTGGGGTCGATCCGTCGGCGTCGGGAGGCGAGGCCAAGGAACAGCGCCCATGGAAGCGCGGGAGCGCCGAAGACGCCGCTTTCCTGCTGGGCGAGGCCGAGCAGGTCATCATCATCCCGGGCTATGGCATGGCAGTGGCGCAGGCCCAGCACGTGCTGCGCGAGATGGGCGATCAGCTGAAAGCCAAGGGCGTCCGGGTCAAATATGCGATCCATCCGGTTGCAGGGCGGATGCCCGGCCACATGAACGTGCTGCTGGCCGAAGCTAATGTGCCTTACGACGAGGTGTTCGAGCTGGAGGACATCAACGGCGAATTTGCGCAGACTGACGTGGCCTTCATCATCGGTGCCAACGATGTGGTCAATCCGGCTGCCAAGACCGACAAGACCAGCCCGATTTTCGGGATGCCGGTGTTCGATGTCGAAAAGGCCAAGACCATCATGTTCATCAAACGCAGCATGGGCGGGGTTGGTTATGCCGGCGTCGATAATGATGTGTTCTATATGGACCAGACCATGATGCTGCTCGCCGATGCCAAGAAGATGGTCGAGGATATCATAAAAGCGCTCCAGCACTGATGAAGCGCGTCGCCCTGATGATCGCCGTGCTGGCGCTGGGCGGCTGTGTTTCCAAGCTCGCCTATGGCCAGGTCAAGAGCGCGATGATCAAAGCAGGCCTGTCCGATGCCAATGCCGCCTGCATGGCTGCCCGGATGACCGACCGGCTCAGCATCGGCCAGTTGCAAAAGCTCAAGGCACTGAAGGGTCAGAAGCGCTCGCTGTGGGACTATGTCGGGGCAGTGCGCCGGGTTGGCGATGCCGAGGCGATCGAGGTTACCGCCAGTTCCGCCGCGCTGTGCGCCAGCGGACTGGCTGCGGAGAAACGCTGATCGTCGTCCCCGCGAAAGCGGGGACCGCTGGCCTCGTCGACGCGGCTGCGGAATGACGAGGCCAGCGGTCCCGGATCAAGTCCGGGACGGCGACGGTTGACTTACACGGCTGTCAGTTCAACATAGCATCCATGAGAAACGCACCCAGAACCATCGGCGCAGCATTGCTGCTTTGTGCAGCCCTGCCGCTTCACGCCAAGACCATCGAAGTCGCCGCCGGGGATGGTGCGCAACAGCGATTGCAGGAGGCGCTGATCCTTGCCCAGCCGGGCGATGTGGTAAAACTGACTGCAGGACGGTTTTTCCTCAGCGACGGGCTCTCGCTCGATGTGAACGGCGTGAGCGTGCGCGGCGCGGGGATGGAGGCGACAGTGCTTGATTTCTCAGGCCAACAGGGCGCGGGCGAGGGACTGCTGGTTACGTCTGACGATGTCACCTTGCGCGATTTCGCGGTGGAAAATTCAAAGGGCGACGGGATCAAGTCCAAGGGTGCAGACCGGATCGTCTATTACCGCGTGCGCGTGGAATGGACTGGCGGACCCAAGGAAACCAATGGCGCTTACGGGATTTATCCGGTTGAAAGCACCGGGGTGCTGATCGATGGCTGCAAGATCTCGGGCGCGTCCGATGCGGGCATTTATGTCGGGCAGAGCAAGGATATCACCGTCCGCTATTCGGTGGCCGAAAGCAATGTCGCCGGGATCGAGATCGAGAATAGCCGCAATGCGCTGGTCATGGGCAATCTTGCCACCCGCAACACTGGCGGCATTCTGGTGTTCGATCTGCCCAATCTGCCGGTGATGGGCGGCGGCAACACGGTGATCGAGAACAATCTGGTGGTCAGCAACGATACGCCGAACTTCGCACCCAAAGGCAATATCGTTGCCGGAGTGCTGCGCGGCACCGGCGTGTTGATCATGGCCAACGACAAGGTGTTGGTGCGCGACAATGTCCTGTCGGACAACGGCACTGCGCAGATTATGGTCGTTGCCTATACCAACAAGTTCACGGACAAGACTTACAATCCTTATCCGCGCCATGTGGTGATCGGAGCAAACCGTGTAATCGGCGGCGGCAATGATCCGCAACTGCCCGGCGGTGAGCAGTTGAAGGCTGCATTTGGCGGGGCGCTACCGCCGGTACTCTGGGATGGGCTTGGCGGGCCGGATGCGTTGACGGTGACCAGTCCGATTGCGGCAATGTCGCTTAATCTGCCGCGTCAGGGCGCAGGCGCGGAAGAAGCAAAGCCAGCGCTGGTCAAGTCTGCACCGCTGCGCGCTGCGTTGCTCCCGTCAGGCGTTGGTGCCCCTGCTGCGCTGGAGGCACGGATTGGCGCATGAAGCTGATTGTTTCGGCGTTGCTGATTACAGCCGCGGCTGTCGCGGTTGCCGCAGCACCTGTCGCGCGGGTCAGCGATGCGGCGATTTCCGCCAGCACATTCCCTGCGGCGCTCTCTGAATTCGGTTTTTTCGCCGATGGCTCGGGCCAGCACCCGGCTGCCGGGGTAACCCCTTATCGGCTCAACACTCCGCTGTGGTCCGATGGCGCTGAGAAGCTGCGGTTTGTCTATTTGCCTGCCGGAGCGAAGGCCCGCGCGCAGGGCGAGGGGCTGCTCGATTTGCCCATCGGCGCAGCGCTGATCAAGACATTCAAGTTTGGGAACCAGTTGATCGAAACCCGTGTGCTGCTCCACCGCGCCGATGGCTGGCTGGCGCTGCCCTATCAGTGGAACGCGGCGCAAACCGAAGCCCGCCTAGTGCTAGCGGGCGCGCGGGTGCCGGTTATCACCCCGGCGGGTGTGGTGATCAGCTATGCTATCCCGAACAAGAACCAGTGCAAGGAATGCCATGCGCTGTCCGGTGCCGTCACCCCGATTGGCCCCAAGGCGCGCAATCTCTCGGCCAGCTGGCTGACTGCGCTGTACCGGGCTGGCAAGCTTGATGCGGTGCCAGCGGTTGCGCGCCGCTTGCCGCTGTGGGAGACGCGCGACAAGGCACCGTTGGCCAATGCCGCGCGCGGCTATCTCGATGCCAATTGCGCCCATTGCCATAATCCGCGCAGCTCGGCCTCCAACTCAGGCCTTGATTTGCGCTGGGAGCAGGCTGACCCAGCCAGATTCGGGATAAACAAGCGCCCGGTCGCGGCGGGACGGGGTTCGGGCAATCTGGATTTTGACATCGTGCCCGGCGATCCCGAGCATTCGATCCTGCTTTACCGGATGGGCAGTTTGGAAGGCGGAATTTCAATGCCCGAGGTCGGTCGCTCCAGCCTTGATCCTGATGGACTTGATATCGTGAAACGCTGGGTGAAGGGGATGAAACCATGAGGCGAGCGGCGAAATGGTTGACAGGGCTGATCGCCGTTCTGGGGCTTGTCGTCCTGCTGCTGCGCACACCCGATACCGATGTGACTGCGATGAAGGCCAAATATGCTGCGCCTCCCTCGCAGTTCGTGGATCTGGGGAGCGGCCTGACAGTCCATCTGCGCGATGAAGGCTCGCGCGATGCCCCGGTGATCGTGCTGCTGCATGGCTCCAACGATGATCTCCATACCTGGGATGCCTGGGCCGATGCGCTTAAGGGGCAATACCGGGTGGTACGGTTCGATCAGATCGGACATGGACTGACCGGGCCAAATCCGAACGGCGACTATTCGCTGGCGGCTTTTGAAGCCACGGTCGATCAGGTGACCGCAAAGCTTGGCATTAAGCGCTTCACATTGGCGGGCAATTCGATGGGCGGCGCGATTGCGGCGAGTTATGCGATGAGCCATCCTGAGCGGCTCAGCAGCCTTGTGCTGGTTGATGCCGGTGGCGCGCCCAAGGTCAATCCGACCCCGGGTAATATTGGCTTCAAGCTGGCCGCCTTGCCCGGGCTCAACCAGCTGATGCGCTGGATCACACCGCGCAGCCTGGTTGAAAAAAGTCTGCGCCAGAGCGTGACCAATCAGGCGTTCATCACTCCGGCGACCGTCGATCGCTATTGGGAACTGCTGCGCTATCCGGGCAATCGGCAAGCGACGATCACCCGCTTTGCCGCCAAGCGTCAGAGCTTCGATCCTGCCCGGCTGGCCACCCTCAAGCTGCCGGTGCTGGTGATGTGGGGCGAGCAGGACAAGCTGCTCAATGCTGACGGCGCGCGCTGGTATGCCCGCTCGATCCCCGGCAGCAAACTGATCCTGTACCCCCGGATCGGCCATATGCCGCAACAGGAGCTCGCTGGGCAAAGCGCGGCGGATGTCGCGCGGTTCGTGGGCTCGCCCGCTATCTGACCACGCTGCGGCTGGACGGCGCGGTAGCTCTTGCCTAAAGACGCCGCGAACGGGGCACCGCATTTCCCGCAGGAGTGACTTACTTTGCGCAAACTTGGCCTGATCGGCGGCATGAGCTGGCTATCGACCCGCACCTATTACGATCACATCAACAACCTGGTCCAGGTCCGGGTCGGCAAACAGGCCAGCGCGCCGCTGCTGATCGAAAGCCTCGATTTTTCATCTCTGGCGCGCCTTTCAGACGCGGCCGAATGGCAGGCTGCGGCCGGGATCCTCAGCGAATCCGCCAAACGGCTCGAACTAGCAGGGGCCACAGCAATCGTGATCGGTGCCAATTCGATGCACAAGATCTATGATGACGTGGCTTCCGCAGTATCGGTGCCGGTCATCCACATCGCCGAATGCGTGGCGGTCCGCATGGCGAACAACGGTATCCGCAAGGCCGGACTGATCGGCACCCGCAATGTCATGCTGGAAGGTTTTTACCGGCAAAAGCTGATCGCCCGGAATATCGAACTGCTGCCGCCTGAGATGGCTTTCGTCGATACGCTTGACCGGATCATTTACGATGAGCTGCTGCTGGGCAAGGCGAGCCGTCAGGCCGAGCGCGAGCTGAAGAGCATCATCACCAATCTGGCGCAGGACGGGGCCGAGGCGGTTGTGCTGGGTTGTACCGAGCTGGAAATGATCGTCGATGTCGATGCCAATGTCCTGCCGATCTATGATTGCACCCGGATCCATGCCGAAGCTGCAGTCGACTGGATCATGGGCGAGGGCCCATTGCCAGCTTGACCCGCGCCCCCTTCGCCTCTGATCCCACCCGCAGCAGGGGGCGCGAGTTTCCGATCGAGGGGGCGCTCAATCGGGGACCGCGCAGCGAATATCAGCGGGACCGCGACCGGATTGTTCATTCGATCGCCTTCCGCCGCCTGCGCCACAAGACCCAGGTGTTCATTGCCCCCGATGGTGATCACTATCGGGTGCGGCTGACCCACAGCCTTGAAGTCGCGCAAATTGCCCGGGTCATCGCCCGCGCTCTGGGGCTGGACGAGGATCTGACCGAGGCGCTGGCCTTGGCGCATGATATTGGCCACCCGCCGTTCGGTCATGCCGGGGAAGAGGCGCTTGATGCAGCGCTCCAGAAATATGGTGGCTTCGATCACAACGCCCACAGCCTGCGGGTGCTGATGCGGCTCGAATCGCCTTATTGTGAGCATGAGGGACTGAACCTCTCGTGGGAACTGCTCGAAGGGCTGGCCAAGCATAACGGTCCGGTCGGTCAGGTGCCCTGGGCGCTGGCCGAACTGGATGCAGCATTTCAGCTGGACCTGCGCCAATGGCCTTCGCTCGAAGCACAAGTCGCAGCGCTGGCCGACGACATTGCCTATGACAACCATGATATCGACGATGGGCTGCGGGCCGGTTTCCTCGATCTGGAGGAATTGCTGACGCTTGATTTCGTCGCCGATCAATGGCGCGCGGTCGAGGCGCGGTTCCCTTCCGCCCCGCGTGAACGGCAATTGCGCGAGCTTGTCCGCAGCCAGATCGGGCTGATGGTCAACGATGTGATCGGCGAGACTGCAGCGCGTGCTTTGGGCATGGCGGACGTTGCCGATGTCCGCGGTGCGGCGCGCGCGACCGCAGCTTTTTCGTCCGTGCTGGCCAACGATGAACGCCGCCTCAAGCGCTTCATGTACGAAAAGCTTTATTACCATCCCGAACAGATCGGCACGGCCAATCGCGCGAAAGAGGTTACGGCCCAGCTCTATGCAGCTTTTGCGCAAGATCCGGCGCTAATGGACGCAACCTGGGCTGAGCGACTGCCAAAGCCGGAACCGGAGCGCAGCCGGCACATTGCGGATTTTATCGCCGGGATGACCGATCGCTATGCCATTTCGGCCCATGCCCGGATCTTCGGCCGGACCCCCGAAGGATTGCGCAATGTCTGATCCGAAACGTATTGCGGTGGTTGGTGCGACTGGCTTGGTCGGCTCACGATTGATCCAGTACGGGGTTGGCCGCAGCGATTTTCGGATCATCGGGATCGCCCGGCGCGAGGCTCCGTTGCCCAAGGGCGCACGGATGGAACTGTTGGTGGCGGATTCGGCGAATTGGGGCGATGCGATTGCAGCGGCCCGAGCCGATGTGCTGGTCTGCGCGCTGGGCACTACTTGGGCGGCAGCGGGCAAGGACGAGGCGGCGTTTCGCGCGGTTGATCAGCATCTGGTGCTGGCCTGCGCCAAGGCGGCCAAAGCCGCAGGAATTCGCCAGATGATCGTGATTTCATCGGTGGGAGCGGATCCAATGGCCAGGAACTTCTACTTGCGGGTCAAGGGCGAGACCGAACAGGCGCTGGGCAAGATCGGTATTCCCCGGCTGGATCTCCTGCGCCCCGGCCTGTTGCGCGGCCCGCGCGGGGGTGATCGGCGAATTGGTGAGCGTGCGGCCATGCTGGTCAGCCCGTTTGCGGATTTGCTGCTCCACGGCGAGTTCCGCAAATACCGCTCGATCAAGGCGGATATTGTGGCGCAGGCGATTGTCGGGTTGACCCGCGAAAAAGCTGCCGGCCGGTTTGTGTTCGAACACGATGCAATCCAGCGCGCCGCGCGCCGGGCGGGGTAAATCCGTCGTCCCCGGCTCGACCGGGGACCGCTGGCCTCATCGATGCAATCTTGACCCAAGCGGCCAGCGATCCCCGCTTTTGCGGGGATGACGCGAAGGGTCCGTTGACTCGACCTGATGAAGCGGCCATTTCGCCAGTGTCGCTGATCGCGCGGGAGAGCCCCGGTGATTCGTCATCGAACGGATCGCTGGGCGCCGAAGGAGCAACCGCCCCGGAATCTCTCAGGCAAATGGACCGCGTGGATCGATAGCGATGCTCTGGAAAGTGTTCTGCCCCAGCTGGGCAGGGCCGCCGAAGGGGTAACCTTGTCAGTCCTTTAGTGGACGAAGCGGGGGAAAGCTCTCAGGTTTCCGTGACAGAGGGGGCACCACGACTGGTGCTATCTGTGCGGGAATTTTCTGTGAGCGAAACCTACGACATTGATGATGTGGAAGAGCTGGAAGTGCTCATCCTGCCGCTTGATGGCTGGCACCGCGCGCGTGGTGGCCGGATGGTCGAGTTCGCCGGATACTGGATGCCGGTCCAGTATGAGGGGATCATCGCCGAGCATTTGTGGACACGGGAAAGTGCCGGGCTGTTCGATGTGTCGCATATGGGCCAGCTGCTGATCTCGGGTGAGGGTGTGGACGCGGCGCTTGAGGCCCTGCTGCCGATTGATTTGTCCACGCTTAAACTGGGTAGCCAGCGCTATTCGCTGCTGCTGGATGAGAACGGCGGGATTCTCGACGACCTGATCGTTTCGCGCTGGCCGGACAGTCTGTTTCTGGTGGTCAATGGCGCGACCAAATGGGACGATATTGCCCATTTGCGCGAATTCCTGCCAGATGAAGTGACGCTCAATCACCTTGATGAGCAGGCCCTGCTGGCCTTGCAAGGGCCCAAGGCCTTTGCGGCGCTGGAACGGCATGTCAGCGGTGAATATCCGCTTGCTGGGCTGACCTTCATGCATTTTGGCAAGTTCGAGATTGCCGGGGTGCCGGTCACCATCAGCCGATCAGGCTACACCGGCGAGGACGGCTTCGAAATTTCATTGCCTGCCGAGGCGGCGGAGCAGATCGCCACGCTGCTGTGCGGCGAACCAGAGGTGAGACCCATCGGGCTGGGCGCGCGGGATTCGCTAAGGCTTGAGGCGGGACTGCCGCTTTATGGGCATGATTTGACTATAGCGACTGAGCCGGTTGAGGCAGGCCTTGCGTTTGCGATCAACAAGCGTCGCCGCATGGATGGCGGCTTTCTCGGTGCGGAACGGATCGTGGCAATACTGTCCGCCGGCCCGGCGCGCAAGCGGATCGGTCTCGCACTGGAAGGCCGAATGGCGGCGCGCGAGGGCGCGCTAGTGTTTATAGATGATCAAGAGGTTGGCGTTGTTACATCAGGTGGTTTCTCACCAAGCCTCGAACGCCCGATTGCCATGGCCTCTGTCGATACGGCGCATTCCGCCTGCGATACCGCTCTCGAAATCGACGTCCGCGGTCGCCGCCTGGCAGCGCGCGTCGTGCCGATGCCCTTTGTCCCCCATCGCTACCACCGCTGAGGAGCGCACCCGATGACTCGTTATTATTCGCAGGACCATGAATGGATTGAAGTCGATGGTTCTTCCGGAACCGTCGGGATCACCGACTATGCGCAAGGGCAATTGGGCGACATCACCTTTGTCGATCTGCCAGCCGCTGGAACCGCGCTCAAGAAAGGCGATGCGCCCTGCGTGGTCGATTCGGTCAAGGCCGCCTCGGACGTTTATTCGCCCGTCAGCGGCACGGTTACCGACGTCAATCAAGCGCTGGAAGGCGAGCCGGAACTGGTCAACACCGATCCCGAAAAGTCTGGCTGGCTGTTTCGCCTGACCTTGTCCGACCCGGCCGAGCTGGCCGGGCTGATGGATCGCGCCGCCTATGATCACTATATAGCGGGGCTCTGATCCAATGCGTTATTTGCCTCTAACCGCTGCTGACCGCAGCGAAATGCTCGGGGTTATCGGTGCCGCCTCGGTGGACGAATTATTCGCCGATGTTCCCGCCAGCGCGCGACTTTCCGGGCCGATAGCCGGGCTGCCGCTCCATGCCAGCGAAATGGCAGTGGAGCGGCATATGGGGGCGCTGGCGGGCAAGAACGTCAGCGCGGGTTCGGTGCCGTTCTTTCTGGGAGCTGGGGCTTATCGGCACCATATTCCGGCGAGCGTCGATCATCTGATCCAGCGCGGCGAATTCCTGACCGCCTATACGCCCTACCAGCCCGAAATCGCGCAGGGTACGCTGCAGGTGCTGTTCGAGTTTCAGAGCCAGGTCGCCCGACTGTTCGGGACTGATATTGCCAATGCCTCGATGTACGATGGCTCGACCGCTTGCTGGGAGGCGGTGGCAATGGCCGGGCGGATTACCAAACGGGGCAAGGCTGTGCTGTGCCGGGGGCTGCATCCGCATTACGTGTCGACCATCACCACCATGGCGAAATTCACCGGCGATATGATCGACTATCGCGCGCCAAAGCTGGACGCCGCGCCTGATACCGCCGGAGTGATCGCCGCAATCGACGCTGAGACGTCATGCGTGGTGGTGCAGTATCCAGATATTCTGGGCCGGATCCCCGATCTGGCCGCGATTGCCACCGCCGCCCATGCGCATGGCGCACTGCTGATCGCAGTTGTCACCGAACCGGTAGCGCTGGGCCTTCTGGAGGCGCCAGGGCATCTGGGCGCGGATATCGTGGTTGGGGAAGGGCAGTCGATCGGCGTGGGCCTCAACTTCGGCGGGCCTTACCTCGGGCTGTTTGGCTGCGCTGAGAAATTCGTCCGCCAGATGCCGGGAAGACTCTGTGGACAAACTGTGGATGCAGCGGGAAAACGCGGTTTCGTGCTAACCTTGTCAACCCGAGAGCAGCATATCCGCCGCGAGAAGGCGACGAGCAATATCTGCACCAATTCAGGACTTTGTGCGCTAGCTTTCAGCGTTCACATGACTCTGTTGGGCGGTGACGGGTTGCATCAGCTGGCGCGCCTCAATCACGCCCGGGCTCGTTCGGCTGCGGATCGGCTATCGCGGATTCCCGGAATCCGGGTGCTCAACGACGCATATTTCAACGAATTCACCGTGATGCTACCCAGTGACGCCCGCGAAGTCGTCCGCCAGCTGGCTGATCGGCAGGTGCTGGGCGGGGTCTCGCTGGGGCGGCTCTATCCCGATGCGCCGGGCCTTGCCAACGGGTTGCTCGTCACCGCGACCGAGACCACCACAGCCGAGGACATCGAAGCCCTCGCGGTGGCGCTTGAAGGAGTCCTGTCATGAACGCCCCCAACCCATCCGGATGGAAGCCTGCCATGGGTTCCGCAGTGTTCCACGGCAGCCCCACCGCCAGCGGCGACCGTGCGCTGATGCTGGAAGAGCCATTGATTTTCGAGCTGGGCGGGCGAGGTAAATGCGGTGTCGATATCGAAGCGCCAGAGCATGATCCGCTGCCCGCGCTGGGCAAGTTCCTGCGCCGGGATCCACTGGCGCTGCCCGGACTGACCGAGCCAGAAACGGTGCGGCATTACACCCGGCTCAGCCGCCAGAACTATGCGATCGATCTGGGGCCGTTCCCGCTTGGCTCGTGCACGATGAAGCATAATCCGCGCCTCAATGAAAAAGTCGCACGGCTACCGGGCTTTGCCGATATCCACCCGCTCCAGCCGCAAAGCACGGTGCGGGGCGCGCTGGAAACGATCAACCAGCTGGCCGGATGGCTGATCGCGCTCACCGGTATGGACGGTGTTGCGATGACGCCCAAAGCCGGCGCGCATGGCGAGCTGTGCGGGTTGCTGTGCATCCGCGCTGCGCTGGAGGCCGGGGGCGATCCGCGCGAAGTGGTGCTGGTTCCCGAAAGCGCCCATGGCACCAATCCAGCGACGGCCGCGTTTGCCGGCTACCGGGTCGAGAATATCCCGGCGACGGCAGCGGGCCGGGTTGATCTGGCGGCACTGCAAGCCCGGCTTGGGCCTGATGTTGCGGCGGTGATGATCACCAACCCCAACACTTGCGGGCTGTTTGAGGCCGATCTCAAGGCTATCTCGGGTGCAGTGCATGCTGCGGGCGGGTTCGTCTATTGCGACGGCGCCAATTTCAACGCCATTGTTGGCAAGGTCCGCCCGGGCGATCTTGGCATTGATGCGATGCACATCAATCTGCACAAAACCTTCTCCACCCCGCATGGCGGTGGCGGCCCGGGCTCGGGACCGGTGGTTTTGTCTGCGGCGTTGGTACCGTTTGCCCCGCTGCCCTTTGTATCGCGAACTGCCGATGGCCAGATCGAATTGATCGAGGAAGAGACAGCTGGCCGCGATCATCCCCGCAGCTTTGGCCGGATGGCGGCGTTTCACGGCCAGATGGGGATGTTCACCCGCGCGCTGACTTACATCCTGAGCCACGGTGCAGACGGGCTCGCCCGCGTGGCCGAGGACGCAGTGCTTAACGCCAATTACATCCTGCGTAGCCTGGATGATGTGTTCGACGCGCCGTTCGGTTCAAGCGGCCCGTGCATGCACGAGGCACTCTTCAGCGATGATGGGCTGGCCGAAGGATTCTCCACAATCGACATTGCCAAGGGACTGATCGATGAGGGTTTCCATCCGATGACGATCTATTTTCCGCTGGTCGTCCATGGTGCAATGTTGATCGAGCCGACCGAAACCGAGAGCAAGGCCGGGCTCGATCGCTTTATCGGCTCGATGCGGCACCTTGCTGCGCGGGCCAAGGCGGGCGATAACGAACTGAAAAGCGCGCCGCATTTCGCGCCGCGTCGCCGCCTGGATGAAACACTGGCCGCGCGCAAGCCGGTGCTGAGCTGGCAGGGTGATCGGGAGCAAGCTTGATGTGGACGACGCTGTTCAGCCTGACCAATGGTATCGCGATGATCGGCTGGGTGCTGCTAGCTGCACTACCTCGCAAGCCACTGGTCACAACCAGCGTGCTGTATCTGGGGGCCGGGCTGCTGTGCCTGAGCTATGCAGTGATTTTTGCGCTGCTGTTCAGCGGCAGCGTTGATTTCGGGCTGGTTGCAGGCGCTAAATCCGCTGATATCAGCGACTATTCGATTCCGGGCATCCGCGCATTGTTCCAGTCAGATGGCGGGATCGTGCTCGGCTGGACGCATTATCTGGCGTTCGATCTGTTTACCGGGCTGTGGATTGCCAAGGATGCCGACGCCAAGGGCTTTTCGCGGATCGTCCAGCTGCCGGTCCTGTTCGCCACGCTGATGGCCGGACCGATCGGGCTATTGGTGTGGCTGGTGATCCGCGAAAGCCGCGCCCGCAAGGTTGGTCGCCCGCGTTAAACAGCGGCCTTTGCTAATCAGCGAACCGCGCGGTCGCCAGCTTCGCCGACCGACTTGATATCATTGCCCAAACCTTTGACGGTGTTGCAGGCTGCGGCGCTGAGGATGATGCCGGTGGCGGCAAGCGCGGTCAGGACTTTGCGATACATGGTGTTCTCCTTCGAATCCGATGACGCTAGTATATGCGTCTTGCCAAGTGAATGCACGATTAGCGGAGATGTTCCCTCATTCCGCAGCGCTGGCAGCTGCTGGCGGGCTGCGTCCTTGTAACTTATGCTCACGCCAGGCGATCACAACGCCGGCGGCAATGATTGCCGGAGCGCCCAGCCAGGTTGCGACTGGCGGCAGATGATCCCACACCAGCCAGCCAAACAGCGTGGCCCAGATCAGCGCCGAATAATCCATCACGATCACGCTGGCGACCTGGCCAAAGCGCAGCGATGCGGTGAGCAACAGCTGGCCCGCCCCGCCGATCACCCCGATTGCCATGAGCAGGGCCCATTGGCGGGGTGTATGCTCGGTCATCACGGCGGGCAGAGCGAGCGCAAGGAATGGCGTGCTGAGCGCGGCGAACCAGAAGACGATGCTCAGCGGCTCGTCGGTCCGGGCCAGATCGCGCACTTGAATGCTGATCAGCGCAACCACAACGCCTGCCCCCAGGCCAACCATCGCGCCGTTGAGGGGAATGGTCGAATGACCAGGCTGGGTGATGATCACTACCCCGGCAAAACCAAGTGCTACCGCCAGCCAGCGGACCGGACCGACCCGTTCGTGCAGCAGCAGTGCAGACAGGATCACTGCAAATATGGGAGTGGTGAAGCCCAGCGTGGTCGCTTCGGTCAACGGCAGCAACGTCACGGCCCCGAAGTTCAGAAACATGCCGATTACGCCGATTACAGCGCGGCGGCCATGGATCGGCAAGCGCTTGGTTCTGAGGCGAAACACCTGCCCGCCCCAGCTCAGCCACGCGAGCAGAATCGGCACTGTCAGTGCCTGACGCCAGAACAATATCTCCGCTAGCGCAACCCCGCTTTGCGCCGTGTACTTGACCAGCATCAACAAGGTTGCCAGCACCGCAGCCGCAATCAGGCGCAAGCCAAGCGCGAACAGGGGCTGCTGGGTGCTTTCCACCGGCCCGCTGTAACGCGGTGGCAATTAGAGACAAGCTTTGGGGGAGAGACAAGCTTTGGAGTTATGGGATCTGCTTGATCAGGATTGGGTTGAGTGGCTGCTGGTGCCCGGACTGGCTTGCGCCGCGCTGGCACTTGTCGCCTGGCTAGGTGATCGCCGCCGGATGAGTCGCAGCGATCCCGATGCCGTGGGCTACATGCCGTGGACAGCGGTATTCCTGTGGAATTTCCTGGCTGCCGTTGCGCTACTCGGGCTGGCGGCGCGGAGCCGGTTTGGAAGCTAGAGGCAAGCTTCCAGATAGGCCTGATCGAAGCCGTACATGCGGGCCTTTTCAAGCGTATAGGGGCGCAAGCCTGAGGGACGGAATTCACCGATGATCTTGCCGTCGTCGCTTTCGTCGAGATATTCGAACTTGAACAGCTCTTGCGTGACGATCACATCGCCTTCCATCCCGATCACCTCGGTGATACCGGTGGTACGGCGCGAGCCGTCGCGCAGTCGCTTGACCTGAACAATCAGATCGACCGATTCGGCGATCTGCCGCGAGATGGCTTCCTTGGGGATCTTGATGTCACCCATCAGGATCATGTTTTCCATACGGCCAAGGCATTCGCGCGCCGAGTTGGCGTGGAGCGTACACATCGAGCCGTCATGACCGGTGTTCATCGCGGCGAGCAGATCGAAACATTCTGCGCCGCGAATTTCGCCGAGGATAATCCGGTCAGGACGCATACGCAGGGCATTTCGAACCAGATCGCCGATGGTGATCGCGCCCTGGCCTTCAAGGTTTGGCGGGCGTGTTTCGAGCGGCAGCCAGTGCGGCTGCTGCAGCCGGAGCTCGGCGGCATCTTCGATGGTCAGCACGCGCTCACCCGGATCGATCATCTTTGACAAGGCGTTGAGCATCGTGGTTTTGCCCGAGCCGGTACCGCCTGAAATGACGATATTCATCCGGCAGGCGCCCGCGATCTTCAGCGCGGTCGCCATTTTCTCGCTCATCGAACCAAAGTCCTTGAGCATATCGATCGTGATCGGCTTTTCGGAGAATTTACGAATGGAGATCGCGGTGCCGCGCAGCGACAGCGGGGGCACGATCACGTTAACGCGGCTGCCATCCTTAAGACGGGCATCGGCCAGTGGGGTGGTCTGGTCAACGCGGCGGCCGACCTGGTTAACGATGCGCTGGGCGATCTGGAACAGGTGTTGCTCGTCACGGAACTGGATATGGGCAAGCTGCAGCTGGCCCTTCTTTTCGATGTAGGTCTGGTTCGGGCCGTTGACCATGATATCCGAGATGTCGGGATCGGACAGCAGCTCTTCGAGTGGGCCGAAGCCCAGCAACTCATCGATCAGCACCTTTTCCAGCGCGAACTGTTCGCGGCGGTTGAGCGTGACCTTAAGCTCGGACAGCACTTCGAGAATGATCGGACGAAACTCTTCGCTGAGCTCGTCCTTGGTCAGGGTTGCGGCGGCTTCCGGATCAACCCGCTCAAGCAGGCGGGGCAGCACTTGTTCCTTGATCTTGTGGACCGAGGCTTCGAATCCTTCGGCCTGATACTGGTTGTCGACCACACCATTGATACGATCTGCCAGGCGGCTCATCGCATCGCCCTGGTTCGCGCTGCTGCCACCGCCGTTAGAAACGGGAGGAGCACTTTCAGCTGGAAGCGGCGGGAACTGATCGTTGCCCGCACCATTGGCCTTGGCAGCATCGGAGCTGCCCTTCATTGGGCGCGCGACCCCAAAGCTTGGCTTTGCGCCAGAAGCCATCCCGCCGATACCGCTTTTTCGCCCAAATGCGCTCATGGTAACCCAATCCCGTCAGAATTCTGCAAGTGACGCTGATACTCAGCTTGCCTTGTCATTGAACAATAAGGTTGAAAATTTGATAATTTTGGATGTTTTCATTGCTTGGGCCACTGGTGTCGAGTCGCAATACCGCACGCCAATCTAGCTCTGTCGCAGACTGGAAACGCACGCGATGAAGCCATTTTGAAGACGCGTGAGCGGTTTCGGCCGGTGTCTGGTTTGGCGGCATAGCCGCGCATTCGGTTGGCGACGGGGTGGTAAAACTTTTGCCCGCTATTCCGGCTGCCAACAGTGAACTGCCGACGCTGGAATAAGTTTTAGTCTAGCGATTGTTGGTCACTTGGCGGATGCAGCGAAGCGAGCTGTCATTCCCATCGGGCTCCAGCAGGCGCAGGAAGCTGCCTGACAGTTTGTGAAAACGCTGGCCCTTTTTCGGGCCACTGGTCACCACTACAATCTTGCCGGTCAGCAAATAGGACCCACGCCCGCTGCCGGTGGCATAGCTTGACGCGTTGATGATCGTGAAATCCTGCGCCGGCACCCGCTGTCCGGCCGGGCCAGTGGCATCGCCGGGTGTCTCGCACACATAGCTCCCCAGTTGCAGTGTCGCGATCGCCCCGCCGGGCGCGGCAATTGCCGGACCAGCTGCCATAACGGCAAACAGCGAGAGGATTTGCTTCATCGGATTTACCATGGTGAGGCGCGGCTTAGCAGGAACTGAATGGCTGTGCCAAGCCACACCGCTTGCCGCGCGCGCGCCCTCGCGCTAAGGGCCCGCCACTCCTATCTTCCGCTCTTTCAAATCTAAGGCTCTCCCCATGAAGATCAGTGGCGTGGACATCCGTCCCGGCAACATCCTGGAATATGAAAAAGGCATCTGGAAAGTTGCCAAGATCCAGCACACCCAGCCAGGCAAGGGCGGGGCATTCATGCAGGTCGAGATGAAGAACCTGATCGATGGCCGCAAGACCAACGTCCGCTTCCGCAGCCAGGACACAATCGAGAAAGTTCGCCTCGATACCAAGGATTTCCAGTACCTTTACACCGATGGCGATGCGCTGGTGTTCATGGACAAGGATAATTACGAGCAGATCACCCTGCCTGCCGATTTGCTGGGCGATGCGGCGGCGTTCCTGCAGGACGGCATGGATGTGGTGCTGGAACTGTGGGAAGAACGCCCGATCAGCGTAGAGCTGCCCGAACAGATCGAAGCGACGATTGTCGAGGCCGATGCGGTGGTCAAGGGCCAGACCGCCTCGTCCAGCTTCAAACCCGCGATCCTCGATAATGGTGTGCGCGTGATGGTGCCGCCGTTTATCGAGAGCGGGACGCGGATCATCGTCGATGTTTATGAGCGCACCTACGTCGGCAAGGCGGGCTGAGCTAGGCCATGGCAATTGTTTCAGGCCTTGTCCGCGTAATGGAAAAAGCCGCCCGCAAGGCCGGGCAGCGCCTCCGCCGCGACTTTGGCGAGGTTGAGCATCTGCAGGTGTCCCGCAAAGGGCCTGCTGATTTCGTCTCTAAGGCCGATCATGCCGCAGAGCGGACGATCTGGGAGGAACTCAAAGCCGCCCGGCCCGATTGGGGCTTCCTGCTGGAAGAATCGGGCGAGATCGAAGGCGATCCGACCAAGCCGCGCTGGATCGTCGATCCGCTTGATGGCACCTCCAACTTCCTTCACGGAATTCCGCATTTCGCGATCTCGATTGCGGTTCAGGAACCGCGTTTGGATGGCAAGGGTTGGGGCGATGTCACGACCGGGATCGTCTATCAGCCGATCACTGACGAAAGTTTCTGGGCTGAAAAAACTCGAGGCGCCTGGCTTCAGGATCGCCGCCTGCGGGTTTCAGGTCGCCGCCACCTCGATGAAAGCCTGATTGCGACCGGCATCCCCTTTCAGGGCCGCGGCAATGGAGCCGAGTGGGGCAAGATCTATAATGCGATCGGACCCGAAGTTGCCGGGATCCGCCGCTTCGGTTCAGCCGCGCTCGATCTCGCCTGGGTTGCAGCGGGGCGCTTTGACGGTTTTTGGGAAACCGATCTCGCTCTGTGGGATACCGCAGCGGGCTGTCTGCTGGTGCGCGAAGCGGGCGGGTTCGTGACCGATTTCCGCGGTCGTTCGCAGCCGATCTGCGATAGTGAAGTGCTGGCCGGCAACGATGTGCTCCATTCCAAGCTGCATAAATTGCTGGCAGGAGCGTTGAAGGCCGGTTGAAGGTTCGGACGTGGGCCGCTAAAGACCCAACTTGCTGGTGCGCCCCTGTGGCAGAATGGTAGACGCGCTCGACTCAAAAGCAATTCAAAAACTTTTGAAATCCACATAATCCTTGCAAATACGCCAGTTTTTAGCCATATTTTCCACCAGAAGGTCTAGCGCACTGCTAGCACAAAATGGCATCGGATGGCGCGATGGCGACACAGCACTCTCTGCTGGACAACAAGGTTCAGCTCTACATGCGGCCCAACAGTCCGCACTGGCAATGTGCCTGTTCGATTGCCGGAAAACAGCGCCGCACTTCGACCAAAGAGGAAAGCCTCTCGCGCGCCAAGGATGTTGCGCGCGACTGGTATCTTGGCCTGATGGGAAAATACCGCGCCGGGGAATTGAAGGAAGGCGTGACCTTCCGCACCGCAGCGGAGCATTTCGTGAAAGAGTTCGAGGTCATCACCGAGGGCGAGCGCAACAAGGAATATATCAAAAGCCTCTCGATCTCCCTCAACGTCCACCTGTTGCCCTTCATGGGCGACCGCGTTGTGACGGACATTACCCCCGGACTCGTTCAGGAATACCGCGTCCACCGGATGACATCGCGGATCGACAAGAAGACCGGTCTGCCCAAGCGGCCTTCGCGGTCAACCATGCACCACGAGGTTATCGCCCTGCGGCATGTCCTCAAAACCGCGAACCGCCACGGCTGGCTTCCCTATTTGCCCGACATCTCGGCTCCCTACAAAATGTCGGGCAAGATCGCCCATCGCGCTTGGTTCTCGCCCGATGAATATAAGGCATTTTACAAGGCGACCGGCGAGCGCGCCAAGAATCCCAAGAAGGAGCGCTGGCGGTCGGCTTGCGAGGATTTGCACGATTACGTCCTGTTCATGGTCAACAGCGGCCTTCGCCCCGATGAGGCCAAGCGCATCGAGCTACGCGACATCGACATTGTTGCCGATGGACCGGGCAACGAGGAAATCCTTCACATTGCCGTTCGCGGCAAGCGGGGTGTTGGCTATTGCAAGACCATGCCTGGTGCGGTGATTCCGTTCAAACGGATGAAGGAGCGGCACAGCATGGAGCCGAACCAGCTCCTGTTCCCCAAAATCCAGCGGGAACTCTTCAACACGCTGCTGGACGAACTCGGCATGAAGCACGACCGAGAGGGCAACCCCCGCACGAGCTATAGCCTGCGGCATACCTATATCTGTTTCCGGTTGATGGAGGGGGCGGACATCTATCAGGTTGCGAAAAACTGCCGCACCAGCGTCGAGATGATCGAGAAATACTATGCGTCGCACATCAAGAACATGCTTGATGCTTCGGCGATCAACGTGCGTCGCGCCAGATAGGCCGAGCATACGCATGGCCGACCATTTTGTGGCAATAGTCCATCAAATCAGTTGGCTAAAATCGATTCGACGCCTATAGGCGTCGGCGGCGTGCCCCTGTGGTGGAACTGGTAGACGCGACGCACTCAAAATGCGTTATCTTCGGATGTGCCCGTTCGAGTCGGGCCAGGGGCACCATCTCACATGAACCAAAAAGTGGCCCAGAACTGGGCTTTGGCACATGCTTGATCGGGGTGAAATGCTCCGAACGGGCATCGCCCCCGAGACCTGCGAAATGACAGCCGAACGCCTGCCAGGCTGGCCACCAGTATCCCGGACGGGATTCGGCCATCGCACACAATTCAGAATCCCTAATAGTCGGAAAGTCACATGCTCGGTTGTTAGCTAGCGTCGGACTGACCCTCCTAACCAATCTCCCCGTGGCAACGCGGGGGGGGGGGGGGGGGGGGGGGGGGGACGGGCCGCGCAATGAGAACCAAAAACGAGGTTAAAAATATAGGAAAAAGAGCCCGCACCCAGAGGGGGGGGGCGGGG
>JANMKT010000056.1:0-30339 GCA_031372185.1 Novosphingobium sp.
GGGGGCGGGGTTCCTGGTTTGGTGGGGGTGGGGGTTTTTGGGGGTCCCCCACTTCCCCCCCCCCCCTGGGGGGGGGGGGGGGGGGGGGGCATTGTCCCCACTCGCGGCGCTGCGTGGAAGGACAGACCCCACCCCCGGCCCCTCCCCTGAAGGGGAGGGGGGCTTGGGTGCAAGATAGCCCTCGATCACCCGGCGGCTGAACGTTTGCGTGATGCTGTTGGTGGTGACAAAGCCGAACCGGAGCAACGGGCTGGCTTCCGCCACCAGAATATGCGCGGCGCGGTCCCACCATTGCATCACGAAATCGGCTGATTTGGGCACGCGCGGATTGGCGGCCCACAGGCTTTCCGCATAATCGCCGTCCAGCTTCTTGCGCAGATCCTTGCCGCCGATAAATGGCGGATTGCCGATGATGAAATCGGCCTCGGGCCAGGCGGGGATCAGCGGATTGTCGGTATCGGCCTCGCCGGTGGGCTTGTGGCGCAGCACGGCGTCATAGCCCGCGTGACCACCATAATTGATATTGCCAAACTGCTTCAGCACCGGATCGGGCGCGGCTTCGGGATCGTTTTTCATCCGCCAGCGCAGCCAGCCGATCCACAGCACCAGTTCTGCAATCACCGCCGCGCGCGGGTTCAGCTCAAGCCCAAGGAATTGCTGCGGGCCAACCCTGGGCTGGGCTTCCTGCCCCAATTGGCGCAGCACTTCGATCACATCGCCTTCCAGCCGCATCAGATTTTCCATCGCGACATACAGGAAGTTGCCGGTGCCGCAGGCGGGATCGAGAATGCGCAAGGCGGATAAACGGGCGTGGAACGCGGTGGCGGCGCTGCGCAAATCCTCCCCCGCCTGCAAGGTCGCCTCCCATTCCGCATCCAGCACGTCCATGATGGTGGCCTGCACCAGCCGTTCTACATAGGGCCGGGGGGTGTAATGCGCGCCCAGCTTGGCCCGCTCGCTGGGGGTCAGCGCCTGTTCCAGCAAGGTGCCGAAGATCGCCGGTTCAACCTTGGTCCAGTCCGCCTTGGCCGCTTCCAGCAGTTCCCCCCGGTCGGCATTGGACAAGCCATAGGTCTGCGCCGAGGCAAACAGCCCGCCATTGAAATAACGCACCTCTGCGCCAATGGCCGAGGCATAACGTTCGCCGCCCGCACGGCCCATCACGCTCCACAAATTGCGCAGTTCCGGCTCGAACGCAGCTTCGTTCTCCACAGCCTTTTCCAGAAAGCCGGAAAAGCTGTCTTTGGGCAAAAGCCCGACATCCTCGGCAAACATGCAGAAAACAATCCGCATGAGGAACAGCGCAGTTTCCTCGACTGCAAGGCTACGCTCGCTGTCGCTCGCTTGCGCGGTTCGGGCGCGCTGGGTGCCCTCAAGCCATTTGGAAACATCAGCCAGCCGCTTGGCAATGCCGCGCGACACCTCGGCCGATCTGGCGCGGGGATCGATGCTGGCCGGGTCGGTCCAGACCGCCCGGAAAATGTCCTGCACCTCGTCCTCGCGCAGCCGCGCAAGCTCGAACCGGTAGCTGTGCTGATCGGGGAAGTGGCCATAGCCGCGGCCGTTGCCCGACCAATCGAAATAGAGCTCAAACGCGCGGCCCACATCGCAGACGATCAGGAAAGGTGGCCACGGGTGAGCGGGGGGCAGGTTGACCGCATAACGCTTGGCCTGGGTGAGCGCATCGCGCATCAGCCGGTCGTACCGCGCGCCAGAAGGGGAGGCCGGGGCGCTGGCCGCCACATCGAACAGTTCGGATCGCTTTTTGTCCGCCTCGCTCAGCTTCGATTGCTTGGCTTCAAGGATAAAGTGACCGCGCTTGTACAGATCGATCGCGCCGGTATTTCCGCCCGCCCCGCCGCCTTTTACCGGGCCTTCGAACTGGTAGTCCGCCAGCTCGCCGCCCGCCGCCACGCCGGGAACCGGCAAGTCAAGCGCGCCGCACAGATCATTGATGAACTGGCCATAGTTGGCGCGTTCCGCCCCACCTTTGACCCCCTGCCATTTCGCAATGAAAGTTTCGACGTCCACCGATGCCTAGTGCCGGGATGCACGGCGCTAGTAAAGCGAGGAAGCGATTTTCCTACACGCCGCCGTCCTGCTACATTCGCCCGCTATTTCCTCAGCCTGCGTCTGCGCGCGGGCTCATGCAAACAGGGTCTGTGCGTAAGTGTCTCATCAACAAGCTCCCCGCAACTCGCCGAAAAATGGTGCCCGGGGACGGAATCGAACCGCCGACACCATGATCTTCAATCACGTGCTCTACCAACTGAGCTACCCGGGCATCGCTGCTGCGGCGATCGACTTGACCGGCGAGCGATTTGGAAGCGCGCCTATGGCGAAGCAGCGCGGGCTTGGCAAGATCGAATTAGTCCTCGTCGGGAACTTCCGGCGCTGCGGCGGGGCCGGGCAGGGCGTAGCCATCCTCCAGCCAGCGGACCAGATCGCGATCCCGGCAGCGGGGCGAACAGAACGGGGTGTGCTCCGCATGGCGCGGCCTGCCGCAGATCGGGCATTTGCTGCGTGAGCCAGTCATGCGGATACCGCCTGAGCGAAAGCGCCGTCCAAGGCAAGCCCCGGATCGGCGGCATAGCGAATGGTCCGGCCGCTGCGCCGGGCCAGCTCGTCGCGCCATCCGGGCCGGAGCGCGGCGATCACGGCGGGATGCGCGGTGAGCAGCAGCGCGCCCGGATCGGCCACCCGCTCGGCCAGCCGCAGCAGGTACCGCGCGGCGGCGCCACTCCGGTCGCGGGTGATCCGGGCGGTGAGCGAGGGCCGCTCAAGCCGGGCAACCAGCTGGACGAAGCCGAAGCCGTTCATCGCGGTGCGTTCATGCAGCCAGCCGGTGAGGGCAGCGGCCAGCGCTTCGTCCACCGCCCGCCGGTCTGCCTTGTCAGCCAAAGTGGGGAAGTCGATCCCGATCGAACCTGCCAGATCGAGCCGCCGGATTGCTCCGGCCAGCGCTGGAACTGCCGCCAGTGCCAGTGCGGGCGCAGGCAGGGTGCCATCGATATCAATCAGCGTCATCGCCGGAGTGGGGGTGATGCTCAACATGCCGCCGGGAAAGGCAACTTCGCCGCTCCATGCTTCAGTGAAGATGTCCTCCCAGCCATCGAACTGGCGAACGGATTTCACATCATGGCCGCCCGCGCGCAGTTCTTCGGCCAGCGTGGGGGCAGGGCGGGGGGCATCGCCGGTCGGGCGGGCTTGCGCGCGTTTGAGGCGGCCGCGCTCGGCCATTGCGGCGCGGGTGACGATCAGGCGCAGCGGCGCGCCTTCGCTCGCACCGGGCGGGAGGCCATCGACCAGCGCTTCCTCGTCGCTGCCAAAGCGCGCGGTGCCGCGTTTCGATCCGGCGACGCGGGCAATCAGGACGGCATCCTCAACCTGACCGGCACCCAGCTTGCCCGGCCAGGCCAGCCGCGCGGCGATGATCTGTCCGTTTCGGGTCAGCACCGCCCGGTCCTCGCCGATGCCGCTCTCGACCAGCCACTCAGCCAAGGGGGAAGCCTGCGGAGCGCAGCAGCGCGCGGGTTTCAAACAAGGGCAGGCCGATGACCCCCGAATGGCTGCCCGCGATCCAGGCGATCAGTCCTTCGGCGCTGCCCTGAATGGCATAGCCGCCAGCCTTGCCGTGCCATTCGCCGCCCGCGACATAGGCATCGATTTCAGTCTGGCTGAGCGGCTTGAAGCGGACGATGGTTTCCGACAGGCGTTCGCGTAGCGATCCGTCGGGCGCTTTCAGCGCAACCGCCGAGATGACGGTGTGGCGGCGGCTGGAAAGCAGGGCGAGGCACTTGCGGGCGCTGGCCTCATCCTCGGCCTTGGGCAGGATCCGGCGGCCCAGCGCCACGACGGTGTCACCGCCAAGGACGTGGCTGGTCCCCCCGGAGACCGCAAGCGCCTTTTCCCGTGCCATCCGCCGCGCATAGGCACGCGGGACTTCGCGGGGCAGAGGGGTTTCGTCGATATCGGCAGCGGAGACCTGTGCCGGGGTCACACCCAGCCGGGCCAGCAGCTCAAGCCGGCGCGGACTGGCGGAAGCAAGGATCAACAAGGGCGCGGTCAAGCCCAAAGCCTGCTAGCGGCTCAGAACTGGCCGGGACCGCCGCGGCCGGGCATGAAGCGATAGGTGATCCGGCCCTTGGTCAGATCATAGGGGGTCAGTTCGCACAGCACCTCGTCCCCCACCAGCACGCGGATACGGTTCTTGCGCATCTTGCCAGCGGTATGGCCCAAGACTTCGTGATCATTTTCGAGGCGGACGCGGAACATCGCGTTGGGCAGCAGTTCTACCACCGTGCCGCGCATTTCGAGGAGTTCTTCCTTCGCCATCCGTAATCTGTTTCCATTGTCTGCAAGGGGTCAATCCGGCGCGCCATAGCCTTGGCCCAAGCAAAAGGGAAGCCTTGCCGGATGGAGCGGCGCATGAAGCCGAGCGTTGTCGCTGGCAAGCGGTGCGCTATCTGGGGAGAGCGCCTAATGCAGCTGGGTATTCGGGAACATCCGGCGTTGTGTCAGGCGCAAGGCAGTATCGGCCGGGTGTCGGCGAGGCTACTCATGCGGTGGCTGCTTTTCTGGATCTGGCTTTGATGGGTGCTTTGGCTTTTGGCGGTGCCGCTTTCGGCGCAGCTTCAGCCGCTTTGGCCGCAGCCAGCAGCTCGTCGAAGCTGTCCTGGATGCACTGCGCGTAGAATTCCGGATCGGGCAGCAGCTTGCGGCAGGCGGTGAAGGCGATGGTCGCTTCCTTGACGTAGCTTTGCACCACATGGCCCAAGCCAAGCCCGTCGGTCAGGCACAGCAGCCCCATCATGCTTTCCAGCCGGGCGCCGGTGGAATAGATCGGCACCGGCGGCCCCGGAACATTAGTGACCACGGTGGTAAAGGGAGGACCCACCCGGTTGGCGAGGCCCAGCCGGGTATAGAGCTGCGCCCCCAGCGCCATGAACAGAGCCGGGCTGACCTTGCTGATCTCGGTCATGTTGCGCGCACCGAGCGCGTCGGTCATCGCCTTGCTGTTGGTGGTCTGCGAATGAACGTAACGCAGGCGCTCTGCCGGATCTGCAATATGGGTTCCCAACGGTGCGATCATCGCCGCCACCTGATTGCCCATATCGCCCTTTTCGTCCTTCGAACGGACTGAAATAGGGGCCATTGCGGTCAGCGTCCTTTCGGGGAGATCATTCTTGGACAGCAGATATTTGCGCATTGCCCCGCCGACGATGGCGAGGAACACATCATTGACCTTGGCACCCGGCGCGAGCACCCGGATCGCCTTAATGTCGGCCAAGGCGACGCTGCGGCCTTCGACCACCCGATTGGGAGAAATCACCGCATTGAAGCGGCTGCGCGGCGCGATCATTTCGCCGCTGACGCTGAAATCCTTGGCGGCAATGCCGCGGATTGTCCGGGCCAGCCCCGGAACCGCGCGGGCAAATGCGTCGATCTGTCTGGCCGGATTGGTAACCGCGTTGAGCCAGCCCTTGGCGAGCAGCGCCAGAGGGTTTGGCACTTCCTCGGGCTTCCAGCTGTCCGGCTCGTTCGGCGGGGGGGTATGTGCCTCAAGGGTGTGCAGCGCATCGAGCAGGTCAATGCCGCTCATCCCGTCGATCGCCGAATGGTGAACCTTGGTGACCATCGCGAAGCTGCCTGGAGAGACGCCGGGGATGTTGTCCAGCCCTTCGATGATGGTGAACTCCCACGGCGGGCGGCTGAGGTCGAGCGGGCGGGCGAAGATCCGGGCTGCCTGAATGCACAGCTGCCGCCAGTCACCGGGCCTGGGCAGGGCGACATGGCGAACGTGATATTCAAGATCGAATTCGTTGTCTTCGATCCAATAGGGATGATCAAGATTGAACGGCACCCGCACCAACTTTTGCCGCACGGTCTTGGACAATTGGATCCGGCTTTCGAAGTGGCGCAATATGTCCTTGAACCGTACAAACCCGCCCGGAGCTGTCTCGGGATTGTAGATCAGCAGCGATCCGATGTGCATCGGCGAGTTGCGCGTTTCCATCGCAACGAACGATGCATCCATGCCCTGAAGTTGGCGCAAGCCTATCTTCCTCTCTGTTACCCGCCGTGCGAAGCGTGGTGTGAGAATCAGGGTTAACATACCGGGGAAAGCCGTCAACACGCCAGCTTGACATTGTACATATTTTTGGACACATAGACTGAATGCTTGTCGAAACATTCTCTAACACGCGGAATAACCTCAAGGCTGTGCTTGATCGGGTCGTGGCCAGTCGTGCCCCGGTCAAAATCACGCGGCAGAAGGCTGAAAGTGTCGTAATCGTCTCGGCCAGTGAGTGGGAGGCGATCGAGGAAACGCTCCATCTTCTGTCATCGCCCAAAAATGCCGCGCGCTTGCTCGAGGCCGTTCGCGGGCTTGAGGCAGGTCAGGGTGAGGAACGCGGACTGATCGAGCAGTGAAGATCGTCTTCTTCCCGTCCGCATGGGAAGACTATCTCTACTGGGCTACCGATCCGAAAATGCTTACCCTTCTTAATGGCTTGCTGCGCGAATGCCTGCGCCATCCGTTTGACGGCACCGGCAAGCCGGAACCACTTCGCGGGAATCTGAAAGGCTGGTGGTCACGCCGGATCGACCGTGAGCATCGGCTGGTCTATCGGGTTATTGGCAGCGGCGAAGCGCAAGCACTGGAAATTGCGCAATGCCGATACCATTATTGATCGGCTGACCATGCCCCGCGCCCACCCCCCCTCAGATCCAGACTCGTCCAGCCGCTTCAACGAGGATCAGGCTTCATACACGCTGCGCGGGCTTGGGCAGCCGGACCTTGAAGCTGGGGTGGCCGCAATCCGCGAGGTGGTGCAGACGCTCAAGCCCAAGCCGGGGGTCTACCGGATGCTCGATGCGCGCGGCGACGTGCTTTATGTCGGCAAGGCGAAGGCGCTGAAGAACCGGGTGGCGAATTACGTCGCGGTCGAGCGGCTCCCGCTGCGGCTCAAGCGGATGGTCAGCCAGACCCGCGCCATGACGATCGTCACCACCAATTCAGAGGCTGAGGCACTGCTGCTGGAAGCGCAGCTGATCAAGCGGTATCGCCCGCCCTACAACGTTCTGCTGCGCGATGATAAAAGTTTCCCGTTCATCCTGCTGCGCTCCGATCATGAATTCCCTCGGATCATGAAGCATCGCGGCGCGCGCAAAGCCAAGGGCAATTATTACGGGCCGTTTGCCAGCGCCGGATCGGTCAACACCACGATTAATGCGTTGCAGAAGTTATTCCTGTTAAGAAGCTGTAACGACGGATTTTTTGCGCGGCGGGATCGCCCCTGTCTGCTCTACCAGATCAAGCGTTGCTCGGCACCCTGTGTCGGGCGGGTCAGCGCGGAGGACTATGCCGAACTGGCGGGCGAGGCGAAGGATTTCCTTGGTGGAAAGTCCTCCGCCGTGCAGGCCAAGATCGCTGCGCAGATGGAGCAGGCAGCGGGCGCGCTTGATTTTGAGCGGGCTGCGATGCTCCGCGATCGGCTGCGCGCGGCGACCTTCATCCAGGGCAGTCAGGCGATCAATGCCGAAGGCGTGGGCAATGCCGATGTCTTTGCGATTGCCAGCAAGGGTGGGCAGTTTGCGGTCCAGGCATTCTTCATTCGCGGCGGGCAGAACTGGGGCCACCGCGCCTTCTTTCCCAGCCATACCGCTGGCCTGACCGGGGAAGAGGTGCTGACCAGCTTCCTCGCCCAGTTTTACGAGGAAGTCCCCCCGCCGCGGCTCATGCTGGTCGATCGGCTGCTGCCTGAGGCGGCGCTGCTGGCCGAGGCTTTGGCTGAGGCGGCGGGCGGCAAAATCGAAATTTCCGTGCCCCAGCGTGGTGATCGGCGGCGGCTGATCCAGCAGGCCGAGCGCAATGCGGTAGAGGCATTGGAACGGCGGCTGGCGGAAAGCGGAACCAAGGCCAAAACTTTACGCGAAGTAACGGATTTCTTTGAACTTTCCGAAGTGCCGCAACGGATCGAAATTTACGATAACAGCCACATCATGGGCACCAATGCGCTGGGCGGGATGGTCGTCGCCGGGCCGGACGGTTTCCTCAAAGGGCAATATCGCAAGTTTAACATCAAGACCGCGCAGAGCGATGATGATTTTGCGATGATGCGCGAAGTGTTCAGCCGGCGCTTTTCGCGGGCGATGGAGGAAGATCCTGACCGGGACAGCGGCATCTGGCCCGATCTGGTGCTGATCGATGGCGGCAAGGGCCAGATGTCAGCCGTAAAAGCGGCGCTGGAGGAATTGGGGGTAGAAGATGTGCCACTGATCGCGGTCGCCAAAGGACCGGAGCACGGCCGCGAGGGCCGCGAAGTGTTCCACTTTGCCGATGGCCGCGAAAAGACCCTGCCGGTGAACTCGCCCGTCTTGTTCTATCTCCAGCGGCTGCGGGATGAGGCGCACCGCTTCGCTATCGGCGCCCACCGCGCCAAGCGCAGCCGGGCAATCAGCGCTTCTCCGCTGGACGAGATCCCCGGCATCGGCCCGGCCCGCAAACGCGCGCTGCTGCTGCATTTCGGCACCGCCGGGGGCGTCCGCGCGGCCTCGCTCGAGGATCTCCAACGCGCGCCGGGGGTAAGCGCGGCGGTGGCGCAAACGGTGTATGATTTCTACCATCCGGGTGGGTGAGGCCTACTTCGCCTTCGCCTTCCGAATCATCCCCTCCTGCGCCACGCTCGCCACCAGCCGACCGTCCTGGGTGAATATCCGGCCCCGGTTGAAGCCCCGGCCCCGCCCGGTCCAGGGGCTGTCGGTGGCGTAGAGCAGCCATTCGTCGGCGCGGAAGCTATCGTGGAACCAGATCGTGTGATCCAGACTGGCGCTGATCACCTCGCCCCGGCTCCAGCTGAGGCCGTGGGGCAGGATGCTGGTGCCGAGCAGCTGCATGTCGCTAGCATAGGCCAGGATCGCGCGGTGGATGCGCGGATCATCGGGCAGGGGGGCCACTGCGCGGAACCAGCTGTGCGAGAGTGGCGGCGCTGGCCCCTGATTGATCCAGTGCCGCCCCTCAACCGCGCGCAGCTCGATCGGGCGGGGCTGAAGGAACAGATGGCGCTGGGCCGGATCCGCCTGATCCGCAAACTGCCGGCGCAATTCGGCTTCGGGTGGCAGATCGTCAGGTCCGGGCACTTGCGGCTTCGGGCAGTCCTGATGGCTCAACCCATCCTCGATCCGGTGGAACGAGGCAGTGAAATTGAGGATCGGCTTGCCCTGCTGGCTGGCGACCACCCGGCGGTTGGAAAAGCTGCCGCCATCGAAATCGCGGCTTATCGCAAAATCGATTTCGTGATCCTCGCTGCCTGCGCGCAGAAAATAGGCGTGGAACGAATGGGCGAGGCGGCTTTCATCGACGGTGCGCTCTGCCGCAACCAGCGCCTGCGCGATGACCTGCCCGCCAAATACCCGGCCAATCCCGCCACGCTTGCGTCGTCCGGTGAATTGATCCGCGCCCGCATCCTTGACGTCGAGCAGCTTGATCAGCCAGGCGACCAGCTGCGTGGGAGTAGGTTCTTGCTCATCCATCACGCGGCTTTGCGGCGCGGCGCGGGCTTCGTCAACCGGGCGGTTAAATGCGCCCGGTCAGCCTGCGGATCATGCGCCAGCCGCTCGCCTTGGCCAGATTGCGATGCGGCCAGCGGCGGGTTGCGCGCGGCGTCAGCCCGAGCTTGCGCAGCACCGCGTTGAACGCCCGCGCGTCCGCCTCGGCAAAACTCCATTCAGAGCGCCAGGTAATCGAGAGCGAGACGGACGGAGCGGGGCCATTGCGGACGAAATGCGGGGCCATCACCGGCACGAACAGGGCCTGTCCGGGGGTCATCTCGAAGGCGGTGCCGCCCGCTGCCAACTCATCCCGCCAGCGCAGCTCGCGCCCACCGCCGGTGTGATAGGCCTCATGCACCTCATCGGGCGCATAGGCGGCGTTGCCCGCCGGAAACTGGGTCATCACCTTCGAACCGCGTATCTGGAGCAGAATATTATGCTCCGGATCGAAGTGATACGGCGTGATGGCACTGGGCGAGCTGATAAAAATGTAGCCCTGGGTCTTGAGCATCCTGCCGGTTTTGGCCTCTATCTGCGGCTGGATTTCGGCCAGCAGATCATTCAGCAAGGCGGCATATTCCGGGGCTTGCTCAACATTCTTGAGCACCGCCCAGCTGCCACTCTGTTCGATACGGCGGATCGTTTCGCCAATCGGAATACCGGTGGGTTCCGGCTTGCCATCAACCCCGATCGGCAGATCGGCCTGGTTGTATTCGATCGAATTCGTCGGCAATGCCTCAGCAAGGCAGGCCAATGCGTCCAGCTCAAGCAGCGGATAGCGGCCCAGCTGATGCGGCAGGATATGCGGCAATTCTGGATAGCTGGCAGCGAACAATTGGCGGGCTTCGGGAGTGAAGACGGTCATGACAGCAGGCCCGCGGGATTTCGCCCGATTTCGGCCTGGGCGAGCGCCCGGAACAGGCGGCGGCGGAGGGTGCCGCCAATCGCAATCGAGAGCCGCCCGATCGCGCGACGTTCGCGCCAGATATGGTCGATCATCGGGTGATCAGCGGCAGCGCAACTGTCCGTCCAGTGGATTTGCGGGTGTTCGAGCATGGCCAGATTCTCTCGCTGGAGGAGCACTCCGGGTGAGTAGCGGGCGTAGCGTTCGTCAAACGCGGTTTTGAAGGAGAAGGCACCGGGCGGGGTGAGGAAATTGACCAGCATGGCTAGCGGCTCGCCATCCAGCGAGAGGGTCAGCCGCTCCAATTTTCCTTGTGCGGCGGCTTCGTTCAGCGCGTCGCGAAACAGCGCCCGCGTCATCTGATGCGAGGTGAGGGCCGAGGTGCTTGCCCCTTTCCAGCCGGAGTGTTCAAGCGCCATGAAGCTCTCGATCCACGCGCTTAATGCGTGGCAATCCAGGCGCCGTTCAAACTTGAGTGCGCCCAGTTCGGACAAGCGGGAATACTGGCGGCGCAGCTCTTTGCGTCTTTTGGCCGACAGCGCCGCTTCAAGATAGGTTGTCGGCGATAGTTCGGACTTGAGCAGCGCGCGATCTTCACGGTGCACCAGCGCGGCGGCTCGACTCTGTTCGGCCAGTACGGCCAAGAGCGCATCGTGGAGCGGGCCTTCAAGCGGCATGTGCGAGAGGTGGAGGAATAGGGCGAGCCCGGCATTGGCATCTGCCCAATCGAGCAACGCCCACCAGAAAGTCCGCTCCATCCCCGCCGCGACCAGCGGTACCCCAAGGAAGCAATTGGCGTGAACCCAGCTGCGCAACTGTGGGATCGGCCATTGGTAATAGCGCCTCTCGCGAACCAGCGGCAGCAGCCCGGCAAGCTGGCCATCGCAATCGAGGCGCAGCAGCTGGACCTCGCCGGAGGGATCAAGCGCGCGGAGCGAGGGCAGCAGGTACCAGCTTTCGAAGAACGGATTGGGCTCGGCAGCGCAGGCGGCGAGGGCATCCCATTGGTGGCGCGCCTCGGGCGTTTTCATCGTCTGCCAGCCTATAGCGCGGACGTGCAGTGCAGGCGCTGCGACGGGTGCAGGCGTTGCCCGCGCGAATGTGGTTGCAGCCAGCGGAGCAATGCTCGCCAAACGGTTAGTCCCTGTTTCCCCCGGCCGCGATGACCGACAAAGCTGGACTAGCAGCCGAAAACCAAGGAATCGCTAACGCAGGCCTCAAGCGTGCGAAAGAAAACCCCGCCCAGATCGCTCTGGACGGGGTTTTCCGTCAAACCAACAATGTCGCGAGATTTACACCCCGGCGTGTGCCGCCAGAGCCGCCAGCAGCAGCAGGGCAACGATATTGGTGATCTTGATCATCGGGTTGACCGCCGGACCGGCGGTATCCTTGTAGGGATCGCCAACCGTGTCGCCGGTAACCGCAGCCTTGTGGGCTTCCGAGCCCTTGCCGCCGTGGTTGCCGTCTTCGATGAACTTCTTGGCATTGTCCCACGCGCCGCCGCCCGAGGTCATCGAGATGGCGACGAACAAGCCGCCGACGATCACGCCCAGCAGCAGCGCGCCGAGCGCGGCAAAGCCCTGCGCCTGCCCGGCAACCGCAGTGATCACGAAATAGACCACGATCGGTGCCAGCACCGGCAGCAGCGACGGGATGATCATTTCCTTGATCGCCGCCTTGGTGACCAGATCGACCGTGCGGGCATAGTCGGGCTTGGTCTCGTAGGTCATTATGCCGGGGTTGTTCTTGAACTGGTCACGAACGTCCTTCACCACTTCGCCAGCCGCGCGGCCCACAGCGGTCATGCCCATTGCGCCGAACAGATACGGCAGGAGCGCGCCGAGCAGCAGCCCGACGATGACATAGGGGTTCTCAAGGCTGAAGCTGACCTTCAGATCCGGGAAGAACTCCTTGAGGTCGGTGGTATAGGCGGCAAACAGCACCAGCGCGGCGAGCCCCGCCGAACCGATGGCATAGCCCTTGGTCACAGCCTTGGTGGTGTTGCCCACCGCATCGAGCGCATCGGTCTTTTCACGGACCGAATCGTCGAGGCCGGCCATTTCGGCAATGCCGCCGGCATTGTCGGTGACAGGGCCATAAGCGTCGAGCGCGACGACCATCCCGGCCAGCGCCAGCATGGCGGTGGCCGCATAGGCGATCCCGATCAGGCCTGCGAGCTGATGGGCGATGATGATACCGGCGCAAATAACCAGCGTCGGCAGGGCAGTCGATTCAAGGCTGATTGCCAGACCCTGGATCACATTGGTGCCGTGGCCGGTTTCCGAGGCCTTGGCGATCGAGCGGACCGGGCGATAGTTGGTGCCGGTGTAATACTCGGTGATCCAGATGATCAGGCCGGTGATGACCAGGCCGAGGAATGCGCAATAGAACAGCGTCCGCCCGCTGAAGGCCTGATCGCCGATCGGGCTTTCCATATTGCCGCCCAGCGCATAGCTGATTGCCCACCAGATCGCCGGAACCGAGAGCACCGCGGTGACCAGGAAGCCCTTGTACATCGCGCCCATGATGTTCTTGCCGCCTCCAAGGCGGACGAAATAGGTGCCAATGATCGAGGTCAGGATGCAGACGCCGCCGATCAGCAGCGGCAATGCCATCATCGGCATCAGCAGATCGCCGATATTCTTGAGCAGCAGAGCGGTCAGCACCATGGTTGCACCGATGGTGACGACGTAAGTTTCGAACAGATCGGCGGCCATACCGGCGCAATCGCCGACATTGTCACCAACGTTATCGGCGATAACCGCAGGGTTGCGAGGATCATCCTCGGGAATTCCGGCTTCGACCTTGCCGACCAGATCGGCACCAACGTCAGCCGCCTTGGTGAAAATCCCGCCGCCAAGCCGCGCGAAAATCGAGATCAGCGAAGCGCCGAAAGCGAGAGCGATCAGGCCATCGACCACGGTGCGGTCCGTGCCGCCAACCGTGTGACCGGCAATCGCTGTGAGGTAGTAGAAGTATCCCGAAATCGCCAGCAGGGCGAGGCCAGCCACCAGCATACCGGTGATCGCACCAGCGCGGAACGCCAGCGTCAGACCCTGTTGCAGGCCGGTTTGCGCAGCAGCAGCAGTGCGGACGTTGGCCCGCACCGAAATGTTCATGCCGATGAAGCCGGTTGCGCCCGAGAGGATCGAGCCGAGCAGGAAGCCCGCCACCGAGACCGGAGCCCCGCCGCGCGGCATATCGAGGAAAACATAAACGAGGACAGCGACGATAGCGCCAACCAGCGCAATGGCGCGATACTGGCGGCTAAGATAGGCCTGTGCGCCCTCTTGAATCGCAGCAGCGATCTCTTGCATTTTTTCGTTACCAGCCGAGGCGCTAAGCACCTGACGACTGGTGATGAATCCGTAAGCTACGGCAACTAGCCCTAAGACCATCGCGATCGTGACAATATTCACGGAAGCGCTCTCCCTGTTGAGTTTTCCATAATACAAACCCCGCGAAAGCGGGGCAGTCCCGCGTGGCTATAAGCGGGAATCTGGCGAATGCAACGCTTTACCATCCATTCCGTAGGGGCTTTTCCCCGGTCTAGCGGTGTTCATAGCCCAGCGCGCCGTCCGGAGCGATGCCGTCTAGCAGCACTGACGCCTCGCCCGCCGCGAGCACTGTTCCGATCAGCGAAGCGGGTACTGGCAAGGCCGTGCCGGGCGGAACCGTGAACAATAGCTGGTAATCATCGCCCCAGCGCAGCGCCTCGTCGCGGCGCTGTTCGGGGGCCGCGATCGGCACGGCGGTGCGATCGATCGCCAGCGTCACGCCCGAAGCGCGCGCCAGCCGCGTCGCATCGAGCAGCAGCCCGTCCGAGACATCCATCATCGCGCTGACCAGCGGGGCAAGCGCCTGTCCCTCAGCCAGCAAAGCGCGGGGGCGGCGATAGGCGAGGCTATCGCCTGATCCGGATTGCAAGGCCTCCAGCCCCAGCATAGCTGCGCCAACCGGACCGGTCAGATAGACCAGATCGCCCACCCTCGCGCCCGATCGCGACGGCACCGGGCGATGCGTCGCCCGGCCGAACGCTGTCAGCCCCAGCACTTGCGGGCCTTTACCCGAGACCGTGTCACCGCCCAGCAGCGGCGCGCCATAATGCTCCAGCGCCTGGCCCAGCCCGGTCAGAAACCGTGCATCATCGCGGCCGAGCATATAGCCCAGCAGCACACCCACCGGCTCCGCGCCCTTGGCGGCAAGATCGGACATATTGGTGGCGACCAGCTTCCAGGCGACATCCGCCGGGTCTTGCCCAGGCAGCACATGCACCCCCTCAACCAGTGTATCATGGGTCAGCACCAGCGCCTCGCCACCAAACTCGATCACCGCCGCGTCATCATCCAGATTGCGCGCGCCGGGATGGGTAGCGATCCCGCGCAAGGCTTCGATCAGGGCGAGTTCGCCGGTCATGGCAATCCTGCTTCTTCTCCCTTGATGGGGGAAGGATGCGCAGACTTGGCAGCTTGCTGCCTAGTCGAAGCTGGATCGGGGTGAACTTGCCTCAGGATCTGCCCCAGCATAGTCATACAGCCGGTGCCATTCTGAAGCACTGCATTGTTCCAGAACCGGATGACGCGGTAACCTTCCGCTTCGATCGCAGCGGTGCGCGGTGCATCGCGTACCGGATCGTGCTGTCCGCCATCAATCTCGATCACCAGTCTGGCGCGATGACTCGCAAAATCCGTGATGAAATGTCGCAGTGGAACCTGCCGCCGAAACCGGGCATCCGGGAAGTTTTCCTTGAGTAGAAGCCACATACGGTGTTCGGCATCGGTCGGATTACGCCGCTGGGTGCGGGCGCGAAGGACAGATTCGGGCGGTGGATGTCTTTTCACAGCTTCATTCCTAGCCGAGAGATCACCCCCATCCAACTGCGCCTAGGCTCGTTTCTCGCCAAGGCTGCGTATCCTTCCCCCATCGAGGGGAAAGGGGCGGGTCATCGCACTGCCTTCGCCACGGCATCAAGCACACCGTTGACGAACTTCGCTTCGCGGGCTGCGAAGAAAGCGTGGGCGACATCGAGGTATTCGCTGATCGCGCTGCCGGTCGGCACATCGGGGCGGGCCAGCAGTTCATAGGCACCGGCGCGCAGGATCTGGAGCATGGTTTTGTCGAGCCGGGCCAGGGTCCAGCCTTCGGCCAGCCGCTCCGCCAGCAGCGTATCGATTTCATCGCGGCGGGCAGTGACGCCTTTGACTACATCGTCGAAAAAGCTGACTTCGGCGGCGGCATATTGATCGTCGTCGATTTCTGCGCCGAGGCGGTGCTGATGAAATTCATCGAGCAACTGGACCAGCGGCGTGGCTTCCATCTCATGCTGATAGAGCGCCTGTACCGCCGCGAGCCGCGCGGCAGCTCGAGATCGGGATTTACTCATATGCCAAGCCTAACTTCGATTGAGCGCGCATGGGCAGGCAGCCCTTCGGCTTCGGCCAGCGCAATCGCGGCGGGGCCGATGGCTTGCAGCGCCGCCTCATCCAGCTGGATAAAGCTGGTCCGCTTCATGAAATCGAGCACCGATAACCCCGAGGCGAACCGCGCGCGGCGTCCGGTGGGCAGCACATGGTTAGGCCCGGCGACATAGTCACCCACCGCTTCGGGGGTCATCCGGCCAAGGAACACCGACCCGGCATGGCGGATCAAATGGAGCAGAGGCTCGGGGTGTTCAACCGCCAGCTGGACGTGCTCGGCCGCCAGCGCATTTGCGAGCGCCGGGGCCTCATCCAGATGCGTTACCTCGATGATTACGCCGTGGGTATTCCAACTTTCGCTCGCCACCCGCGCGCTGGGCAAGATCGCCAGTTCAACCCCGATCCGGTCGGCCACCGTATCGGCGAACAGCGGATCATCGGTAATCAGGATCGATTGCGCGGCGGGATCGTGCTCGGCCTGGCTGAGCAGGTCGGCGGCGGTCCATTCGGGATCGTTGTGGCCATCGGCAATCACGAGGATTTCGCTCGGGCCCGCGACCATGTCGATGCCCACCACTCCGAACAGCTGGCGCTTGGCTTCGGCGACCCAGGCGTTGCCGGGGCCGGTGATAACATCAACCGGTTTGATCCGCTTGGTACCATAAGCGAGCGCCGCGACCGCTTGCGCCCCGCCAATTCGCCACAGCTCGTCCACCCCCGCCAGATGTGCGGCGGCCAGCACCAGCGGGTTGATCTCACCCTTGGGGCAGGGGGTGACCACCACCAGCCGCTCAACCCCGGCCACCTTGGCAGGGATCGCATTCATCAGCAGCGAGGAGGGATAGGCCGCGCGGCCACCGGGGACATAGAGTCCCGCCGCATCAACCGCGCGCCAGATCGCGCCCATCCGCACCCCCGCTTCATCGGTTTCGTCGCGGTTCGCGGGGCGCTGGGCCTCGTGGAAGCTACGAATGCGCTGGGCCGCAAGTTCGAGCGCGGCGCGCAAATCGGGCTTCAGATCATCGAACGCCTCGCGGCAGGTTTGCGCCGAAATCCGCCAGTCGGCGTCAGCGGCAAGCGCATGCCCGTCAAATTTCGCGGTAAGTTCAACCAGAGCATCATCACCGCGGCGACGCACGTCTTCGAGGATGATTGTCACATCGCGCGCGATATCGCCATTGCTCTCACGCCGGTCACTGACCAGCCGGCGGAAGGCGGTCTCGAAGCCGGCATCGCTGGAATTGAGCCGCAGCATCAGGCTGCCCTCAGCTCGGCGACCAGCGCCCGAAACGCCTCGACCAGTCGGCCAATGCGCTCATCGGTTTTGAGCGCGGCACGGTTGACGATCAGCCGCGCCGAAACCGGCAGGATGACACTGGTTTCAACCAGCCCATTGTCCTTAAGCGTACGGCCGGTCGACACCAGATCGACGATCCGGCTGGCCAGGCCAAGCCCGGGGGCAAGCTCCATCGCGCCATTGAGCTTCACCACCTCGGCCTGAATCCCCAATTTTTCAAAGTGCCGGCGCGTGAGGTTCGGATATTTGCTCGCCACCCGCATATGGCTGGCGTGCCCTGAATTATCCTGTCCGACCGGCTCGGCCACCGACAAGCGGCAATGGCCAATATCCAGATCGACCGGAGCGTAAAGGTCGGAATAATCGAATTCTTCGACCACATCGGAGCCGACGATCCCAACCTGCGCTGCGCCATGGGCCACAAAGGTCGCGACATCGAAGGCGCGGACGCGGATCAGCCGCATTTCGGGATCTTCGCAGGCAAATGAGAGCGCGCGGTTGCTCTTGTCGTGGAACGCAGCTTCGGGCACCACTCCGGCACGCGCCATCAGTGGCAGCGCCTCGTCGAGGATGCGGCCCTTGGGGACTGCGAAGGTGAGCGCGTTGGTCATAGCGCGGCGCGTTTAGGCGGCATGGGGGCAAAGGGCAAGGATCAGGCGATGAGCGACAGATATCAATTCATCGACATCGACGCGAGCGGCGGGAACGCGGTCCTGACCGCCTTTGCCAGCCAGGTCGCCTACTGCCGCACCGCCGACGCGCCGATCACCGCGCGGGTTTGCGGTGCCTTGCTCGAACTGTTGCGCCGGGGGACGCGCGGAGCAGTGCTGGATGCGGTGCGGCGCTGGCCGGGTGCGCCGCTGGCCGATGCGCTGCCGCTGCGGATCGCAGGGGGGCTCCATGCGATCCGCCTGGGCGGAATCGAGCCAGCTTTGGCGCCGATCTATGGCGGCGAGGACGGCGTGGACGATGCCGCTATCATCGGCGCGGCGCTCCACAAACATGAGGCAGCGCTGCTGCCATGGCTGGATGGACCACCGCAAACCAACGAAGCCGGGCGGTCGTCCAATTTCATCGGCGCGATGCTGTGGTTGGCCGATCATGGCCTGCCGCCCCGTTTCGAGTGTCTGGAAATCGGCTCAAGCGCGGGGATCAACCTGATGCTGGCGCGCTATCATTACGATCTGGCCGGGGTAAAAATCGGACCAGAACCCGGGGCGATGCGGTTTGCGCCCGGATGGGAGGGCAATCCGCCGCCCTATCACCCCATCGAAATCGTCTCGACCAAGGGCTGCGATGTCGCCCCGGTTGACCTTGCCGATCCCGCTCAGGCGTTGCGGCTCAAGGCCTATATCTGGCCCGAACACACCGTCCGGTTCGAGCGGATGGCGGCGGCAGTTGCCGAGGTGGGCAAATCCCCGCCCGATCTGGTGCAAATGAACGCGGCCGAGTTTGTCGAAGCCGAGCTAGCCAAGCCGCAGGCGGCAGGAACCACCCGGGTGCTGATGCATTCGATCGTGTGGCAATATGTCCCCAAGGACCAGCAGGTGCGGGTCACAGCGGCGATGGAAGCTGCAGGCGCGCGGGCCACGCCAGAACGCCCGCTCGCCTGGATCGCGCTGGAAGCCAACCGGACCGCGCATCTGCACGAGCTGGTGGTGCGTTACTGGCCGAACTCTGGCAAAAACGCCGGGGCCGAGCCGCAAATGCTCGCCCGCGCGCATCCGCACGGTGCTTCTATCGACTGGCGGGGGTAGCTTCGCGCTTCGCCGCACGAGCGGCATTGCGGGTATCGGTTCGGCGGCGCAGGCGCGCAGCAAGCGGCCAGCCCCGCGCTTCCATCCGCTCAATCCAGCCGCCGTGGTAGGACACCCATTCCCATATCGCCACCAGCAGAAATATCGCCAGGCCGAGGCTTGCAAAGCCTAGCACTTGCGGTGCGGCGAACCAGCCCCAGACACCAAGCAGCGCAAACAGCACTTGCCCGACACCGTGCGAAAGCGGGAAATTGCTATGTCGGCTGCCGAAACGTTTGAAAAAGCCGAGCCCGGTCAGATAGAAAATCGCGCCGCCAGTTTGCACCAGAACCACAGTAAGGTTTACAGGTTTTGACCATTGTTCGAGCAGCAGCGCATCAGCCACCGCATAGATTACGATCCCGGCCACGATCAGCATATGCAGATAGGTAAAGGCGTTGCGGGCAACCAGCCCTGGCTCGTTATGGTCCTGAATATGGCGCGCACCGCGTACCGCGCCGAGATCGAAATAAAGCCACCACATCAGGGCTGAACTGACAAAAGCGACCGCGAATGCCCAGACCGTACCACTGGTCTTATCCAGGCCAAGGAAAGTCGATCCGATCACGACAATGCCTTCGCCAAGCGCGATGATGATAAACAGGGCGCAGCGCTCAGCCATATGGCTGCCGGAAATATCCCAGTTAGCTGCCGTCGAGCGGCCGAGCCCGGGAACGGCGAACATCGCCATCGGGCCCAGATATTCGATCCCCAACGCCAGCAGCCACCAGGCCAGCCGCTCATCATCGCTGCGCAGCACGCCGATCGCCCAAAACACGGCAGAAACTGCAAACCATACCGAGATCCGTACCATGTTGCGGGCATTGCCCGGGTTTTCGCCAGAGAACATTGCTGCCATGCACAGCGTTCGGCCAAGCTGGAGCGTGACATAGCTTGCGGCAAACAGCGCCGCACTATCGGTAAAGCCTTTTGGCACCGCTACCGCCATCAGCAGGCTCAGCATCATCAGGGCCAGCATCATCAGCCGCACCGGCAGCCGATCGGGGTTGGCCCAGTTGGACGCCCAGGTGGTGAACATCCAGGCCCACCACAGCGCCAGAAACAGCACCATTCCCTGAATGAATCCTAGTGGATCAAGGTGGTAGTGCAAAAAATGCGAAAGCTGGGTTATCGCAAAAACATAGACCAGATCGAAGAACAGCTCGAGATAGCTGACCGGGGCATGGCCGCCGCCATGGTTGCGCAGCAGTGATTTGCGGGCGCGCTGGTTGGCGGCGGCAACTGCTGCGCCAAAGCCGCCGGGGCGGGCTTGGATCGTCTGTTCAGGCGGCATCAGCAGTGTGCGCAAGGAAAGCGTCGAGCGCGGCGTTCACCGCTTGCGGAGCCTCCCAGATGACGAAATGTCCGCAATCGGGAACCTGCACCACGGTCAGATCGGGAATGATTGCGTCCAGCCCGTCCAGATTGGACGCGGGCAGGGCGAGGTCGTCCAGCGCCCAGATCACCAGCGTCGGGATATTGAGATCGGGCAGCGGCGGCGGCGTATAGTTGGCCGGAACCTCGAACGGTGCATCCATCGGTGGCACGTCAATCGGGCTTGCGCGATACCAATTGAGCATCCCGAAACAGGCGTCGCGGTCTTGCCAGTCGGCCAGCAGTGCATCGCGTTCTTCGGGTTCCATCACCGAGGGGCGATCCCACTTGACCACCTTCATAAGCAGCCCCGTCAGCCCGAATTCGCGCACCAGCGCATCGTTGGCGGGATCGCGGAAGGCGCGGATATACTGGCTGGCGGCGCGCTGCTGCGGATCGGTATAGAGCAGCTTCTGGAAAATCAGCGGGTGCGGCGCATTGGCAATAACCGCGCGGGTGACGCGGCCGTTCGCCTGCCCAAGCAGTGCTACGCCCCAGGCCAGCGCACCGCCCCAATCGTGGCCGATGATGGTGAAATGATCGACCCCAAGGGCATCGGCCAATTGAAACACATCGCCGATCAGTCTGTCCGGGGTGTAGCTCGCCACATCCTGCAGCTTCGACGATCCGCGATAGCCGCGCTGGTCTGGCGCGATGCAGCGGAAGCGGTCTGACAAATGTGCGATCTGGTGCCGCCAGGTGCGGTGCGATTCGGGAAAACCGTGGAGGAAGATCAGCACCGGCGCGTCGCGCGGACCTTGATCGACCACATCCAGCTCAATCCCGCTCGCCAGTTTGACGCGGCGCTGTTCCATACTCAATTTCCCTTGGCCTTCATCTTGTCGGCATAGCCTGCGGCCATCAATCCGGCGATTTGATCGAACAACGCGCCGGGCGTCCGGCGCAGTTCGCCCATCGCTTTTTCGGCACCGCTAGCGATGATGATTTCGCGCTCGTCATTGGCGATTGCGGCAAGCATTTCTGCGGCCGCTACATCCGGCTCGATGCCGTTGTCGATTGCCTTGTCGCTGGCATTGCGACGGCTGCCGTCGGCAGTCAGCGCATTGCGTGAAACATCGGTGCGGATCGAGCCGGGGACGATGACATGGACCTTGAGGCCAAGCTGGGCGACCTCGGCCCGCAAGGCGTCGGAATAGCCGATCAGCCCGAACTTGGCAGCGCTATAGGCCGTGCGCAGTGGCACGCCGACTTTGCCCGCGATGCTGGAAATCATAACAGTCCGCCCGCTCCCGCGCGCTGCCATGCGCGGCAGAATTGCCTGGGTCAGCGCTATCGGGGCCAGAAGGTCCACATCGATGATCCGCTGATAAACCGCAAAGGTAGTATCGACCGCCAGCGAACGTTGCGAAATCCCGGCGTTGTTGACCAGCATGTCGATGCCGCCCGCCCAATTCCACGCCTGTTCTACAGCGGGAGCAATCGCTGCATGGTCGGTCGTCTCGAATGGCAGCACTAAGGTATCGCCGCATTCCGCCGCAACAGTCTTCAGCGCCCTCACATTACGGCCTGACAAGATCAGCCGCGCGCCCTGTTTCGCCAACGCCCGCGCCAATGCCGCACCGATCCCCGATGAAGCGCCGGTGATCCACGCTGCCTGTCCTGAAAAACTCATGAATCACTCCTGGTCAGGGGCACTTCCGGGATGGGAATGAACTCATCCTCGTCGCCCGGAACCTTGGGAAAGCGGCCTTGCCGCCAATCGTCCTTGGCCTGATTGATCCGCTCACGCGAAGAGGAGACGAAGTTCCACCAGACATGCCGGGGCGTTTGAAATGCCTCGCCGCCCAGCAGCATCACCCGCCCGCCTGATTGCGAGGTCAGCTGCATTGCGGCGCCGGGCGCAAGGACGGTCAGTCCGTAAAGTTGCAGCGGCGTTGCATCAAGGTTAGCCTCGCCGCCAACCAGCATCACCGCGCGCTCGTCGACCCCTCCCTGCGCGGCTCCATCGATCGGGATCGCCCCGCTCGGACCCAGCAGGATCTCGGCATAGATCGTTTCGGCATATTGCGTGGTTACTGCGGTCTTGCCCCACAGCGTTCCCATGATCACCCGGGCAGAAGTGCGAGCATCCTCGATCAGCGGCAGATCGGTCACTGCCTCGAACGCAGGGTCGATTTCCTCGCGCCCATCGGGCAGCGCCAGCCAGGTTTGCATGCCATAGAGGTGGGGGCCATCACCACGCTCGGTAGCCGGTGAACGTTCGGAATGGACGATGCCGCGCCCGGCGGTCATCAAATTGACCTGGCCGGGGTGGATAGTGGCAAAGTTGCCGATGCTATCGCGGTGATCGATCGCACCCTCGAACAGCCAGGTTACCGTGGCCAGATTGATATGCGGATGCGGTCGCACGTCCATCGCTTGGCCTGGCAGCAAATGCGCCGGGCCGAACTGATCTAAGAAGATAAACGGCCCAACCATCGTCCTCTGCGGCGATGGGATCGCCCGGCGCACCTGGAATGCGCCAAGATCATGCGTGACGGGGGTGATCGTGGCAAGAATGCTCATCGGCCTACTCCTATTCTCCCGGCGCTTTTGCCTTCACCGCCAGCGCATGAACCCGCTGCCCGGGAATATCGCCGAGCGCGCGGTTGATCATCCGCTGCCGCTCCAGCCGCGACACCCCGGCAAAGGCGGCGCTTTCGATCTCTATGGTGAAATGCGATGCACCGCTGCCGTCATCGCCGCTGTGGCCGTGGTGGCTGGCGCTGTCGTTGATTACCGCAAGGCGACTGGGCGTGAAGCCGGCGCGAAGAATCTGTTCGATTTCGTCTGCAATGGATAAGGTCATGGCTTCACTTCTACCGGATCTGTCGCCATGTGGAAGTGGTGAGACACGATCGATTTCATGGACGGATGGCAGGCGCGGCGCGCCAGTGCGAAGCGCCGGGCTGCGCCAAGGCGGGCGAATTCCGTGCGCCGGGTGGGCGCGGCTCCAGTTTTGATGGGCCGGGGGACTACCGCTGGTTCTGCCTCGATCATGTCCGCACCTTCAATGCTGGCTATGACTGGTTCGAGGGGATGAACAGCGACGAAATCCTCGCCGCGCAATCGCCGATCCACGGCTGGGAAAGGCAAACTCGCGCCTTCAGCCCCACCGCCGGGATCGATGGTGCGCCGCGCTGGGCCGATTTTGCCGATCCGCTGGAGGCAATTAATTCCCGCGCCCGGATGCGCCGCCCAGCGACACGCACCGATGGCCGTGCGGTCAGCCCTGATGAGCGTCGCGCGCTGGAATTGCTCGGCCTCCAACTTGACGCCAGCCAAACCGATCTACGGTCACGTTATTCGCAGCTGGTCCGCAAATACCACCCCGATCGCAATAGCGGGAATCGCTCGCATGAAGCGCGCTTGCAGCAGGTGGTCGAGGCCTATCAGTTGCTGCGCCGCGCGGCGGCTTTTGCTTAAGCCTCGCACAGCGCCTTGAGCTGATCGGCGCAGATGCCCCAGCCTTCCTCGAAACCCATCTCCTTGTGGTGGGCCATCGATTCCGGGCTCCAATGCCTCGCGCAAGCGGTGTAACGGGTGCCGCTTCCTTCCGCCTCGATCGCCCATATCCCGATCATGAACGGACCATCCGGCATCAGATCGGGCTTGATCGCGTCGGTAAAGGCAAAACGCTTGCCCTCATCCCAGGCGAGCACGAAGCCGTCATGCGGGTTCACTTCGCCGTCCGGACCATACATCACGATCCGCGAGAGACCGCCGGGCTGGTGGTCCAGCCGCTCCACTTTGGCGCGCCACGGTTTGGGGCACCACCATTCGCCCATCCGGTCGGTCATGATCTCCCACACCTTGGCGGGAGGCGCGGCAATCAGGCGGGTGACGGACAGTTCATGCATGTCAGTTTGCCTTGCTGGCCAGATCGACGACGGGGCTGAATCCGCCAAAAATCATCCGTTTGGCATCGAATGGCATGGGGTTCTTGGCCTGGTCCATGCGCGGATCCTTGAAATCGGGGTTCATAATCATGGCCATACCGGCATCGCGGGTTGCCTTGTCGGGCCATTCGATCCAGCTGAACACCACGCTCTCATCGGCAGTGGCCTGCACCGCCCGGCGGAAATCGGTGAGCTTGCCGCCGGGCACATCATCGCCCCAGCATTCCAGCACCCGGATTGCGCCCATCTCGATAAACATGCTGTCAGCCAGAGTGGCATGGTCGATGAACTTCTGCTTGTTTGCGGTTGGCACCGCGATCACAAACCCGTCGATGTAACTCATGGCCTTACCTCCGTAATTTTGCGCCAAGCCGACAAAGATCAGCCCGGTAGTATCTTCTTTTCAAGTGCCGCCACGGCCTGCCATGCGGCACGCGCCTTGACCCGCTCATACCAGGCGGCAGTAGCCGGGTGGGTGGCAGCATCAGGCTCAAGCCCGACATAGCCCAGGCTTCGAAACACGGCCGCGACCGCGATGTCGCCGATGCTGAACTCGCTCCCCGCCAGCCAGCCAGCGGCCGGGGCCTGACCTTCCAGATAGGCAAGGATCGGGACAAGATCGGTCACGCCCTGTTCGGCCGCTGCCTCATCACCCGGCAGGCCCAGCAGTTTCGGCCCGACAAAGCGGTTGAACACCACCTTTCCGCCAGCGGCTGTCATGATCGTGTCGGCAAATTCCTCAAACCAGATCGCTTTGCCGCGCGCGGCAGGGTCTGCCGGGAAGATCGGCACTTCGGGATGCTTGGCATCGATATAGGTTACGATCGCGGTTGAATCGCACAGCGTATAATCGCCGTCCTGCAGCGCAGGGATCTTGCGGAACGGGCTGGCGGCGAGGAATTCGGGCAAAGGCTCGCGCGGATCGCTCAGCACCATCTCCACTTCGACACCCTTTTCGGCGGCGACCAAATGAACTTTGCGGACATAGGGTGATATCGGGAAGCCGAAAATTTTCATGCATTCTCTCCGTTGAGTCGCAATTTGCCACTCAATCCTTATTGCAGCGCGGCGCTGCCCCGTATAGGCGGATTGACGCAATGACAGACATTCCCAATATCCAGCCCGATAGCCGCGCCACCACGATTCTGGAGGCGCCAGACCGTATGCTCGATGTGCGTGAGCACTTCGGGATCGATATCGACATGCAGGTTCCCGCTTTTTCCGAAGCGGATGAGCGCGTGCCCGATCACGATGACAGCTATGTGTTCGATCCGGATACTACTCTGGCGATTCTGGCGGGTTTTGCTTTCAACCGGCGGGTGATGGTTCAGGGCTATCACGGCACCGGCAAATCGACCCATATCGAACAGGTGGCGGCGCGGCTTAACTGGCCGTGCATCCGGATCAATCTGGACGCCCATATCAGCCGGATCGACTTGATCGGCCGCGATGCGATCGTGCTGCGCGATGGGCTGCAGGTGACCGAGTTCCGCGAAGGCCTGCTGCCATGGGCGATCCAGACCCCGACCGCGCTGGTGTTCGATGAATATGACGCGGGCCGCCCGGATGTTATGTTCGTGATCCAGCGTGTGCTGGAAACCGAGGGTAAGCTGACTTTGCTCGACCAAAATCGCGTGATCCGCCCGAACCCGTGGTTCCGCCTGTTTGCGACCGCCAACACGGTGGGCCTTGGCGATACTTCCGGGCTGTACCACGGCACCCAGGCGATCAATCAGGGTCAGATGGACCGCTGGAATATCGTCGTCGGGCTCAATTATCTGGCCGCCGAAGTCGAATGCCGGATCGTCCTCGCCAAGTCCGAGGGGATTGACGAAAAGGTTGTCAGCAACATGGTCAAGGTGGCAGACCTCACCCGCCAGGGCTTCATCAACGGCGATATCTCCACCGTGATGAGCCCGCGCACGGTGATCACCTGGGCCCAGAACACCGCGATCTTCAAGGATCCCGGCTTCTCCTTCCGTCTCTCGTTCCTCAACAAATGCGACGAGACGGAGCGGATGCTGGTGGCGGAATACTACCAGCGCGTGTTCGGGACGGACTTGCCTGAGAGTGTGGTGGGGAAGGTTTGACGTTCACAGGGAGGATTTATGGGAGAGCTTATTGGTGGCGTTGTTGGGGTGTTCATCCTTTATGCCGTTTGGGAGTTTTTGCTTTTCAAGCGCGTATTTGATGATCCGATGAAGGGTAAGATGGCTTCGGTTATTGCAGCCTACCTCAGCGCCAGTATCTTGTATGGCTTTGGCAGTGCGAACGGTGGGCCTTTCAATCAGGGTGGGTTTTTAGTTTATTCGTTAGGCGCATTTGTCGTTGCAATAATTGCCTATCGGCGCGCGAACAAAATTCGCGAGGGCACAGTTGATGGTGCTGACATTGGTGAGGCGTTTAGCTAAACGCTTCGTCAGATTGGGGTCAAATCCTCCCTATTTTCGCGTAGCGCAAATAGGGAGGAGCAAACCGGTTACACGTTCGGCATCACCAGATACTTCTCATTGGTCCGTCGCGCGTTGTAATCGGCCACAGCGTCCTTCTCCAGCATTCTCTCCAGCGAAACCTTGGCCTTGTAATGGCTGGCGAAAGTGGTGGTCAGCTCGGCCGCAACCCGGGCGCGCATCCGGCCGACAATTTCCATTCCTGCCTTGGCCATGAACGGCGTCAGCAGCCAGCCTGCCAGATCCCAGGTCAGGCCGAAGGCGCGGTTGAGGATCGTGGGGCCGAGGTCCAGCGCGCCGTAGATATAGACTTTCTTGGCTTCGCTTGAGCCATAGCGGCTGAAGGCTGCGCCGCGGCTGGCGGCGGCTTCCATCGCGGTGAGGATTTGCCCGGCCAGCGTGCCGCCGCCGATCGGATCGAAGGCCAGCATCGCCTTGGTCTCGGCAATTGCATCGATCAGCTGCTTCATGAAATCGGGGTCGGTCATGTTGAGCACATGGACCGCGCCCAGATCCTTGAGCAGCTTCACCTGGATGTCGTTGCGGACGATATTGACCAGCGGAATACCGTCGGTCTTGCATATCTTGACCAGCATCTGCCCCAGGTTCGAAGCAGCGGCGGCGTGGACGATCCCGGTGAAGCCTTCCAGCTTCATCGTCTCGACAAAGCCCAGCGCGGTCATCGGGTTGACGAACGAGGAGGCACCCTGTTCGGCGCTCACCCCATCGGCCAGCGGCATGGCCATCCGTGCATCGGCATAGGCATATTGGGCATAGGCGGTGCCGGGGACACAGGCGACACGGCTGCCGATCAGCGCCTGCGCCGCCGGATCCTCGCCCGCGGCAACCACGGTTCCAGCGGCCTCGTTGCCCGCCGGCATCTTCATCCCGTGTCGCGCCTTCATCGCACGGGTCGCAGCTTCGGGCATTTTTGCCAAGACCTTGCCGGGTGTATACTGCGCATTCTCGGTATCGGCCGAGGCGAACAGCAGGCCAAGGTCCGACGGATTGATCGGCGTTGCCTCAATCTTCACCAGCACCTGCGTACCAGTGGGATCGGCGAAGGTCTGATCGATCAGTTCAACGGTCAGGGTGCCATCTGCTTCGAGCGTGGTGAGCAGCTGCTTGCCAGTGGTGGTCATCATTCAATCTCCCAATTCATCCGGGTAGCTGGCACCCGTGAAATATAATCCGTGAGGCGGAGCGTTCAGCCCCAAAGCGGTGCGGTCTCTTGCGGCCAAGGCTTCAGTGATCTGGCTTTCCGGCCAGCGCCCGATGCCAACCAGCACCAGACAGCCGACCATCGAACGCACCTGATGATGGAGGTAGCTGCGCGCTGCGGTTTCGACCAGTATTAAATCGCCACTTGCTCGCGTGACATCAAGTCGGTCGAGCGATTTCAGCGGACTTTTCGATTGGCAATGCACCGACCGGAAGGTGGTAAAATCATGTGTGCCAACCAAACCTTGCGCGGCGCGGTGCATCGCTTCTGCATCCAGCGGTTGCCGGACATGCCAGGCCCGCCCGGCCTCCACCGTCAGCGGCGCGCGGCGGTTGATGATCCGGTAACGATAGCTGCGCCCGGTGCAGGCAAACCGCGAATGCCAATCGTCCGCCACGATCTCGCAGGCCAGCACCGCTATCGGCACCGGGCGGAGCAATGCGTTGAGCGCCTCCATCAGCCGGAACGCAGCGATCGGCTTGGCAATATCGAGATGCGCCCGCATCGCCAGCGCATGAACCCCGGCGTCAGTCCGCCCGGCAGCGGCCAGCGCGACTCTCTCCCCGGTAACCGCAAAGGCCGCGTTCTCAACCGCCTCTTGCACGGTTGGACCAGTCAGTTGCCGTTGCAGTCCCATAAACGGGCCGCCATCGAATTCCAGCGTGAGGGCGAAGCGGGTCATCCCAATTGCGTGCCAGCCGGGATCGCGCGCCCACGCAGGAATGCAGCCGTTTCCATCACTGGCCGCCCGGCGCGCTGGATCAATGTGGGGCGGATCGCGCCTTGGCCGCAAGCAATGGTGAGAGCGTCGTCCCCGGCTTGACCGGGGACCGCTGGCCGCTCGATCGGAGGTTGCATCTTTGAGGCCAGCGGTCCCCGGTCAAGCCGGGGACGACAAATGATCTCAGCCGCCAATACCCGGTAGCGCTCACCTTCCAGTTCGAAGAATGCCCCGGGCACCGGTGCAAAGGCACGGACCTGACGTTCGACCTGTTCGGCACTCTGCCCAAAATCCAGCCGTGCCTCGGCCTTGTCGATCTTAGCGGCGTAGGTCACGCCCAGTTCCGGTTGCGGCAGTTCAGCATGGCCTGAAAGCTCCGCCAGCACCTCGACCATCAGCCACCCGCCGATTTCCGACAATTCCGCGGTAAGCTCACCCGCCGTCTTGCCATCCACAGGGGTCTTGGCCACGGCCAGCATCGGCCCGGTATCGAGACCAGCTTCCATCCGCATGATCGTCACGCCTGTCTCGGCATCACCGGCCAGAATCGCCCGGTGAATCGGCGCGGCCCCGCGCCAGCGCGGCAGCAGCGAAGCGTGGATATTGAGACTGCCATGTTTCGGCGCATCAAGCACTGCTTGGGGCAGGATCAGGCCATAGGCTGCGACAATCGCGATCTCTGCGCCAAGCGCAGCCAACTCGGCCTGCTCACCTGTGCCCTTGAGCGAGGCAGGATAATGCACCAAAATCCCCCGCGCCTCGGCTTCGCGCTGGACGGGTGAGGGCTGAAGCTGCTTGCCCCGGCCCGCAGCACGCGGCGGCTGAGTATAAACGGCAAGCACCTCATGCCCCGCCTCGACCAGCGCGATCAGCGCCGGGACGGCAAATTCGGGAGTTCCCATGAAGACTATTCGCATTTTGGGCCGCATGATCTCTTTTCGTTTCCTTGCGGTGGCCCTATCCCCCGCGTCATGGCATCGCAAGAGATCGAAACGCTCACCTCCGCCCTGGCGCGTCTGCCTGGGCTTGGCCCTCGCTCGGCGCGGCGCGCGGTGCTGTGGCTGATCAAGCGGCGCGAGGGCGCGCTGGTCCAGCTGGTCGAGGCGCTCAGCGCAGTCCGCCAGGGGCTGAGCGCCTGTAGCACCTGCGGTAATGTCGATACATCGGACCCCTGCGCGATTTGCACCGATCCCCGCCGCGATCAGCGCTCGCTCTGCGTGGTCGAGGATGTCGCGGATTTGTGGGCGCTCGATCGCTCGCGGCTGTTCGCCGGGCGCTATCATGTGCTGGGCGGGCGGCTTTCCGCGCTCGACGGCATCCGGCCCGAGGATCTGGCGATCGGAGCGCTGATCGAACGCGTGGCGCAAGGCGGGATTGACGAGGTGGTGCTGGCGATGAACGCCACGCTGGAAGGGCAGACCACCGCGCATTACATCGCCGAGCGGCTGGAAGCCTATCCGATTCGGATCACCCAGCTGGCCCACGGCCTGCCGGTGGGGGGTGAGCTGGATTACCTCGATGAGGGCACTTTGGCGCAGGCCCTCAGGGCGCGCAAACCGATGGGGTAATTCGTCGTCCCGGACTTGATCCGGGACCGCTGGCCTCATCATTCCGACCTCGCATCGACGAGGCCAGCGGTCCCGGATCAAGTCCGGGACGACGTGTTATATCCACAGCCGTGCCCTTTCCCCCTCTCACTCCCCTCGC
>JANMKT010000061.1:0-33802 GCA_031372185.1 Novosphingobium sp.
ACCGGAACATCCTGGAGTCGTTCGGTCCGCTTTTGCGCGGTGACCAGGATTTCGCCGGGGGCCGTATCAGCCGAATCGTCGGCAGCCGGGGCTTCCTGAGCATAGGCGGGGATAGCAAAAGCGGCGAGCGCCAGTGCCGCAAGCGGCAGCGCGGACGATGCGCGAAGCATGGATTTCATTGAAAGTTTCTCCCTGCAGATCCGGAATGGCGCAGCCATCTCCGGCAAATCCGTTGCGCGGCTCAGGCCCGATGCCTTGTCGCTTGTGCGGCTTGAATTGCGTCTAGTTCACCGATATGTCAAGCGGTGTCATACGGACTCGCTCAAGCTGTGGCAGAGTGGCCACAGCTCGATAAGCGAAAGGATGGGACCAGCTTGGAAGCGCAGTTTTCTGCGGCTGATGACGGGTTTGAGCTGCATTTCGCAGGCCGCCTGGTCTTGCGCCATCGGCCTGACAGTCCAGTTTTGACACTGGCGCGTGGCGACCCACAAGTCACGATGGTGCGGGGCAATTTCCGGATCGAGGATAGCCCAGCCAGGGCGATTACACCGCTCGAATGGTCGTTTGATGAAACTGGGGTGGAATTGCGCGACGGCGCGCTGGCCGTTGCGCGAATCGTATTGAATAGTGCGGGGCTGACCGTCACGGCGCTTGATCCCGGCCATAACCGGATCACCCTGCGCTTTCATGCAGAAGCCCACGAGGCGGTGTGGGGCGGGGGCGAGCAGATGAGCTATCTCGCACTCAATTCGCGCCGCTTTCCGATGTGGACCAGCGAGCCGGGGGTGGGCCGCGATAAATCAACCGAGCTTACCCGGCTGATGGACAAGTCTGGCATGGCGGGTGGCGATTACTGGAACACCAATTACCCGCAGCCGACCTTCCTGACCTCGCGTTGGCTGGCGATCCACCTTGATGCGGCCTGCTACAGCGTGCTCGATTTCACCGATCCGGCAGCGCATGCGATCGAGGTTTGGAACCATGAAGCGCGGTTTGAACTGTTTGCCGCGTCCGGCCCGGTCGAGCTGGTCGGCGCGCTTTCTGCGCGCTTTGGCCGCCAGCCGCCGCTGCCCGACTGGGCGATTGGCGGGGCGATCGTCGGCCTGAAGGATGGTGCGAACAGTTTCGAGCGGCTTGAGAGCTTCATCAAGGCGGGCGCTGCCGTATCCGGACTGTGGTGCGAGGATTGGGCCGGGATTCGCGAGACCAGCTTTGGTCGCCGCTTGTTCTGGGACTGGCGGTGCGACCAGCAGCGCTATCCCGAGCTGCCCGAGCGGATCGCACAGCTGAACGCTCGCGGCATCCGCTATCTTGCCTATGCTAACCCCTATCTGGCGGTGGATGGCAGCCTGTTTGAAGAAGCGCGCAGCGGTGGACATTTTGCGCTGCGGCAGGAAAACGACGCGGTCTATCTGATCGATTTCGGCGAGTTCGATTGCGGCGTCCTCGATTTCACGCGCACCGAAACCCGCGACTGGTTCGCCGAAACAGTGCTGGGCCGCGAAATGCTCGATATCGGCATCGATGGCTGGATGGCCGATTTCGGCGAATATCTGCCGACCGATGTCCGGCTGGCCGATGGTTCGGATCCGATGGAGGCGCATAATTGCTGGCCGGTGCTGTGGGCCCAGGTTAACGCGCAGGCGCTGGCCAGCCGGGGCAAGACCGGCGAGGCAGTGTTCTTCATGCGCGCGGGCTTTTCGGGGGTGCAAGCGGCCTGTCCGCTGCTGTGGGCGGGCGATCAGTCGGTCGATTTCACCCGCCATGACGGGATCGGCACGGTGATCACCGCAGCCTTATCGGCCGGGCTGGTCGGCAATGCCTATAGCCACAGCGATTGCGGCGGTTACACTTCGCTGCATGGCAATGTGCGCACGATCGAGTTGATGCAGCGCTGGTGCGAAATGGCGGCCTTTGCGCCGGTCATGCGCAGCCATGAAGGCAACCGGCCCGACGATAATTTGCAATACGACTCAACGCCCGATCTGCTCGCATGCTTTGCCGGTTGGAGCCGGGTCCACGCGCATCTTGCCCCCTATGTCCGCAACCTTTGCAATGAGGCGAGCGAGCTGGGCTTGCCCGCACAGCGACCGCTGTTCCTGCACTATCCCGCGCAAGCCGAGCTTTGGACTGTGCAGGACCAGTTCCTCTACGGCAGCGATATGGTGGTAGCCCCGGTGATCGAGCAGGGTGCCGTTTCGCGAGGCGTGAGCCTGCCCGGCGATACCCCGTGGCGCCATGTTTGGAGCGGTGCGGAGTTCGCGCCCGGCCACCATGAAGTTGCGGCCCCGATCGGTTGGCCGCCGGTGTTCTATCGCCCGGACAGTGCCTTTGCGCCGCTGTTTGCGGGGCTGGGGAAGGTGCTGGCGGGATGAACGAGCGATCCAACATCCGCGATGTCGCGGCCCGCGCCGGAGTGGCAGTGAAAACCGTCAGCCGCGTGCTCAACGATCATCCCTATGTCAGCGCCGCCACCAAAGCACGGGTCGAGGAAGCGATGCGCGCGCTCGATTTCCGCCCGAGCATCGCCGCGCGGATCCTCTCGGGGGCCAAATCCAACCAGATCGCGCTGATCTACGACAATCACAGCCCCTATTACATGCACCAGATCCAGATGGGCTGCTGGGAGCGGTGCCATGCAGAGGGGATTCGCCTGCTCGCCCAGCCGGTCGATGTTGCCGATCCGCGCGTTGGCGATCAGATTCGCGGGCTGGTGTCCGAAACCCATGTCGATGGGATCATCCTGTCCTCCCCCGTTACCGATTGCGATCCGGTGCTGCGTGCCTTGGAGGCGATGGACGTGCCGTTCGTCAGGATTTCTCCCGGCACCAATCACGCGCTGACCAGTTCGGTGTTCATGGACGATGCCCAGGCCGCCGATGACATGACCACCCATATGATCAACCTGGGCCACCGCCGGATCGGCTTTATCAAGGGCCATCCCAATCATATGGCGTCGGACGACCGGTTGTTCGGTTATCGCCGCGGGCTGGACCGGGCGGGCATCGCTTATGAGCCGCAGCTGGTGGCTGACGGCGAGTTCGATTTTGACAGCGGCACCCGCGCGGCCACCTATTTCCTGGATATGGCTGATCCGCCCACCGCGATCTTCGCTGCCAACGACGATATGGCGGCAGGTGTGCTGGCGGTCGCGCATGACCGGGGGATTGACCTGCCCGGTCAGCTTTCAGTGGGTGGGTTTGATGATACCACTCTGGCCCGTACGGTCTGGCCGCCGCTGACCACTATCCACCAGCCGATGCAGGAGCTGGCTCGAACCGCCACCGATTTGCTGATCGCCGGCGGCGATCTGACCCATCGGCGCTTGCCCCATGTTCTTATCGAGCGCGCTTCTGTCGCTCCGCCAATCAGGAAACCAGTATGAGCCTTTTGCCATTGCCGCCCGCCACTCGCCTGCTTGGCTCCAGCGGGGTTGCCGTATCCGCGATTGCCTGGGGAATGTGGCGTCTGGCCGAAAATGGACGCAGCGCCATGGAGGCCGCGCGGCTGGTTCATACCGCGCTTGATGCCGGGATTACCCTGCTCGATACCGCTGATATCTATGGCTTTAACGGCACTGACGGATTCGGTGATGCCGAAGCCCTGCTGGGTACAGTGCTGGCGGCTGAACCTGCGTTGCGCAGCCGGATGGTATTGGCGAGCAAAGGCGGGATTTTGCCTCCGTTGCCGTATGATCAGAGCGCGGCCTATCTGGCGGAGGCGATTGATGCCTCGCTGCGGCGGCTCCAGGTTGAACGGATTGATCTGTGGCAAATCCACCGCCCAGATATTCTCGCCCATCCGCAGGAAGTGGCCCGGGCGCTGGATGATGCCATCGCGACCGGCAAGCTCACCATGCTGGGGGTATCCAACTTCACCTGCCCGCAAATTGCGGCGCTCAATCACTTCCTGGGCCACAGGCTCGTTTCCACCCAGCCCGAGATTAATCCACTGCGGATCACCTGCTTTGAAAATGGTGAGCTGGATCAGGCGATGATGCTGGGCCTGACCCCGCTGGCGTGGTCGCCGCTGGGCGGTGGACGGTTGCTCAGCCCGGAAAGCCTGCGTGACAAGGCGGTAGCGGCGGCGCTGGACCTGGTTGCGGGCGCGCAAGGCGTCTCACGCTCGGTCGCCGCCTATAGCTGGTTAATGGCGCATCCGGCCGGGATCATCCCGATCATTGGCTCGCAGCAGGCCGCGCGGATCGTCGAAGCAACGCAGGCGCTCACCATGCGCTGGAGCCGAGAAGATTGGTATTCGGTGCTGGTCGCCGCCAGAGGAGAGCCACTGCCATGACGCAACAATGCGAAATTTCCTGGTTCTCGGCCCTGTGCGACGATGATTATGAATTCCTCGGCGTGCCCGATCCGCAGCTTCAGTCCAGCTGGGAGCATTGCCGCAATATCGTGCTCCAGGCTGAAAAGGGCGGGTTTGACAATATCCTGCTGCCCTCGGGTTACAGCCTCGGCCTCGATACCACGGTGTTTGCCGCAGCGATGGCGCCACTGGTCCGGCGGATCAAGCTGCTCTGGGCGACCCGGATTGGCGAGGATTGGCCGCCGCAGCTGGCGCGGCGGATCGCCACGCTCGACCGGATTTTAGGACCAGACGCCAGCGGCACCGGCGGGCGGCTCAACGTCAATATCATCTCCTCCGACATGCCGGGCGAAACGCTGGCTTCGGGGCCGCGCTATGCCCGCGCGACCGAGGTGGTGAAAATCCTCAAGACGCTGCTGGGCGGCGAGTACCTCGATCATCAGGGGGAATTCTACAACCTCAAGCTCGATCCGGCGCGAATCACGACCCTGTCGGGCAAGGCCCCCGCGTTCTACTTTGGCGGCCTTAGCCACGAAGCGCGCGAATGCGCCGCTGAAGGCTGCGATGTCTATCTGATGTGGCCCGATACGATGGACAAGGTCCGCGAGACGGTGGCGGATATGACCGCACGCGCCGCCCGCTATGGCCGCACGCTCAAGTTCGGCTACCGCGCCCATGTGATCGTGCGCGAAACCGAAGCTGAGGCGCGCGCCTATGCCGATCGGCTGCTGTCCAAGCTGGATGATGAGACCGGCCGCGCGATCCGCGAAAAGTCGCTCGATGCGCAGAACTTCGGAGTGCAGCGCCAGGCCGAGCTGCGCGGTGCGGCGGGTGGCGACGGTTTTGTCGAAGATAATCTGTGGACCGGAGTTGGCCGCGCGCGTTCGGGTTGCGGCGCGGCGATTGTCGGCGATCCCGATCAGGTGCTGGCCAAGCTGCGCGCCTATCAGGCCGAAGGGATCGAAGCTTTCATCCTGTCCGGTTATCCCCACGCCGCCGAAGCGGACCTGTTCTCGCGCCATGTGCTGCCCAACATCCAGCACGGACCGCTCGAGTTCCGGCTCCCAGAACGTCAGTGACTTCCTTCGGCGATATAGATAGGAACAGCGCATAAGACGAAAAACACGGAGGCAGGTTTGGCCAAGGCGCGGGGATATCTGGAACAGATCGAGGCCTCTGCAAGCGGGCCGCAGATTGCCGCCCTGTTTGATTTCGATGGCACGATAATTGCCGGATATTCAGCCACAGCGCTGCTTCAGGAAAAGCTCAAACGCCGTGAAATGGGCCTTGAAGAGATCATCGAAACCGCCAATGTGATGAGCCAGTACACCATGGGCAGCATCGGCTTTTCGGGGCTGATGACCGGTGCGGCAAAGTTCATGAAAGGCGTGAGCGAAGAGAGCTTTCGCGAATTTGGCGAAGAGCTTTACGTCAAACATATCGCCCGCAAGGTCTATCCCGAAACCCGCGAGATCATTCGTGCGCATCAGGCCAAAGGCCATACGGTGGCAATTGTCTCATCAGCCACAATTTACCAGATTGAACCCACCGCGCGCGATCTTGATATCGAGCATATTTTGTGTTCGCAGTATGAGGTGGTCAACGGCGAGTTCACGGGCAACATCATCCGCCCGTTGTGCTTTGGCGAAGGCAAGGTGCTGGCCGCTGAAACGCTGGCGGCAGAAACCGGGGCGGACCTTGGCAAAAGCTATTTCTATTCCGATAGCAGCGATGATCTGCAATTGCTTGAGCGGGTCGGCATCCCGCGCGTTCTCAACCCCAATGGCAAGTTGCGGACCATTGCCAAAGAGCGTGGTTGGCCGATTGAGGATTTTATCAGCCGCGGCACGCCCAAAGCGATGGATTACGCGCGGACGATCTCTGCCACCACTTCGCTGATCGGAGCTTTCTGGGCGGGCCTGCCGATCTGGGCGCTGACCGGATCAAAGCGCGAGGCAACCAATTTTTCCACTGGGCTGTTCGGCGATTTCGCAGCGGCAATGGTCGGCATGGAATTGGACGTTTACGGCGAGAAGAACCTGTGGGCGGCCCGCCCCTGCATTTTCATCTTCAATCACCAGTCCAAAGCCGATGTAGTGATCATGGCCAAGCTGATCCGCAAGGATATGGGCGGGGTCGGCAAGCAGGAAATCAAGAAGATCCCGGTGCTGGGCAGACTGATGGAATGGGCCGGGACCGTATTCATCGATCGCAAGGATGGCGCCAGCGCGATCAAGGCGATGGAGCCGCTGGTTGATGCGATCCGCAAGGACGGCAAGTCGATTGTGATCGCACCGGAAGGCACGCGCACCCTCTCGCCCCGGCTCGCTCCGTTCAAGAAAGGCGCGTTCCACCTGGCGATGCAGGCGGGAGTGCCAATTGTCCCGGTGGTCATTCACAATGCCGGTGATGTGGCACCCAAGAACGAATTTGTGATGCGCGCGGCGACAGTCAGGGTTGATGTGCTGCCGCCAATCGATACCAGTGGCTGGAAGATCAGGACGATCAATCGCCACGTCACTGAAGTGCGCAACATGTTCCTCAAATGCCTGGGGCAACCCGAAGAGCCGGTCAAAGCTTCGGTCGAGGAAGAGGCGGGTGATTTCGCTTCGGAAGCCCAGCCCGAACCCAAAGCCCAGCCCAAACCCAAAGCAAAGCCCAAACCCAAAGCACCGGCAAAACCCCGTTCTGGCGGCAAGTCAGCCGGAAAGCGTGGCGGGTAGCGCGCGGTGAGGGCGGCCGCCGCAGAATGGACCGGGGATCCGCTGCGCCACACCGGCAGAAAGCTGTTTATCATCGACGCGCGCAACCGGGTCGAGCGGCACCATCTGCTCGATTGGCTGCATGGGACTTGGGGAACCGTCACCGATAGCGAATGGATCGCGCTTGATCTGTCTGATGAAACCGCGCCGCTCAAGCTTGATCGGCTGGCCGCCAGGCTTGATGCTTCGGATGATTGCCTGGTTATCCCGGTTCGGGTGGCTTGGCGGATCCCCCGCTTCGATCAAGAGCGCACGCTGCGGTTGCGCGATCTGGTGTTTGGCGATCCCCGGATGCCCGCTAGCCTGCGGGCCTGGCTGATCCTGCTGCGCGATCGGCGCCGGGCGCAATGCCTGCTGGGCGAACCGGCAAGTGTCGCCACGTTGCGGGCCCGGTTTGCCGAAGACATTGGCATGGCGGATGCCGATCCGGCCACCGGTTTTGCGGCGTTCGTGGCGCGGCAGGCGACGTTGACACTTGAAGTGCAAGAACGCGGAGTGCGCGGCACCCGCTATAAAGTGCCGCGCTTTGTGGCCGACAGCCTTGCCGCGAGCCCGCGCTTTCGTGCCGCGCTGGCCGCGCTGGCCAGCGACCAGGGGCGCAGGCCCAGCGAGCTGCTACCCGAAGCCCGCCGCTATATGAAGGAGCTGATCTCCACCCCCAGCGCCATGTTCCTCGATCTGCGCGCCCGGCTTGAACGCTTCATGATGACGCAGGGCTATGACAAGGGCTTCCTCTATGATCCCGCCGAACTGGAAAGCCTGCGGGGGCTGATCCGCACCCGCCCGACGGTGCTGTTGTTCACCCACAAGACCTATCTCGACGGGGTGACCCCCAACGCGCTGTTCTATGACAATGACATGACGATGCTGCACAGCTTTGGCGGGATTAATCTGGACTTTTTCGGGATCGGTACGCTGTTCCGCCGCTCGGGCATGATCTTCATCCGGCGCAGCTTTTCCGACACGCCAGTCTACAAGGTCGTGCTGCGCCAATATATCGCTTATCTGCTCGAAAAACGCTTTCCGATGTCGTGGGCGCTGGAGGGAACCCGCTCGCGGCTCGGCAAGCTGATGCCGCCGCGCTATGGCATCCTCAAATATGTTCTCGATGCGGCCTATGACGGCGGGATCCAGGATGTGAACATCGTGCCGTTCGTGACCAGCTTCGATCTGATCCGCGATGTCGAGGAATACGCTGCCGAGCAGGCCGGCCGGGCCAAGCAGGCCGAATCGCTTGGCTGGTTTATCGGCTATCTGAAAAGTCTGCGCGAGCCGATGGGCCGGGTCCGGATCGATCTGGGGACGCCGGTTGTGGTGGCCCGTGCGCCCGACCCCGATGACCGGCTGGCCTTGGCCCGGATCGCCTTCGATGCCTCGGTCAGCGCCAACCGGGTGACCCCGCTGACTGTAACCTCGGTGATGTGCCTGATCCTGCTCGGCACCGCGCCGCGCGGAGCAACCGCCGAAGAGCTGGCCCGGGTTACCCGCTTTTTGACCGGTTGGGCCAAAGCACGCGGCATTCGCCTGTCCGAAGAGCTTGAATCGCTTGACCGCGATGCTTTGCGCGCCCGTGCCGATACGCTGGTTAATTCTGGCCTGATCCTGCGCGATGATGCCGGCAGCGCCACGGTCTATACGATCCTGCCCGGCAAGCACGCGATGGCCAGCTATTACCGCAACACCATCATTCATCACTTTCTCGACAAAACGATCATCGAGTTGGCGCTGTTCAAGGTGCAGGAAGGGCCGGATGAGGACGCGAGCCTGCTGTTCTGGGCCGAGACCGAGCGACTGCGCGATCTGTTCAAGTTCGAGTTTTTCTACCCGCCGCGCGAACAGTTCCGCAAAGACCTTGAGGCAGAGCTGGATCGCAGCGATGGGCAGTGGTCGGCGCAGCTGCGTCAGGGCCATGGCGGGGTGAAGTCGCTGATCCGCCGGTTCCAGCCGCTGCTTGGCCATGCGGCGTTGCTGCCCTTCGTGGAGGCCTATATCGTGGTGCTGGAGCAGCTGGTGCGGCTGGCCCCCGGCGAGGTGTTGAGCCAGGCTGAATGTGTCGAACAGGGGTTGATCGAGGGGCGCCAGGCCTATCTGCTGCGCCGGATCAGCAGTCAGGCCTCGATCGGCAAGATCCTGTTCGAAAACGGCTACAAGCTGGCCGCTCACATGGGTCTGGCTGGCGAGACGAGTGAGACGATCATGGTCAGCCGCCGTGCGCTGCTGGCTGAATTCCGCGCGCTGGCCCGGCGGATGGAGCGGATGCGGATCGAAGTACTGGACGAGGCGGAGCGAACTCTGGATTTGGAGCCACGGACATGAGCCAGCAGCTAAGCGCACAGGACGCGCAATTCCTGTATATCCAGAACGGCAACACGCTGACCCATGTTATGGCGATCAATATCTGCGATCCCGCAACCGCGCCGGGCGGCCAGGTGCGGTTCAAGGATATCGTCAGCCACATTGCCAGCCGGATTGACACCTCGCCAGTGTTCAAGCGCAAGCTTTACCGTTTGCCGCTCGATCTGGACCATCCCTATTGGTTGGAAGACCGCGAGTTTGAGCTCGAGGCCCATGTTTCCCATGCCCGGTTGCCCGAACCGGGGGATTGGCGGCAGTTCTGCATCCAGGTGGCGCGTCATTTCAGCCGTCCGATGGATATGAGCCGGCCGCTGTGGGACATCTATATATTGGAAGGGCTGGACCGGATCCCCGGCATTGCGCCCGGCAGCTATGCCATGCTCACCCGGATCCACCATGCGGCGATCGATGGCGCTTCGGCGGCTCATATGTTTGTTGCGCTGAGCGATAGCGATGCCATGGGCACCCCGGCGATCCCGCTTGGCCCGGGCAGGGCCGAGCTGGGCAGTGCACCCACTCCGGTTCAGGTTATGGCCCGGGCGATCCAGTCCAATCTGACCTCGCCGGTCAAGTTCATGAATACACTTATGAAGCTGTCCCCGGCGCTGGTCTCGGCGGCGAGCAAGAGTATGCGCGCACAAAAGGGCGCGCGCTCCGGCGTCCCGGACACGCGCTTCAATGCACCGATTTCCACGCACCGGGTGTTCGATGCGACCGAGTTTGCGCTGGCTGACCTTGGCCGGATCCGCAGCCTGGTTGATGGTGCCACGATCAATGATGTGGTGCTGGCGATCTGTTCCGGCGCGCTGCGGGCTTATCTGCTCCACCACAGTGAACTGCCCGAGGAAACGCTGATCGCGGTTGCCCCGATCAACCTGCGCAGCAAGAAAAGCGATGCGCAGGTGCCGGGCAATAAAATCTCGGCGATGTCGGTCGAGCTGGCCACCCATCTGGCCGATCCGGTCGAGCGGCTGGCGGCGATCCGGCGCTACACGATCGCTGCCAAGGCCGCAAAAGCCGGGATCTCGGCGCGGGTCATGACTGACCTTACCCAGCATATCCCCGGTGCAACCATGGCCGGAGTGGCGCGGATTATCACCAGTCCGCGCTTTGCCCCGCGGCAGGCCAATGTGTTTATTTCAAACGTACCGGGCCCGCAGCAGCCGCTCTACATCAACGGCGCCAAGATCACCCACCAATATGGCCTGGCCCCGCTGGCCAACAACATGGGGCTGTTCATCGCAACCCCGAGCTACGCCGGGCGGATCAGTTTCTGCATCACTTCGGAGAGGAACATCTTGCCCGACGTTGCTTTCTTCCGTGAATGTATCGATGCCTCATTCCGCGAACTGCTGGCTGCCAAGCCCCATCCATCCAACAAAGCCGCGCAGGTTGACGCTACGGCTTCCGTGCGTCGCAAAAAAGCGACGATAAAGCCGCGCAAAGCTGTCGCAAAAACGCGAAAAACCAGACAAAGTTCGCTGCCGACGGACAGGAAGAGCTGAATTTCCTTCCCCGGACCAGTTTGAAGTGAGCGCATCGCATGATGGAAAGCCCGAGTTTGAAATCCGAGACCACCCTCGCCAAGGCCACAACCTATCGGCAATGGGCCGATGCGGCGGGCGATCTGGATCGCCGGTCGGGCAAGGCGCGCTGGCGTGAAACCGATGCCAGCGAGCATTTCGATTATCGCTCGATCCGCCGCCGCCTGGAACGGCTGATCGAACTCAGCGCTGCGGGTGACAGCAAGGGGCTGCTGTATACGCTGAACGAGGGCATTCACGGCAATATGGACGGGATGGCCAATGACCATCTGTGGCGCGAAACCCGGCTCGGGACCAAGCAGCTGATCCATGATTACGTCGATGCTGTAGCCGATGCCCTCAACCATCTCGCCAGCGCCGAGGTTGATGATATTCCGTTTGAGGAAAAGCGCGATTTCTTCCGCCGCGCCCAGCATTGCTATGGCTGTTCCGCCCTGCTGATGAGCGGATCGGGCGCGTTCCTGTTTTTCCATGCCGGGGTCGTCAAGGCCTTGTGGGCTGAAGGACTGCTGCCCTCGATAATTTCAGGATCGAGCGGCGGCTCGGTAATCGGCGCGCTGGTCTGCACGCGGCCTGACGACGAGCTGGGCCCGTTCTTCGATCCCGCGCAGCTGGTCCGCGAATATGAGAATGAGGAAGGCCAGACGATTTTCAACCCCTTGGGACCAGCCAAGCGGATGAGCCAGGTTCAGATCCAGGAACGGCTGGCCGAAATCATCCCCGACCTGACCTTTCAGGAAGCGTTCGAAGTGACCGGGCGGCACCTGAATATCTCGGTGGCGCCGGCCGAAAAGCACCAGACCGGGCGGCTTTTGAATGCCATAACCTCGCCCAATGTGTTTATTCGTGAGGCGGTGCTGGCCTCTTGCGCGGTGCCGGGGATCTATGATCCGGTGGCGCTGATGGCGCGCAACCACGAAGGGCGGCGAGTGCCTTATCTGCCGGGGCGCAAGTGGGTCGATGGCTCGGTCACCCATGACTTGCCGTCAAAGCGGTTGTCGCGGCTTTACGGGGTCAACCACCATATCGTCAGTCAGGCCAATCCGCTGATCACGCCCTTCGCCAGCGACGTAACCCAGCTGGCCACGCCGTTCGCCGCGATTCGCCGTGCTTCGGTTTCAACCGTCAAGGCCTGGCTCAACGCCAACATGCAGCTGTGGGACAAGCCGCTGTCGCTGTTCCCCCAGCTGCACAGCCTGGCGCGGATGTCGATGTCGGTGATCAACCAGGATTATTCAGGCGATATCAACATTATCCGCCCAGTCATGCTGTGGTCGCCGGCCAAGATGCTGAGCAACCTCTCGCTGGATGAGGTCACCGAACTGGTCGAGCTGGGTGAACACGCAACTTGGCCCAAGGTCGAGATGGTCCGCGTCCAGACCCGGATCAGCCAGACGCTGGAGCGGATCCTGGCCGAATATGAGCATGCCGATGCGGAATTTTCGGTTCGTGCGATGAAAAAGAAACTGGCATGACCGCGCATCGGCTGGTTCTTCCTGCTGGCTCTGCCGGAGCAGGCGCAACCCTGCACTGGTACCGCTGGCTACCTCAGAGCGAGCCGCGCGGCATTGCGCTGCTGGTCCACGGCTATGCCGAACATCTCGGCCGCTATGACCACGTCGCCGCTACGCTGATTGCCGCGGGTTTTGGCGTTTATGCGCTGGATCACTGGGGGCACGGCAAATCGGACGGAACACCGGGCTTCGTTCCGGCCTTTTCAGCCTATACCGACGGTATCGAAGTTCTGCTGGATGAGGTGGAACAAGCCCATCCGGACGTTCCGCTGTTCCTGATCGGCCATTCGATGGGCGGGCTGATCGCCGCGCTCCACCTGATCACGCATCAGGCGCACTATGCCGGCGCGATCTTGTCCGGCCCGGCGATCATGGCGGCGCAGGAACCATCGCGCTTGATGATCTGGATCAGCCGATTGCTATCCCGCCTCACGCCGCGGATGGGTGTGCTTGCACTTGATCCGGGCGGGGTCAGCCGCGATCCGGCGGTGGTCACCGCGTACCTTGCCGATCCGTTGGTCTATAGTGGCAAGATGGGTGCCCGGCTGGCCAAGGAAATGTTCGAGGGGATGGCCGCGGCGCGGGCCGGGGCCGGGGCAATCGCTTTGCCAGTGCTGCTGCTCCATGGCCAGGAAGACAGGCTTACCGCGCCGCAGGGATCGGAATATCTCCACGCCCATGTCAGCAGCCTCGATAATACGCTCAGACTTTATCCGGGCCTTTATCACGAGATTTTCAACGAGCCGGAACAGCGCGAAGTGCTGGGCGATGTGACCAGCTGGCTCGAAGCCCATCTTCCCCAAGGATCGACCCCATGAAACTTCTGCTATGGATCGTGCTGGCGCTACTGGCGGCTGGGATCTTCACCTATCTGCTGTTCCCGCGGGAGCTGTTCAATCAGGCGCGGGGTGCCTTGCGGCGCAAGGGCGGCATGGCGCTGAAGTCAGTCCGGGTCGGCGGCCTCACCTGGCCTTACCTTGAAGGCGGAAATCCGGCGGGCAAAGCGGTGGTGCTGGTCCATGGTTTTGGCGGAGACAAAGACAATTGGTCATTCTACGCCCCGTATCTGACTGGCGAATATCGCCTGATCTGTCCCGATCTGCCCGGCTTTGGTGAGAATGCGCGCAGCCTCGATATCGATCATGCAGTCGCCACCCAAGCGGTGCGGCTGCGCGATTTCCTCGATGCGCTGGGGATCGATAAATGCCACCTCGGCGGTAACTCGATGGGCGGCTATATCGCGTTGCACTTCGCGCTGGAGTTCCCGGACCGGCTTCGCTCGCTCACCCTGTTCAACAATGCCGGGGTGATCGGCCCGGATGAGAGCGAGCTGCAAAAGATCGTCGAGGCAGACGGGGATACCAGCCCGCTGGTGCCGCGCACTCTGGCCGAGATGGACCGGCTGATGGGCTTTGTCGTCCACAAGCCGCGCTATATCCCGGCGCAATTCAAGAAGCTGATGCTTGCCGATAACAAACCGCACCAGGCCTTGCTTGACAGCATTTTCGAGCAAATGATCGATGATATTCAAAGCCGCCCGCTCAATGATCGGCTCGGTGATGTCACCACACCGACCCAGATCATCTGGGGCCGCCACGATCAGCTGGTCGATGTCAGCTGCGCCACCGTTCAACATGCCGGGATCAAGGGCAGCGAGCTGGTGATCTTCGAAGACGTTGGCCATGTGCCGATGATCGAAGCTCCGGCCACAACGGCGCAGCACCATCTGGCGTTTCTTGCCAAGCACTGAAATTCGCGCCAGTTTCGTCTCCGCTAGAGTCAGCTGGAAAGTTGACCATGTGGGGGAATGAGGCATGAAATTGCAGGTGGCCCTGCTCGGCGGAGGAAGCTGGGGAACCACGGTTGCCGCGATGGTATCGCGCAATGCGCCAATAACCCTGTGGGCGCGTGACAGCGGGACGATCGACGATATCAACCGTAACCGTTGCAACAGCCGCTATCTGCCTGGCATCACTCTGCCAGCGACCTTGCGGGCCACCCAGGATCTGGGCGAGGCGGTCAGCACCGCTGATGTGGTTGTGATGGGTGTACCATCGCACAGCTTTCGGCCCGTACTGGAAGAGGTGGCGCGGTATATTCGCCCGTGGGTGCCGGTCATCAGCCTGACCAAGGGGCTGGAGCTGGCCTCGGGCAAGCGCATGTCAGAACTGATCGTCGAATGCCTTCCCGGCCATCCGGTGGGGGTGTTGACCGGCCCCAATCTGGCGCGCGAGATCATGTCGGGGCAGGCCGCCGCAACCGTGATCTCGATGGAAGATGAGATCATCGTCCGGCAGCTCCAGACGCTGTTTCATTCGGGGCTGTTCCGGGTTTACACCAACACCGATCTGATCGGGTGCGAGCTGGGCGGCGTGCTCAAGAACATCATCGCGATTGCGGTGGGGATGGGCGATGGGCAGGGCGCGGGCGACAACACACGGTCCGCGCTGATTACCCGCGGTCTGGCAGAGATGACGCGGCTGGGCGTGGCGATGGGCGGCCGGGCCGAGACTTTTTCCGGCCTTACCGGGATGGGCGACCTGATCGCCACCTGCACCAGCCCGCTCAGCCGCAATCGCCATGTCGGGGTTGAGCTGGGCCTGGGCCGCAGCCTTGATGACATCGTCGGCTCGATGCAGATGGTTGCGGAAGGGTTGAAAAGCGCCCCCGCGGTGATGGCACTCGCGGAGAAATACGGGATCGACATGCCGATCAGCCGCGACGTTCTGGACGTCATCCAGGGCAACCGCACCCCGACCGAAATCTTCCGCGGACTACTCCGCTCGGCCGTGGGCTCGGAGTCCGAGGCGGGTTAGCACAGCGGGGTTCGGAACTGGCCAGTGGCGGAGACGGAGAGATTCGAACTCTCGGTACCGAGTTATCAGTACGACGGTTTAGCAAACCGTTGGTTTCAGCCACTCACCCACGTCTCCGGATCGTTGCGGCGAGGGCGGGCTATAGCGAGGGGTTGCGGGGGCGGCAAGGGGGCGGGTGGGCGAAATTGTGCGCCCGCCCCATAACTCGCTTGGCCGCAAAACCGACTCGGCTCATCGCCGGTTCATTGCCGCCGTGCGAGCCATCGATTCTGATGCTTGCCGAAACAGGTCCGGAGCGCCGAAACTGGCGGCTTCGGCGCAAATCGGGATGGACGCGATGATGAAGCGGATGGGGTTTGGAATGCGCGGGTTTGCTCTCGGGCTGCTCGGCGCGCTGGTCATGGCGGGCGCGGTGCCAGTATCGGCGCAGGTCCAGCCGGTCGATCCGGACCAGGCGATCGACGCCGATCTGGTCAAGCCGCAAGCCCCTCGCGCAGCGCCCGCCGCTGCGCCCCCGTCCACGCCGATGCCTTCGCCCCCGATCGGGGCGGATCCCGCTCCGCCAGCCGATCCCGCCGCGACCGCTCCGGCTGGTCAACCGGGCACCACCTACAAGCAGGACGATCTGATCGGCGCAGCCGAAGGCGTGTTCGGCAAGGGCGCGAAGGGCATGGCGGATGTGATCAAGGATCTGCTCAAGAAACAGGGCGAGCCCAATGCCTATATCGTCGGCCGCGAAGGCGGCGCGGCGCTGGGCATCGGGCTGCGCTATGGCTCGGGCACGCTGTTCCACAAGGTTGAGGGCCAGCGCCCGGTTTACTGGACCGGTCCGTCGATCGGGTTCGACGCCGGGGCGAACGCGGGCAACACCTTCGTGCTGGTCTACAATCTTTACAACAGCGCCGATCTTTACAAACGTTTCCCCGCAGGCGAGGGCCAGGCCTATCTGGTCGGCGGTTTCAACGTCAGCTACATGCGCCGCGGCGATATTGTGCTGATCCCGATCCGGGTCGGCGCGGGCCTCAGGCTCGGGGTCAACGCGGGCTATATGAAGTTCTCGGTCAAGCAGAAATGGCTGCCGTTCTGAGTGCTTAGCCCGCCGGATTAAGCGCCTTGAGCGCGGCTTCCACGGCGGCTAGCCGTTCATCGGTGATCAGGCCGTTCGAATAGGGCTGGAGGGCTTTGAGGCTGAAGGCCTTGAAGCTCTCATAGGCCGGATGGGTCAGCAATCCGGGCAGATGCTGGTCGAGCACGGCCTTGCCCGCGGGCGCGGCGGCGATCACGCCAATCGGCGTGTCGAGGCTGAGACTGGGGCTGGCGGCGGTTGCCGCAGCGGGCGCGGACGCAGTCTGCGGCTCAGCCTTGGCATCGGCAGCAGCGTGAGCGGAAACGGGGGCAAGCAGGGCAAGGCAAACAACAAACGCGCGCATGAAACATCCTCGTGCTGGACAGGTTTGCCATCCCATATCGCCTGATCCGGATTTTCCCAAGCGCGATTGAGGGGGCGGGGCAATCAAACAGGATTCGGGCGGAAATGAGATGAGCAAGGGTGTGGCTGTGATAGATTTAGGGGTTATTGCACCTGTCACCGCAATTGCCTGTCACCGCAATTGCACCGTAATTTCGTAATTTCGCGTAATTTCGTAATTTCTACTTCAATTACGCAACGTCACCGTAACCCTGTCCGCTGTCCCCGTAACCCTGCCGCAATATCACCGTAATGTCTTCCTGGCTTGTATAGCTTCAACAGCAATCCGGACGGCATCTGCGGTGCCTCGTGCGCCCAGTTTCCGCATAAGATTACAACGATGAATCTCTACTGTCTTGGGGCTTATGCCCATGACAAGTGCCATCTCTTTGTTCGTGTAACAATCGAGCATCCAATCCACGACCTCGCGCTCACGCTTGGATAAACCTGCCAGTAGCGCCATTGAGCGGCTTCGGCGCTGTTCGAATTCAACTGCGCCAGGCCTCACGTGCTCCATAATCGACAAGGTTTCCTCGAACTCGGTCTGCGAGAATGGCCATGCCAGATACCCGATGGCCCCTGCCAGGACGGCACGCACGATTTCACTTGGTAATGGCGCTGCCGTGAACCCGATGACCGGCATCCATAGCATATTTTCCTTGAGCCAATCGATGGCCTCCACCAGTCGATTGGCCGAATCTTCGACCAGTAAAATGCCCCGATTTGGAGCCCTGTCCGCCATCTCGAGCAACGATTCATATGGCTCTACATGCCAATCTGTCGCGTAGAGACTGCGAGATATCATGGTTCGACGCTTGACGTCATGATCGATGATATGAACGAGGCGTGTCATTAACATAAGTACGAGTGTTAGCTCATGACGGCAGCCTCTCCGACAATCAATCTAATCCACAATGGGTTTCCATATAATTTATCAAGATATATCAATAAATTATTTAACCCAAAACTGATGATTTTCGGAGACATATTTTTAATTTTTTGGGTGATACTACTTTCATGACCCGAATATCAAAAATGAAAGCTCGCAAAGCAAAACATAATGATAAACCAAACATGCAATCTATTTACCCAGAATTCGTTGTCATAGGTATTATAGTTATTTCATCTTATATAAATGCTTTACTTATATTAAAAATATAACAGTATTAATTACTAAAAGAAATGATGTAATAGGAATTATTATTATAATTTGGTTGATGTGACAGGTTTTGGGGGCTGATAGATGATACCCGCTACGCAATTGCGAGGTGCTCGTGAACTTGCCAAGCGTGGAAAGGCCTTAATCGAAATGGGCCAGGAGATGCTTGCCGAGGCGGTCAGCCTTGGCATCCCGGACGCATCGACACGCGGCTCGATCGAAAATCGCCAGATCGATTTCGGTAGTCTCCCCGGGGCTTCCGCTGAAGCGCGGGCGCAGGCCCTCTATTTCGGCAGGCGCGTCAGAGACCGCATGTTTCCTGATGGTATATTTGGTGAACCGGCGTGGGACATTTTGCTGGATTTGTTTCTCGCCCATCGTCGCGACCAAAAGTTGCAGGTCAAAACTGTATGCATCGGCTCACAAGTACCCAGCTCTACTGCTCTCCGGCATATTGCGCTCTTGGAAAAAAAGGGTCTGGTAGAACAAGAATACGATGTGAGAGACAATCGGCGGAAATTTTTGCGGCTTTCGACAGAAGGAATTCGACTGATGACTCGATTCTTCGAAATGACCAAAGTGATGAAACTAATTGATCAAAGCAAGGAGACGGTCTAGAATTACGGTGATACTTTAATTTATCCCAAAATTACGTCGCGCTCCAGCGCATTCAACGCGGCGGCGCGTCTTGTCTGAGCCTTGCTCGGGGACATGCAATCGTTGATCTTCGGTCGCCTCCGGCTCGACTGACTCAGGATGAGCGGATGTCCCCGGTCCGCGCAAAGCCGTCTCGTTCCCGCTCGAATCCGATTTGTCCCCACTTCCCAAGACTCCACCCCTCACTCCCCCGCATCCACCAGCGCCTGGACCTGCTTGTAGAACGCCTCGCGCGCCTCAGGCTGTGGGCCGGCGTCGGCGCGGGGCCAGTTGGCGTTGCTGGCGATTACCAGTTTGCGTTTGGGATCGATGAAGATGCCTTGGCCGAAGATGCCCTGCGCGGCGACGCTGCCATCGTCATAGGTCCACCACTGGAAGCCATAGCCTTTGCCCGGCTCGCCGGTTTCCTTCTGCTTGACGGTCGCTTGGGGTAACCAGTCGGGCGGGGTGATCTGCTGTCTGCCAGCCTTGCCATTTGCCAGCACGAACAGCCCGAACCGGGCATAATCGCGGGTGGCGGCCTGGATGCAGCAGCCGGCGATCTCATGCCCGGTCGCGCCCAGCAGCCAGGTGGCTTGTTGCTCCATGCCTGCTGGCTGCCAGATCTTGGCCTGCAGATATTGCGCCAGCGGCTGTTTGGTGGCCGAGGACACCAGCACCCCGATCAGATTGGTTTCCCCCGTGTTGTAATGCCACACGGTGCCGGGCGGGTGGGCGCGCGGCAGTTTACGCAAGTAGCTGACGGTGGCGTCCATCTCGGGATCGGGCTTGGCGGTGTTGAACCGGGATACGTCCGAGGCGGGATCCTCGTAATCCTCGGTCCAGCGCACGCCCGATGACATGGTCAGCAGTTGCCGGATGCTGACATCGTCATAGGCCGAGCCTTTGAGATCGGGGATATAGGCTGAAACCTTGTCTTCCAGGCTGGTGATCGCGCCATCCTGCAATGCCGCGCCGACAAGTGTGGAGGTGAATGATTTGGCGACCGAAAAGCTGGTCCAGCGGCCGCTGCGATCAAACCCCAGCCCATAGCGTTCGAACCGCAGCTTGCCGTCCTGCAGGATGACGATCGCGGCCGAGCGCTGCGATGCCATATACTGGTCGATGCCGGGGATGGTCAGCGGCTGGCCGGGCGGCAGCGGCAGCGGGGTGGCGGCGGGCGCAATGACGCGCGATCCGGCCAGCATCGGCAGCCGGTCCAACCCGCGAAATGCGGCGTCGCGCTGGCCTTGCGACCATTGCAGCACATCGGCGCTGGTCGGCAAGGTCAGCAGGATGCCGCGCGTCTCCCGGTCAAGGCTGGCAAAGCCGAGGCCTCCAGCGGCCAGCACGATCCCCAGCGCGCCCAGTGCAATTGTCCGTTTCCGCATATTTCTCTCCCCATTGCGGCCGGATTTTGACCGATCACCTTCATAACAATGCCCGGAAATTACGTCAGCCGTCACCCTGAACTTGTTTCAGGGCCGATTAAGCCTCTCGGACAGGGTCAGCATGGTAGTCGGAAACACGCCAGCTTGCTCCGAAAATCGTGCGGCGGCACGTGGTGAGAAATGGGCCCTGAAACAAGTTCAGGGTGACGAAGCAGGGGGAGATTCACATATGCCATTGCACTGCCGCCATTCCCCCCTTGCCCTTAGGCACCATCATTGGCAAAGGCCGCGCCATGCTTAGCACTCTGCCTCAACAGCCCGCCGATGCGCTGCTTGCGCTGATCAAGCTTTATGCCGCCGATCCCCGGCCCGACAAGATCGACCTTGGGGTGGGGGTTTACCGCACCGGCCAGGGCGATACGCCGGTGTTCGGCGCGATCAAGGCGGCGGAGCAGCGGTTGCTGAATACGCAGACCTCCAAATCCTACCTCGGCCCGGAAGGTGACATGGGCTTTGTCCATGCGCTAATGCCCTATATCTTTGGGCGCGAAGACCCGGCATTGGGCGGGCGGATCGAGGGTATGCAGGCCCCCGGCGGGACCGGCGCGGTGCGGCTGGCGGTGGCGCTGGCCAAGAAGGCCGGGGTGGCGCAAATCTGGATGGGCACGCCGAGCTGGCCCAACCATGCCCAGATCTATGCCGATCTGGGAATTGAGCTGAAGGGCTTTGCCCATGCGACCGCTGCGGGCGTGACTGATATGGACGCCTTACGCGGCGCGATTGCGGCAGCGGATGCGGGCGATGCGATCCTCCTCCACGGCTGCTGCCACAACCCCAGCGGGATCGATTACAGCCACGCCGAGTGGGACGAGATCGCGGGTCTGGTGGCGGGCGCAAAGCTGCTGCCGCTGCTGGACCTTGCCTATCAGGGGCTGGGGCAGGGGATGGAGGAGGACAGCTACGGCGTCCGCCGCGTGCTGGCCGCCGTGCCCGAGGCGGTGATCGCCTATAGCTGCGACAAGAATTTCGGGATGTACCGCGACCGGGTCGGCGCGGCCTATGTGATGGTGGCGGCGCCCGATCAGCTCGGCGCGGTGCTCTCCAACGGTCACGCGCTGGCCCGTGCCAACTGGTCGATGCCGCCCGATCACGGCGCGGCGGCAGTGCGGATCATCCTGGAGGATGCGGGCCTGACCGCGCTATGGCTGGACGAGCTGGATACGATGCGCGCGCGGATGAACCAGGTGCGCGCGGCGCTGGCGGCTGCGGGTAAGGTTGGCACCCTAGATCTGGCCCCGCTGGGCGGCCAGAACGGGCTGTTCTCGCTGTTGCCCGTGGCGGGTGAGCAAATCCTCGCGCTGCGCGCGGATCACGGCATCTATATGGCGGGATCGGGCCGGATCAACATCGCCGGGCTCACAAGTGCCAATATCGACAAGTTCATCGCCGCGCTGGCTGACGTGACCAGCTGATGGACCGCCAGCCGGTGCTGGAGGGCAAGCTGCTGCTGCGCCCCTTGCGGCCAGACGATTGGGACGCGCTGTTTGCAGCCGCTTCCGATCCGTTGATCTGGGAAGTTCACCCCTCGAACGATCGGTGGCAGGAACCGCTGTTCCGCGTCTTTTTCGATGATGCGCTGGCCAAAGGTGGTGCGCTGGTAGTGATCGACCGGGCCAGCGGCACGATGATTGGCTCGTCGCGGATGCAGGCTTATGACCCGGCGGACGGCGGCTCGGTCGAGATCGGCTGGACGTTTCTGGTGCGGAGCCATTGGGGCGGAAGCCATAATCGCGAGCTGAAGCGGCTGATGCTGAGCCATGCGCTGCGCTTTGTCGAGCGGGTCAAGTTCCGGGTGGGAGAGGACAATCTGCGGTCACGCCGGGCGATGGAGAAAATCGGCGGGAAGCTGTCAGATCAGCTGGAACTTGCGGAGACGACCAAGGGGATGGTGGTCCATGTGACCTATGAGATCACCCGCGAAAGTTTCGCAAACGGGCCGCTCAGCCTCTGAGGCTCTGCATCCGCTGGAGATAACGGGCCAGCACGTCGATTTCCAGATTCACCGAATCCCCCGCCTTCAGCCCGCCGAGCGTGGTGACATCCCCGGTGTGGGGGATGATGTTGAGCATGAAATGGACCGCGCCATCGCTCTGGTCGCTCACCTGATTGACCGTCAGCGACACGCCGTCGACCGTGATCGAGCCCTTGGCGGCGATGAACGGGGCAATCGCGGCGGGGGCGGCGACTATCAACTGCCACGATCCGCCTACCTGGGTTGCGCCAACGATCCGGCCCACCGCATCGACATGACCGGTGACAATATGCCCGCCCAGCTCATCCCCCAGCCGCAGTGCCGGTTCAAGGTTGAGGATGCGGCCCCCGGTCCATTGGCCAGGGACGGTGCAGGAGATCGTCTCGCCCGAAACATCGACCGCGAACCAGGCATCGCCGGCGGTTCCGCCACGCTCCACCACGGTCAGGCAGACGCCCGAGCAGGCGATCGAGGCGCCGATCGCGATAGTCGCGGGATCGAGCGGGCAGGCGATGACGACGCGCAGATCGCCCAGCTGACGGGTTTCGCGGATCGTGCCGAGGGCGGTAATTATTCCGGTGAACATGGTATGCGCTCGTAGACTTCCATTGTGTCGTTGCCAAGCTGACGGCGATCGCTGATTTGCCAGCGGCCATGCGCATCAGCCAGGCTGGTCAGGCCGATGTCGCCCAGCGCTGCCTGCCCGCCGCCGATCAGGATCGGGGCGCGGTAGAGCACCAGCCGGTCAACCAGATCAGCCCCCAGGAATGCCGCCGCCGCGCCCGCGCCGCCTTCGATCATGAGGTACTGCACATCCGGCATCGCGCTGGTGATCTGTTGCGGGGAATGCAGCACATTCCACCCGTCAGGCGCCGCGCCGCGGGTCAGCACCCAGCGATCCGGGCTGCGCTGTTCGAGTCCTGGCAGGCGGACATCGAGGGTTGGGCGATCCGTGCGCAAGGTTCCACCGCCGATCAGGATTGCATCGGATGCGGCGCGCAGGACATGGGCGTGGGCGCGCGCGGGCTCGCCGGTAATCCACTGGCTGGTCCCGTTGGCCTGCGCGATCGAGCCCTCGAGCGAGGTGGCGAGCTTGAGCGTGACATGCGGACGTGAGGCGCTGTGCCGCTTGAGGTATCCCGCCAGACTGGCCTGACAGGCGAGGGAGGGGAGCAGTTCTGCCGCAATCCCAGCCGCCACGATCCTGGCCAGACCCTCGCCAGAGGTGCGCGGATCGGGATCGGCAAGGCCGATGACCACCCGGGCAAGCCCGCTGCGCGCGATCAGATCGGCGCAGGCCGGGCCGCGGGTGCTGGGGTGGGCGCAGGGCTCGAGCGTGACATACAGCGTCGCGCCTTGCGCCGCAGATCTGGCCTCAGCCAGCGCCGCCGCTTCGGCATGGGGACGCCCGCCGACCTCGGTCCAGCCGCGCCCGACCACCTTGCCGTCGCGCACGATAATCGCGGCAACCGCCGGGTTGGGGCGGCTGAGCGGCCGCGCGCGCGCGGCGAGGCGCGCGGCGGCGTCCAGCCAGCTTGCATCAATGGTTTGCGGCAATGGGCACCTGCGCCTTGATCGCTGGATCGGGCTTGGTTTTGGCAGCAGCAGCCTCGGCCGCGCGGTCAGCCTGAGCCTGGCGTTCGATTGCATCGACATCCATGCCCGAGGCCCGGCCGATCTTCTTGTAGATGTTGCGGACGTCTTCCTCGCGCTTGGCCTGCTCGGCGGCGCGGGCTTCCTTGCGCTTCTGGTTGGCGATGTTCGTGGCGATAATCTCTGCATCACTGCGATCAGCGCGCCACGAGGTGATATAGGTAATCTCTGCCTTGGGGCGCGGCTTTTTCCAGCTTTCCTGCACCATGATCGAGAAGATACCCAGCGTGGTCAGCGCGGCCAGAAAGGCAAACCGCCAGCGGTTGCGCCCGGCCTGCTGATACACAGTGCGAAAATCGGCAATCGCACCGACTGGATTGAGGTTGTGCCAATAGGACATCGGGCCAAGATAGAGCCAAGCGGCGCGCAGCGCCACAATTGAGTTTAACCTGGAGTTTTTCCGTTTTATATCGAGCCACTTAACCCCTCCCCCTGGAGGGGGAGGATGGGTGGGGGTGGACTGCCGCCGATGGTGACGCTCACCATTTGCCTCGTCCCCCACCCCTAACCCCTCCCCGACGGGGAGGGGGATTCAAATGGTGATTCTGTCAATTACGAAGCGACTCTAGCCGAATGGCTGGTACAGGCCGCGCCCTTCGCGCTTTAGCCAGCGGTTGGCTGCAACCATATCGGCGTCATAGATCTCGGCCAGCAGCGCGTGAAAGCGCAGGCTGTGATCGAAGTGGACCAGATGCGCCACCTCATGCGCCACGACCGAGCGGCGGACGAAATCCGGTGCCATGACCAGCCGCCAGTTGATCCGGATCGTGCCGCCATGGGCGCAGCTGCCCCAGCGGCGCAGGGCGCTGGACAGCATCAGCCGGGGCGGGGCTTGGCCGGCGCGCTTGCAAAAGAAAGCGAGGTCCTGCGCCATCAACGCCCGCGCCTCGTTCTCCAGCCAACGGCGCAGCCGGGGGCCGAGGCTCTCGGCTGGACCGCCCAGGATCAGTGCGCCTTCCTCGATCCGCACCCGCCGTGCCGCGTCGGCGCTATGGCGCAGCACCAGCGGGGTGCCGCAAAAAGGGATTGATGCGCCATCGGCGAGCTCGGCCGGGGCGGGCAATTTGGCCAGTTGCAGTTCAAGCCAGCCAGCTTTTTCCTGCACGAATGCCAGCGCATCGGCAGTACGGGTCCAGCGCGGCATGGTGATCCGCACTTCGCTGCCATCGGGGGCAAGGCGCATGGACAAGCGGCGGGACCGCTCCATCCGCTTGATCACCACCGGCAGGATAAGATCGCCCACGGTGACTTGCGGCAGCGCGGCAGGCGGGCGGCGCAACCAGTCAAGCATTTGCGGGGCAATCAGGCATCAGGCGCCAGCTCCAGTCCCGGCGGCAGGACCATGTGGTTTTCCAGTGGCCCGGCAATATCCTCGCTGATCGCCTTGCCGCGCACCGAAATCCCCGCACTGTGGACCGTTTCGCGGCTGCCGCTGATCAGATAATGCCAGTCATACAGCGGCTGGCCGTCGGCGCGGAGCCGATAGGCACAGGTTGGCGGCAGCCAGCTCATCTCAGCGGCGAGGCGCGGGGTCAGCCGCACGCAATCGGGCACGTGTTTCCGGCGGTTCTTGTAGTCGCTGCACCGACCGGTCTGGATATCCAGCAACTTGCAGGCGACATTGGTGGGATAGATCGCGCCGCTATCCTCGTCTTCCACCTTGTGCAGACAGCACTGCCCGCAGCCATCGCACAGCGCTTCCCACTCATCGCGGCCCAGCGTTTCGATGGGCTTTTCCCAGAACGGCGCGGGCGCGCTCACTTGACCCACTTGGCCAGGTCTGCGGCGACAGCCGCGGCGCCCTGATCGACCGGCAACATGCTGAGCGGCTTGCCATTCCGGTCCATCAGATAGGTGACCCGGCTGTGGTCCATCAGATAGCCGCCAGCGCTTTGCGTACCCTTGGCGTAATAGGCCTTGAACGCCTTGGCGGCGCCATCGACTTCAGCCGAGCTGCCGGTCAGCCCAAGCAGTCGTGGGGAAAAGGCGGCCGCAAACTCGCCCACCACCGCAGGCGTATCGCGGGCCGGATCGATCGAGATGAAGATCGGCTGGACCGCGGCGGCGAGCGCGCCATGGGCCTTTTCGAACTGGGCAAAGCCCTGCATCATGACGCCGACATCGGTCGGACAAGCATCCGGGCAGAACGTATAGCCGAAATAGACGATCCGGTATTTCCCGGCAAAATCGTCCCAGCCAACCCGCTTTCCGGCCTTGTCTGTCAGTGTGAAAGGACCGCCGATTGCGGCCCCGGTCAGCGGCGGCGTTTCGACCGCGGCCGGGACAGTGGCCGCACCATCGCAGGCGGCTAACATCAGGGATAGGGCAATTGGGGCAAGAAAAAGCTTGGTCATGGCGTGGCGGTTAATGCTCTGCTAAACCGCGCGGCGCAAGAAGCGGATTGAACGGTGCGTCGCCGTTTGGCGAAGCGCACGGCGTTTCCCCCGCAACAGGAGAAGTCTAAGTGTCGAAGTCACGGCTGTTTTTGCTTGGCCTTGCAGTGCTGTTGGCCGGATCGCTGGCGGCCCCGGCGCAGGCGCAGTTTTCCGATAGCTACAAATTCCTCGAGGCGGTCCGCAAGAAGGAGGGTGAGAAAGTCACCGACAAGCTGTCCGAGCCGGGCACGACGATCATCAATACCCGCGATCTCACCACCGGTGAAACCGCGCTGCATATCGTCACCGCGCGGCGCGATCTGACCTGGATGAGCTTCCTGATCAGCCGGGGGGCCAATGTGAATGTGCGCGATGCCAAGGGTGTGACCCCGCTGGTGCTGGCCACCAACCTTGGCTTTGTCGAAGGGGCGGACCTGTTGATCACCAATCACGCCCGGGTAGATGAAAGCAACAATGCCGGCGAAACCCCGCTGATCACCGCGGTCCACAATCGCAACATCCAGTTGATGCGCGCGTTGCTCAAAGCCGGGGCCAATCCTGACCGGGCCGACAATTCGGGCCGCTCAGCGCGCGATTATGCGCTGCTTGAGGGGAAAAGCGGTCCGCTGATCAGTGAAATCCAGAACAGCGCCAAGCCCAAGGACCAGCACGCCCGGCCATCGTACGGTCCGTCGCTATGAACGCGCAGCTGGCGCTCGGCGATGCCAGCCTCGATGAGCTGCGCCTCGCGCTGGCCCCGGCGATTGCCGAGGCAGCGATTTTCGATGGATGGGGCGCAGCTGCGGTTCGCACGGCGGCAGCCAGCCTCGGCGTCAATCCGGATGCCGCATCATTCGCCTTTTCGGGCGGGGCGATGGATATGATCGAGGCCTGGGCGGCGCGGATCGATGCCGATATGGCCGCGGCCTTGCCCCAGGACCGGATCGGCAATTTGCCAATTCGGGAGCGGATCCGAACGCTTGTCCAGTTCCGGCTCGATGCGATTACCGGGCGCGAAGAGGCGCTGCGCCGCGCGCTGGCGATTATGGCAATGCCCCGCAATGCGCCTGCCGCACTGCGGCTTGGCTGGCGCAGCGCCGATGCAATGTGGCGGCTGGCGGGCGATACGGCGACCGATTACAACCACTATACCAAGCGCATGACGCTGGGCAGCATCTATGCCGCAACGCTGGCGGTGTTCGCCCAGGAGCAGAGTGACGACCACGTCGAGACGCGGGCTTTCCTCGACCGCCGGATCGGTGATGTGATGCAGTTTGAAAAGGCCAAGGCCCGGCTGCTCAAACCTCGGGAGGAGCAGTTCAGCCTTGCCCGCCTGCTGGGGCGGCTGCGCTATCCTGCACGCTGAGTGGGGGTAGCGCCCTAAGCTCGGCCTTTTTGATCCGAATCAATTATTGCGAATGACTTGCAATTAGCCATGCGTTCTGGCAGCGCTAGGGCATGACGCTTGATCTGCTTCCCACTGGCCAGCGCGCTCTCATCACTGCGGTCGATTGGTCGCTGCTGGTCGATGAAGAAGCGCAGCGGCTGCGCGCGCTGGGGATCGATGTTGGCGCGAGCGTCGCGGTATCGCATCGCGGGGTGTTTGCCGGAAGCGATCCGATCGCCTTGATGATCGGGCGGATGACTGTGGCCCTGCGCCGCGCTCATGCCCGCGCCATGCAGGTGGAAGCGGTATGAGCAAGCACCGTTCCGCCGCGCTGGTTGGCAACCCCAATGCGGGCAAAAGTGCGCTGTTCAACGCACTCACTGGTGCGCGCCAGAAGATCGCCAACTATCCTGGCGTCACGGTGGAGCGCAAGGCCGGGCGACTGATCCTGCCCTCGGGCGCGCCGGTTGAGCTGACCGATTTGCCTGGCAGCTATGCCTTGGCCGCAACCAGCCCGGACGAGGAAGTGACCCGCAAGGTCATCCTCGGCGAGTTTCCAGGTGAAGCCGCGCCCGAAGTGCTGGTGGTGGTGCTCGATGCCTCGAACCTCGAACAGCATCTGGTGTTCGCGCTGGAAGTGATCGCGCTGGGCCGGCCCACGGTGATCGCGCTCAACATGGTCGATCTGGCCGAGCGGGACGGGCTGGTGATCGATCCGGCCGCGCTGCAAAGCGCGCTGGGCGTGCCTGTCGTCCCGACAGTCGCAGTGCGCCGCCGCGGTCTGGCCGAACTGGCCGAAGCGATCGGGGCAGCCGAAGAGCGCAAAGCGGAACATCCCCATCCGCATATCGACATGACCGAGCGGCGGCTCTCCGCCCATGCAATTGCCGATGGCGCGATCATCTCGGAAACCGCGCGGCACCGGCTCCACAGCAAACTTGATCGGGTATTCCTCCATCCCTGGCTTGGCCCGCTGATCCTGTTTGCGATGTTGTTCGTGGTGTTCCAGGCGGTATTTGCCGGGGCGACCCCGTTTGCCGATGCGCTGCAGTCAGGGGTCGATCTGCTGACGTCTGGCGTACGCAATGTTATGCCGCCCAGCCTGGTCCGCGACCTGCTGACCGAGGGGATTCTTTCAGGCGTCGGCTCGGTGGTGGTCTTCCTGCCGCAGATTGTGATCCTGTTCTTCTTCATCCTGGCGATGGAAGCATCGGGCTATATGGCCCGCGCTGCCTTTTTGATGGACCGCATGATGGCCAGCGTCGGGCTTTCCGGGCGCAGCTTTATCCCGCTGCTGTCCAGCTTTGCCTGCGCGATCCCGGGGATCATGGCGACGCGCAGCATTGCTGATCCCAAGGACCGGCTGACCACCATCCTGATCGCCCCGCTGATGACCTGTTCGGCGCGGTTGCCGGTCTATACGGTGATCATTGCAGCCTTCATTCCGAGCCGTTCGGTGGGCTTCGGGATCGGGATGCAGGGGCTGGTCCTGCTCGGGCTGTATGTCATCGGGATCTTTGGCGCGATGGTGGTGGCGCTGGTCCTGCGGCGTTCGGTCACCAAGGGCGCGGCCTCGGGCTTCATCATGGAGCTGCCCAAATATCAGATGCCGACCATCAAGGATCTGGCGATCGGTCTGTGGCAGCGCGCCTGGATCTTCCTGCGCCGGGCCGGCACGATCATCTTCATGGTCACGATCGTGCTGTGGCTGCTGCTCAACTTCCCGCGCGCGGGCGAGGGCGAGAACCAGGTCGATGCCTCGATCGCCGGCAAGCTCGCCAATGGCCTGGCCGTGGTGGTGAAACCGATCGGCTTCAACCGCGATATCGCCCTCTCGCTGATCCCGGCGATGGCCGCGCGCGAAGTGGCGGTCGCCTCGCTCGCCACGACCTATGCGGTTGCCGCCGAAGACGATCAGCAGACCGCGCGCAAACTGGGCGACGAGCTCAAAGCCCGGTGGAGCCTGCCGACCGCGCTGGCTTTCCTCGCCTGGTTTGTGTTCGCGCCGCAGTGCATGAGCACCATTGCCGTCACCCGCCGCGAAACAAACGGGTGGAAATGGCCCGCCTTCATGTTGCTCTACCTGTTCGCGCTGGCCTACATATTCGCGGGAATCACCTATTGGACCGCGGTGGCGCTGGGCCTGTAGGAATTGAGAGCACGAGAGAGGCGAATTTCAACATGGCAGGCAGCGTCAACAAAGTTATCATCGTGGGCAATCTCGGTGCCGATCCCGAGGTCAAGAGCTTCCAGAACGGCGGAAAAGTGTGCAATTTGCGCATTGCCACCTCGGAAAGCTGGAAAGACAAGAACACTGGCGAAAAGCAGGAACGGACCGAATGGCATTCGGTGGCGATCTTTTCTGAAGGCCTGGCAGGGGTTGCCGAACGCTTTTTGCGCAAGGGCAGCAAGGTTTACATCGAAGGCCAGCTCCGCACCCGCAAATGGCAGGATGCACAAGGCCAGGATCGTTATTCGACCGAAGTGGTGCTGCAGGGCCCCGGCGCGACGCTGACCATGCTTGACGGCGCGCCAGGTAGCGGCGGCGGCGCTGGTGGCTCGTCAGGCAGCGGTCCCCGCAGTAGCGGCGGCGGTTCGTCGGGCGGCGGCTGGAACCAGGGCGGCAGCGGTGCCGGTGGGGCAGGCGCCGGAGGCGGCGCAGGCGGTTTCGCCGACGATCTGGATGACGATATCCCGTTTTGAGCTAACATTGTCCCCGGTCAAGCCGGGGACGACGGTTAATCGGATTTCTTCAATGCCGCCAGCGCCGCAAACGGGCCGGCCTCTCCCGCTTCCTTCAACACCTCGCGCCGGACACGCTCGGCGTCCGGCCCTTCGGCAAACGGGTCGATCGCCAGCACCAGACTTTGCGCGACAGCCTCGCCCAGATCGAAACTGGTCCCGGTAAACTCGATCTCGTCGAGCTCATCCGCTTCCAGCTCCAACTCCTCATCGGGCTGGTGCTGCCCCGCCGGAACGAACCGGAACGACAGCGTCTCGCGGATCAGCACCGGCAGATCCTCGCCCGAGATGGCGCAGCTCTGGACGATATCGGCGCTGAGTGTGCCGGCGGCGAGGATTGCCGCGCCCTCTTTTGCCAATGACAATGTTGCCTCCAGCCGGCTTACCCTGACCAGATCGAACCGCCGGGCCAAAGCGGCGCATTCTGTCGCACCCGCCACCAGCTGCAGCGGCGCGACGTCAATCTGGCGCGTATCGGCGATTCGGCTGAATTCTGGCCGATTCAATTCATTCTCGCTCATCGGGCGAGCTCTCCAGCCAGCAATGCCTCGTCTGAAAGCCCAGCCAGCTGCGCGACCAGCACCCGGATTTCGGTGGTAATCGCAGCGGGGCTGGCGCCTTCGATCAGGCTGACATTGCGCTTGACCGCTTGTTCCAGCGCAGCGTTATCCGGCATGGCCAGCGCATCGCGATAGGCGCCGAGCCGGCCGCCCAGCACGCTCATCAACCGGCCCATATGCTTGCCGACGACCAGATCGCCGACCCCGCTTTCACGCATCTGCCCGTCCATATCCGCGACAAACAGCTCGGTCAGCCGCACCGAAGGCGCGACCAGCGCCGGGGTCTGCTCCATTCGCAGCAGCACCGCCACCAGCACCAGCGCGATCGCATCGAACCGGCCCGCCAGCGTATCGGCGATTCCGCCGCGCTCATACCATTGCGGCTCGCGCCCGATCTCGATCACGCGGTTCCACAGCGGGCCCAGCGTGGCGCGATCATCGGACGTGCGGCCCAAAAGTCGTGAAATCAGCGACACCGGCTTTGATCCTTCCATTCAGCGGCGATTAAAGCCGCCAGCGCCAAGCGCCATTGCGATGTTCGGCAAGGGGCTTTAAGGCTCGGGCCGATATAGGACGCAATGCAGCGCAGGCAATGGCCCACGCAGTTTGCGCGCCGTGATTGGAGCGATAGGCAAATGCAAGGTTTGGGACAAATGGGCCGTGGAATCGTGATTGCGGCACTGCTGGCCGGAGCCTCGTCGGGCTGCAGCTCGATCCGCGATCACCGCGGCTATCTGGTCGATCAGACGTTGACCGAATCAATCCAGCCCGGAGTCGACAACCAGCTGTCGGTTGAACGGACACTGGGCCGGCCCACCTTCATCAGCCAGTTCGGTGAGCAATCGTGGTACTATGTCTCGATCAACACCAGGCAGGCCGCCTTCACCCGCCCGCGCACCAGCGAGCAGCTGGTCATGCGGGTGCGGTTCGACAAGGGCGGCAATGTTGTGGCGGTCGATCGCTCGGGCATTGAAAAAGTCGCCCGGCTCAATCCCGATGGCGACAAAACTCCGACGCTGGGCCGCGAACGCTCGTTCTTCGAGGATCTGTTCGGCAATATCGGTACGGTTGGCGCGCCCGGCACGGGCGGCGGCGGCGGCCAAGGCGGCGGCCCCAACGGAAGCTAGCTTGAACCTCGTGCCGTAAGTGCCATATTGCGCTGCATGAACGATAGCAGCGCTAGCCACGGCCTGATCCAGTGGCACGGAACCACCATCATCGGCGTGAAGACCGCCACCCGCACCGTGATTGCGGGCGATGGTCAGGTTTCGATGGGCAATACGGTGATGAAGCCCAACGCCCGCAAGGTGCGGCGGTTGGGAGGTGACAGCGTGATCGCTGGCTTCGCTGGCGCCACCGCCGATGCGTTCACCCTGTTCGAACGGCTGGAGCGCAAACTGGAGGCCAATCGCGGCCAACTGATGCGCGCCGCGGTGGAACTCGCCAAGGACTGGCGGACCGACAAATATCTCCGCAACCTTGAAGCCCTGATGATCGTGGCGGACAAGGACGTGCTGCTGATCCTGACCGGCAATGGCGATGTGCTGGAACCCGAAGCGATCGGCGATACCGCCGTTGCGGCGATTGGTTCTGGCGGCAATTATGCGCTCGCCGCGGCCAAGGCGTTGCTCGATTACGAAAATGATGCAGAAAAGATCGCCCGCCGGGCCATGGCGGTGGCGGCCGAAGTCTGCGTTTTCACCAATGACCGGGTTACGGTGGAAGCCATCGACGCCTGACCCGCACAGGAATATCCATGCCAGACAATCTTACCCCCAAGGCGATCGTTGCCGCGCTCGACGAGCATATCATCGGTCAGCACGACGCCAAGCGCGCGGTGGCCGTGGCGCTGCGCAATCGGTGGCGGCGCCAGCGACTGTCGCCCGAATTGCGCGACGAGGTGACGCCCAAGAACATCCTGATGATCGGGCCGACCGGCTGCGGCAAGACCGAGATCAGCCGGCGGCTGGCCAAACTGGCCGAAGCCCCGTTCGTGAAGGTTGAGGCGACCAAGTTCACCGAGGTTGGCTATGTCGGCCGCGATGTCGAGCAGATCGCCCGCGATCTGGTTGAAGAAGCGATCCGCCTTGAAAAGGATCGCCGCCGCGAGGCGGTGCGTGAGGCTGCTTCGGCTTCGGCAATGGACCGGTTGCTCAAAGCGCTGGTTGGTGAAAATGCCTCCGAAGCCACGCGCGAAAGTTTCCGCCAGCGGATCGTCGAAAATGCAATGAACGATACCGAGGTCGAGATCGAGGTTGAGGACGCGCCCGGTGGGGGAATAGATATTCCCGGCATGCCGGGCGGGGTCGGGATGATCAACCTGTCCGAAATGATGAGCAAGGCGATGGGCCGCCAGACCCTCAAGCGCCGCAAATTGAAGGTGCCCGACGCCTGGGACAAGCTGGTCGATGAGGAGGCGGAAAAGCGGATGGACCAGGATGACGTTGCCCGCGTCGCGCTGGCCAATGCCGAGACCAACGGGATCGTGTTCATCGACGAGATCGACAAGATCGCGGTCAGCGATGTGCGCGGCGGTTCGGTCAGCCGCGAAGGCGTCCAGCGCGACCTGCTGCCGCTGATCGAAGGGACCACGGTGTCGACCAAATACGGGCCGATGAAGACCGACCACGTGCTGTTCATCGCCAGCGGTGCGTTCCACGTCGCCAAGCCTTCGGACATGCTGCCCGAACTGCAGGGCCGCCTGCCGATCCGGGTTGAGCTCAAAGCACTGAGCGAAGATGATTTCGTGCGGATCCTGTCCGAAACCCGCGCCAATCTGGTTGCCCAGTATCAGGCGCTGCTGGGGACGGAAAAAGTGACGGTCAATTTCACCCCCGAAGCAATCCGCGAGATCGCGGTGATCGCCGCGCAGGTCAACGAAAGCCTCGAGAACATTGGCGCGCGCCGCTTGCAGACGGTGATGGAAAAGCTGCTCGAGGATGTGAGCTTCGACGCGTCCGAAAGCGCGGGGACGACGGTGACCGTGGACGCGGCCTATGTCGGGCGGCAGCTCGACGCGATCGTCAAGGACCATGACCTGTCAAAGTTCATCCTGTAACGCCATTGCCTCGCCGTCGCGGCTGAGGCAGCG
>JANMKT010000071.1:0-79646 GCA_031372185.1 Novosphingobium sp.
GTCCAAGCGGATTTGACCAAAATGGCCCATCGCAGCGTTGGACAGGCTTGAAATAGAATAACTATTCCCGCACCTATCCGCCTCGCGCTGGACCATTTTGCTTCAAACCTCGATGGCGCGGTTAACAGGTCCTGACCCTAATCGTCGTCCCCGGCTTGACCGGGGACCGCTGGCCTCATCATTTCGCGTTTGCATCGGCGAGGCCAGCGGTCCCGGATCAAGTCCGGGACGACGGGCACTTCATTTCCCCGCTACAATAGCCTATCCGCGCAGCCCATGAACCCAACCCAGCCTCCACAGACCTACCGGGTCAGAAGTTTCGGCTGCCAGATGAACGTCTATGATGGCGAGCGGATGGCCGAATTGCTGAATGTGCAGGGGCTGACGCCATCGCCCGAAGGCAGCGAGGCCGATCTGGTGGTACTTAACACCTGCCACATCCGCGAGCGGGCAACCGAGCGGGTATTCTCCGACATTGGCCGGATCCGCAGGGATGATGGCACGGTCCCGCTGATCGCGGTCGCCGGCTGCGTCGCCCAGGCCGAGGGTGCGGAGATCATGCGGCGTGCCCCGCAGGTGCGCATGGTGGTCGGCCCTCAGGCCTATCACCGTCTGCCGCAGATGCTGGACGAGGCCGTCGCCGGGCGCCGCTCGGTCGACACCGAGATGCCGGCACAGACCAAGTTCGATGTCCTCCCGGCGCGCCGCAAAGTCGGTGCATCTGCGTTTCTCACCGTCCAGGAAGGCTGTGACAAATTCTGCACCTATTGCGTGGTACCCTATACGCGCGGTGCAGAAATTTCCCGCCCATTTAATCACCTGCTTGAAGAGGCGACGCGGCTCGTCGATGCCGGTGCGCGCGAGATCACGCTGCTGGGCCAGAACGTCAACGCCTGGTCCAGTGAAGATGCCAAGGGCCGCAAGCTGGGCTTCGATGGTTTGATCCGCGTCCTGGCAGACATTCCCGAGCTGGCCCGGATCCGCTATACCACCAGCCACACCAATGACATGACCGAGGGGCTGATCGCCGCGCATGGCGACACGCCCAAGCTGATGCCCTATCTGCATTTGCCGGTCCAATCGGGCAGCGACCGGGTGCTGAAGGCGATGAACCGCAACCACAGCGTGGCAAGCTATCTGCAGGTGCTTGAGCGGGTCCGCGCGAGGCGCCCCGACATAGCTCTGTCGGGCGATTTCATCGTTGGTTTCCCGGGTGAGACCGAGGCGGACTTCGAGCAGACGCTTTCGCTCGTTGCTACAGTAGGTTACGTCCAGGCGTTCAGTTTCAAATACAGCCCGCGTCCGGGCACTCCGGCAGCGGCGATGGACGGGCAGATTGCCGCCGAGGTAATGGATGAGCGGTTGCAGCGCCTGCAAGCTGCGCTCCAAAGGGGCGGCTTGGCGTTCAATCACGGCTGCGTCGGGCGGGTTTGCGAAGTGCTGGTAGAACGGGCCGGTAAGCTGCCCGGGCAATGGTTGGGCAAATCGCCTTGGCTGCAAACGGTCCATTTCGACGGCAAGGCAGCAATTGGCGATCTGGTTTCGGTTGAGTTGACGCAGGCGGGAGCGAACTCGCTCCATGCCAGACTGTTGCAGCCAGTCCTCGCCGATGCGATTTCCACCACGTAGTTTCTATCTGCAACTTGCGCGTCACATTGCGAAGCCTATCTTGTGATATGGCCCTTACGGCCCCTCACGAAAGGAGCGCATGTCCCGCAAACCTGCTCGCGCCCATGAACCGGCGCACTCACGCCCCGACCTACCGCGCCGCACTGAGCCCAAACGGAGCCGTGCCGAGCTCGAATTTGATGAGCCAGCCGTGCTCGGCACGCTGTTTGGTCAGTTCGACGCCAACCTTGTCAGAATCGAAAACCGGCTCGGCGTCTATATTTCGGCGCGGGGCAACCGCATCCAGATCGAAGGCGGCGAGGACGAGGTGGCCCGGGCGCGCGAAGTGCTGAAAGGCATGCACCAGCGACTGTTGAGCGGGCAGGAGCTCGATTCCGGCGCGGTCGAATCGCTGATTGCGATGTCGAGCGAGCCAACGCTCGAGGGGATCATCACCGGGGGCGAAGGCGTGCCGCCAATCATGATCCGCACCCGCAAGAAAACCATCGTGCCGCGCTCGGCGATGCAGATCGAATATATGCGCGCACTGGCCAGCCGTGACATCATCTTCGCGCTGGGTCCGGCGGGCACCGGCAAAACCTATGTCGCGGTGGCGCAGGCGGTCAGCCAGCTGATCACCGGCAGCGTCCAGCGCCTGATCCTGTCGCGCCCGGCGGTTGAGGCTGGCGAACGGCTGGGGTTTCTGCCGGGTGACATGAAGGAGAAGGTCGATCCCTATCTGCGCCCGCTGTATGATGCGCTGTATGATTGCATGCCGCCCGAACAGGTCGAGCGGCGCCTCGCCAGCGGCGAAATCGAGGTCGCCCCGATCGCCTTCATGCGCGGGCGCACGCTGGCCGATGCCTTCGTGATCCTCGACGAGGCGCAGAATACCACCCCTGCCCAGATGAAGATGTTCCTCACCCGGTTCGGCCAGAACAGCCGGATGGTCGTCTGCGGCGACCCCCGCCAGGTCGATATTCCGGGCGGCGATGCGATGAGCGGGCTGAAGGATGCGGTCGAACGGCTGGAAGGCGTGGAGGGGATCAACGTGACCCGGTTCACGGCGGCGGACGTGGTGCGCCACCCGATCGTCGGGCGGATTGTCGAGGCCTATGAGGGCAAGGATTCGTGAGTTTGGGTTGCTGATGGAACTTGAATGCTCAGTCGAAGCCGCCTGGCCTGCCGCAACGGACTGGGAAGCGCTGGCGGCTCGCGCCGCCGCCGCTCTTTCCCAAGTCGCCCCCGAACTCGCAAATTCGCGGCTATCCGCCAGCATTCTGTTCGCTGACGACGCCGAGGTCCAGGCGCTCAACCGCGAATGGCGGGGCAAGGACAAGCCGACCAATGTGCTGTCGTTCCCGATGCTGGCGCGCGCGGAACTCTTGACTCTGGGGGCGGCGGGGGAAGATGACGCCCCGCCCGAACTGCTCGGCGATATCGCGCTGGCCTATGAAACCTGCGCCCACGAGTCGGATGAGAAGCAGATCAGCCTTGAAGATCATGCCACCCACCTCATCATCCACGGCTTGCTCCATCTCGCGGGCCACGATCACGAAACCTCGCCCGAAGACGCAACCGCGATGGAAGCGCTGGAAATAAAGGCGCTTGCCCTCATGGGGCTAGCCGACCCATATGGCGATGCAGACGAACTTCACGAGGATTAGGCAATACCATGGCCGACAATGGCCGCTACAGCGAAGCCGGTTCCGAAGAGCCGGACAGTAGGCTTTCCGTCTGGCGGATAATTCGCCGCCTATTCGAAGGCGAGGGCGATCAATCGCTGCGTGCCCAGATCGAGGAGGCGATCGACGAGCATGAGGAGGATTCGGAACCTTCTGCCAAGGGCGATCTTTCCCCGATCGAGCGCCAGATGCTCCGCAACCTGCTCCATTTCAGCGAACATGACGCCGATGATGTCGCCATTCCGCGCGGCGAAATCATTGCCATCCCGGCTTCCGCCAGCTGGACTGAAGTGATTGCCGCTTTTGCCGAGCACGGCCACAGCCGCTTGCCAGTGCACGGTGAAACGCTCGATGAAATTATCGGGATGATGCTGATGAAGGACGCCTTCACCTATCTTGCCAGCGGCAAGGCCCCGCCCAAAGACTGGACCAGCCTGATGCGCCAGCCGCTGTTCGTGCCGCAGGCGCGCGGCGCGCTGGATGTGCTGGCCGATATGCGCGCGTCCCGGGTTCATCTGGCGGTTGTTGTGGATGAATACTCGGGCACCGACGGGATCATCACCATCGAAGATCTGGTCGAGGAGATCGTCGGCGAGATCGAAGACGAACACGATGATGCCCCAACCGCGCTGATCCTGCCTCTGCCAGGCGGAATGTGGGATGCCGATGCCAGGGTCGAATTGGAGGAAGTCGGCGAAAAAATCGATCCGCGTCTCGCCGAAGTAGAAGGCGCGGTCGATACGTTGGGCGGGCTTACTTTCCTGCTGGCCGAGCAGGTTCCGCCAGTCGGCACGGTGCTTGAGCATGGCAGCGGCTGGCGGATTGAGGTTACCGCAGGCAATGCGCGCCATGTCACGCGGTTGCGGCTTCACCCGCCCGCCACAGCTGAGGAAATGGACAAATAGTCATGGCTATCCGCCGTCTTCCCCCGCTGCGCGCAATCGAAGCCTTCGTGCGGATCGTTCGGCTTGGTTCAGCCCGCGCCGCTGCGGATGAGCTGGGCCTGTCGCCTTCCGCGCTGTCGCGCCGGATTGCCGCGCTGGAAGAGTTCATCGGCAAGCGGCTGTTTACGCGCCAGCATCAGGCGATGAAGCTGACTGACGATGGCCAGGCCTTCTACAATGCGGTTGCCCCACGGTTTGATGAATTGGCCGCCGCAGTGGAAAGCCAGGTTGAGGACAGCCGGGTGCTGCGCCTGCACCTTGGCGTGCTGCCCCTGTTCGGATCACAGCGGCTGTTCCCCCGCCTGCCGGAACTGCGCAAGCAGCATCCGCGCCTGCACATCGATATCGACACCAGCCCGCATCTGGAAACACGGGTCGGCGATACGCTGGACGCCGCCTTCATCCTGGCCGCCGCACCTGATCCGTCGTTCTACGCGGTGCGGCTTGATCACAATCAGGTCTATGCGATCACCTCCAAGACCCTGGCCGAGGAGATTGGCCCGGTGCCCGACGCTGCCATGCTCTCGCGCCAGACTTTTCTGATCCACAACGAGCTGCCCGACAGCTTCGTCGCCTGGAAGCGGGCGATCGGCCTGCCCGATCTGGCACCGGTCGCGATTGACCACTTTGATTCGGGCCAGATGATCCTCGATGCCGCCGCCAATGGCCTGGGTATCGCGATCATGCACGACGATCACTTCGCCCGCGCGCACAACAACCACCTCGCCCGGCTGTTCGATATTGAAGTGGAGAGCCCCTATAGCTACTGGTTCATCTGCCGCCCCCGCGCGCTGGAAGTCCGCGCCGTGCGGATTTTCCACGATTGGCTGGTGGCCGCGGGGCTGTAGTGCGGCGCGCGCTTGCGGCATGATAGTGCCATAAACCGCCGATTCGCCTTGCTCGCCATTCCGTTCCTGTTCGCGCTGACTGCCGCCAACCCGGCACCGCGCAAGAAGTTGCCCCCACCGGCACCGATCCCGCTGGCCGACACCGTTCGCGTGTTGCTCAATACCGAGCTCGGGACGATCGAAATCGAGCTGGATGGCAAGCACGCGCCACTCTCCAGCGCCAATTTCCTCGCCTATGTCGATCAGCGCCGGCTCGACGGGATCACCTTTTACCGAGTGATGCGGCTGCCTTGGGGCAACCCGCCCAATGGCCTGATCCAGGCCGGCGCGCAGGGCGATCCGAAGCGGGTGCTGAAGCCCATCGCGCATGAACCGACCAGCACAACCGGGGTGCTGCACAAAGCCGGCGCGATTTCGATGGCGCGCTATGCGCCGGGTACTGCGACCGCCGATTTTTCGATTCTGCTGTCAGACCTCGGAGGACTGGATGCCGATCCCAAGTCGGCCGATCCCGAATTACAAGCGGGCTACGCCGCTTTTGGCCATGTGGTGACGGGGCTGGATGTGGTACGGCGGATCTATGACGTCCCGCTCTCCGCCACACGCGGGCAGGGGGTGATGAAAGGTCAGATGATCGAGGCCCCGGTCAGGATCCTGACTGTCCGGCGGGTGGCACCGCCTGCCCCCGCAATCCCGGTTCGGGCTCCGTCTCCCGGATCCTGATCCTACCCCCTCAGAAATAATTTCGCGAGGCTGAATGAAAATCCGGCTGCGCATCGTTCTGTCTTCAAGCGGCCGTTTCAGGAAGCGTCCGCCAGACCCATGAGGAGGCATCACATGAAAAAATTCGCAATCGGATCGCTCGCTGCCCTGGCCTGCGTAACCGCTGTGTTCAACAGCGTTCAGGCGACCGTTATGCTCTATGAAGAGCAAATTGCGCATGAAGAAGAGCTTCGCATCATCAACACGCCGATTGGTGGCATCGAGAGCAAGTTCTGGTTCAATTATCGCGCTAATCTGAACGAAGCGCGCAAGGAACTGGTCAGCGATCTGCGCCATGTCAGCGATATCGAGGATCGCCGCGATGCCTGGGAAGAATACAGCGTCTAGCTGTCTCAGGAGCGCAAGCAATACGTCCACAAGATGGCAAAACTCGGAGTCCGCTCAGGTAGCGTCACCGTCGGAAATTGACCCTGTTCGTCCAGCCCGTGGCCCGGCCAAGCCGGGTCACGGGTATTGGGACAATCAGCCGATAACTGCCTTGATAATCGCACCCGGATCGCGCGGCGGTTCACCCTTGGGCAGGGCATCGACGTGTTCCATGCCGCTTTCTACCTGGCCCCATACGGTATATTGCTTGTTGAGGAAGCTGGCATCGTCAAAGCAGATGAAAAACTGGCTGTTGGCCGAGTTTGGCGCGCTGGTGCGGGCCATCGAGCAGGTGCCGCGGACATGCGGCTCGGCGTTGAATTCGGCCTGGAGGTCAGGCTTGGACGAGCCGCCCATGCCGGTGCCATCGGGGCATCCGCCCTGCGCCATGAAGCCGGGAATGACGCGATGGAACTTCACCCCATCATAAAAGCCTTCGCCAACCAGCTCGGCGATCCGCGCAACGTGGCCGGGGGCAAGATCGGGGCGCAACTTGATCACAACGTCACCGCTGTCGAGGGTAAGGGTAAGTTTGTCAGCCATCGAGAATCTCCTGAATTTCGCGGGTTGATATAGGGAGGTTTGGGACAAAGTCACGCCTGTGCGGCAAGTGCAGTTGCAATTGTGCTTCTCCGGCTTAGACCACCCTCGCATGAACCCTGACGATCGCGACCAGACCCTGCTCGACGACACCGCTTTCGCGGCCGCCGAGCCGCGTTCAAGCGAGTCGCTCGACAAGGAAAACCGGCTCAAGCCCGAGTTCGTCCGCCGCGTACGCGATGCGCTTGACCAGGGCGAGACCGACGCGGTCTATGATCTGGTCGAGCCGCTTCACCCGGCCGACATCGCCGATCTGTTCGAGCTTCTGCATGCCGATGAGCGCGCCCCCCTGGCCAAGGCCATTTCCGACCTGATGGGCGGCGAGGTGATTGCCGAGCTCAACGATCACGTCCGCGAGCTGCTGGTCGAATCGCTGCCCGCAGAAACCGTCGCCGATCTCGCCGAACAGCTCGACACCGACGATGCGGTGGCGATGATCGAGGATCTTGACGAGGACGACCAGCAGGCCGTGCTCGCCGAGATGGAGCCGGAAGACCGCGCCGCGATCGAAAGCGCGCTGGCCTATCCGGAAGAATCTGCTGGCCGCCTGATGAGCCGCGAATTCGTCGCGGTGGGTGAGCATATGACGGTCGGCAATCTGATCGATTATCTGCGCGAAAACAGCGAGCTGTCGAACGAGTTCTGGGAAGTTTTCATTGTCGATCCGGCACACCGCCCGCTTGGCTCATGCCAACTGAGCTGGGTCCTGCGCACCCCGCGGCACATTGCGCTGACCGACGTGATGAAGCGCGACCAGACCTTGATTCCAGTGCTGATGGATCAGGAAGAAGTCGCGCTGCGGTTCCAGAAATATGCGCTGATTTCGGCAGCCGTGGTCGATGAAGCTGGGCGGCTGGTCGGGCAGATCACCGTCGATGACGTGGTCCACATCATCCAGGAAGAAGCTGGCGAGGATGCGCTGCTGCTGTCCGGCGCGGGCGATGGCGACATTAACGAGCCGATCCGCCTGACCATCCGCACCCGGCTGACCTGGCTAGTCGTCAACCTTGGCACCGCGATCATTGCTTCCAGCGTGGTCGGACTGTTCCAGGGCGCGATTGCGCGCTTCGCCTTGCTGGCGGTTCTCATGCCGATCGTTTCCGGCATGGGCGGCAATGCCGGTACACAGACGCTGGCGGTGGTGGTCCGCGCGCTTGCCACCAACCAGCTGACGGACAGCAATACCTGGCGGATGATCGGCCGCGAATTCCGCATCGCGCTGGTCAATGGCCTGTCGCTGGGGCTGCTGATTGGCAGCGCCGTGGCACTATTGTTTGATAACCCACTGCTGGGCGGGGTGATCGGTGCGGCTATGCTGATCAACAATCTGATGGCTGGGCTTGCCGGGATTGCAGTGCCAGTAGTGCTAAACCGCCTGCGGATTGACCCGGCGGTGTCCTCCGCTGTTTTCGTGACCATGGCGACCGATGTGATGGGCTTCTTCTCGTTCCTCGGGCTCGCGGTGGCAAGCGGGCTGGCGGGTTGATGACCCTCCACCTCACCAAAGTTGCCTTCGGGGCCAAGTCGCTCGAAGACATGAAAAGCTGGTTCGCGACCCGCGGCGAAGAGGCATTCCTGACGACCCGCTACCTGCCCAAGCGGCACGAGGAATTGATCGGCGGCTCGCTGTTCTGGATCTTCAAGGGTCAGCTGGTGATGCGCTCCCCGATCTTGCGGTTTGAGCCTGCAGAAGGCGGCAAGACTCACATCGTTATCGCTGCGAAACTGATCGACCTCTACCCCATCCCCCGCCGCGCCCACCAGGGCTGGCGCTATCTGGAGGACGCGGACGCCCCGCGCGATCTGGCGGAAGGCGAGGATCCGGGTGAGGCAATGCCGGGCAAACTGGCGGGGGAATTGGCGAAGCTGGGGCTGGTTTGAGGGTGCTTGCAGGCCCCCGTCAATCCGGGCAATAAGCGGCAATGACGCTGGATTTCTCGCCGCTGCGCAAAGCCATAGCTCGCCTTGACGAAGGATTGCTTCGCCATCTCTCGGAACCTGACGACATTCAGATCAGGGACGGCCTTATCCAGCGATTTGAGTTTACCTATGACCTGTCCCACAAGTCGCTGAGGCGCGCGGTCGAGGCTGCCTCCCCCAATCCGGAGGAGGTGGATCAGATGAGCTTCCCAACCCTGATCCGCACCGGGTATGAACAAGGACTGCTGGCCGGTGACTGGAGCCATTGGCAGGGCTACCGAGAGATGCGCAATATTACCTCTCACACATATGACGAGGCCAAAGCACGCATAGTTGCAGCTGCCATTCCCAAGTTTCTGGAAGAAGCACGAGCACTCATTGGTCGCCTCGAGAGCCGATTGCAGACATGACGCTGGTTCTCAGCGATAGCGAAGCTGCAATCGTTCGCACAATTCTGCGCCGCCATCTTGCTCCGCAGTTCAAGGTTTACGCCTTCGGCAGCCGTGCAGGAGGGCGCGTCAAACCCTGGTCTGATCTGGATTTGTCGATCGAAGGTCCGCAATCAGTTTCGATTGCGACGATGGGCGCTCTGGCCCACGATTTCGATGAATCTCAACTCGCCTGGAAGGTCGACCTGGTAGATCGGACAACCGTGAGCGAAGCTTTCGGACGCATAATAGACGCGGGCAAGATTCCAATTAGCTAAGGTTCCGCGCCACCGCCCGCCGCAGCACATTCGCGTAAACCTCCGGCTCTTGCGCGCCGGGAATCATATATTTGCCATTGACGACCATCGCGGGCACGCCGGTGATGTTCATGTCCATGGCCTCGCGCTGTTCGCGGCGGACCAGTTCGCCCAGGGCTTCGTCCGACAGAGCGGCGCGGGCCAATCCGGCATCGAGGCCGATTTTGATCGCGATTTCGACCAGCACATCAGGATCGGAGACATTCCGCCGCGCTTGGAAATGCGCGTCGAACAGCGCGCGCTTGAGGCGGGTTTGTGCTTCCGCGCCTTCGGTGGCGAGTGTCCACAGCAACAGCTTGTGCACGGTGAAAGTGTTCCACATCATTCCCGCGGGAGCCTCACCCTCCCCCGTATAATCAAAGCTGTAACCCGCGCGCTCCGCGACCCCGCGCATCTGTTCGCGCCCGGCTGCGGCCTGCTCTTCCGTGCGGCCATATTTGCGCTGAATGTGCCCGGCCTGCTCCTCTCCCTCGGGCGGCATGTCCGGGTTGAGTTCAAAGGCGTGCCAGCGCACTTCGGCTTCAACTTCGCCTGCCAATTGCGCCAGCCCCTTTTGGAGTTGCTGGTAGCCGATGATGCACCACGGGCACATCACGTCCGACCAGATGTCGATCGTCACCTTGGCTGGAACGCTCATCGGGCCAGCCACCATTTGAGCAGATGATGCGCCACTGCGAACGGCGGCGGGGCAATGAAGGCACCGTCCTCGCGGCCTTCGGTCAGCGCCGCCATGGCGTCCGCCACTTCGGCGCGGGTGAACCAGCGGGCTTCTTCCAACTCGTTGGTATCGACTGTCAGCGCCGGATCATCGGTATAGCTGTGGCAACCGATCATCAAGGATGAGGGGAACGGCCACGGCTGGCTGGCGACATAGGTGACATTGCGGGCACGGACCCCGGCTTCCTCGAATATCTCGCGCGCCACCGCCTCTTCCATCGATTCTCCCGGCTCCAGAAACCCGGCCAGCGCCGAGAACCGCTTGGGCGGAAAGCGCGGCTGGCGGCCTAGCAACAGGTTGCCATCATGTTCGACCAGCATGATCGTCACCGGATCGACCCGCGGGTAATGCTCAGCGCCGCACGTCGCATCGGTGCAATTGCGCTGCCAGCCGCCCTTGGCGAGCTTGGTGGCGCTGCCGCAGCGGGCGCAAAAGCGGTGGCGCGCGTGCCAATCGACCAAGCTGCGCGCACCGCCGTAAGTCGCCAGCTCCTGCGGCTCAAGCGCAGACATTGCCGCCCACAGCCGTGGATTGGCGGGAGCGACGCTGCCCACCAGCGAGCGCGAAACTTCGGCAAAGCAGCCATGCGCCCCTTGAAGCCCAAGGAACACCAGCTCGGCCTCGGGATCGGCATCGGCCAGCGTCCCCCAGCCCAGCGCGCCTTCCGGCGTAATCACCGGATCGAGGCCATCAAGCCGGAGCAGCCGCGCCCGCCAGTCCATCAGCGCCTCCAGCGCCGCAGGATCGCTGCGAATATGATCGGCCCGGTCCAATTGTGCACCCGCGAATGCCAGCACAGCGCTCACCCGTGCTTCCGCTTCGCCGCGAGGTCAGCCAGCACCGCGCCGGGGAAATCCCGCTGGATCGGCAGCACCCCGGAAGGGGTATACTGCACGAACAATCCGGCCCTCAGGCCGCTGCTTGTATTGGCAAAACCAACGGTTCCCGCCGCGCCGGACCAGCCGAACGTGCCCGCCGTCGGGCCCACGCCAACCCGTCCGCCTGCGCCGAACTTTGCGCCGTCGATATAGGTGCCCTTGATGTCGGTGCCCTTGGGCAACAGGTCGGACGTGCCAAGCCGGACCGCCGCCCGGCTCATTACCCGAGTGCCTCCGACTAAACCGCCATTAGCGATCATCGAGAGGAACCGATCGTAATCCGCCGGGGTTGTCACCAGTCCGGCCCCGCCAAAGGCGAACGCGGGCTTGTCGAGGTAAACCGAATTTGCGGCAGGATCGATCGGGATCGGGTTTCCGCCAAGAATGCCGTAATTGGTGGTAAGCCTGCCCACTTCGCTGCTCGGGACCTGGAAATAGCTGCTAGTCATACCCGCTGGACCAAACATCCGCTCAGCCAGAAATTCGGCCAGTGTCGCAGTTCCGGCCACCCGTGCGATCACGATGCCCAGAATATCCAGGCTCATCGAATAACGCCAGGCGGTGCCAGGCTCTGCCACCAGCGGAACCGAGGCGGCACGCCTGATGAACTCTGCCGCTGCGGGGGTCGGTTGGCCGTCGGTGATCCCGGGGAGGATCATGCGCGTGACCGATGCCGGAGTAACCCCAAGGCGTCGCAGTTCCTCGCTACAGTGATCCTTATTGACCCCGGCATAGCCGAAACCGGCCGTGTGAGTCAGCAAATGGCGGATTGTGATCTGGGTTTTGGCCGGACGGGCATCAAGACTTTTGGCCGGGTCAATAGCCACGCTCATTTGGGCGAATTCAGGGATGAAATCGGCCAGTCTCTGGTCAAGCTTCAGCTTGCCTTGATCGATCAGCATCATCGCCGCCATGCCAGTCACCGGTTTGGTCATCGAATAGGTCCGGAACAGGCTGTTGGCGCTATCGGCATCGGGATCGTCGAAGCCCTCTTTGCCGCGCAGGATATAGCCCGGTGCGGCCTTGCCCCAGCCCAGCGCCGCAACCATGCCCGAAACCTTCTTCTCACCGACATATTTGTCGAGAAACGCGGCAACCGTGGGCCACTGCGCTTCGATCCCCGCAGTCTCAGCTGCAAAGGCCAGATTGCGGCCGAACGGCAAGCTGCCCAGCGCGGCGCCCGCGCCCAGCATCGCGCCGCCGCGCAAGATCGAACGCCGCGAAATCAGGCTGGAAATGTCATGCTGCACTCAAATTCTCCCATATGTCCGTTCAAGCCCTCGCAAGCAGCGCGGCCTTGGCAAATAGCGTCGGCAAGCCGGCCTGGTCCAACTGGCCCAGCGGCCACCATTCGCCCTTGCTTTCGTCAAGACTAGCCCAATCGCTTCCCGAATAAAGCATCAATTGCAAATCGAGATCGAAATGGGTGAAGCTGTGGCGGACGCTTCCTGCCGAAATCCACTGCCCGCTCAGCGGCGGCTCCCCGGCCCCGTCGCGGTGCGAACTCCAGCCATTATCGGGCAGACTGAGCATCCCTCCGAGCATCCCCTTGTTGGCGCGCCGGACCAGCCAAACCGTCCCTTCGCGTTCAATCCAGAAGGCCTGGCCGTGGCGCTGGGGCTTGAGTTTCTTGGCCAACCGGGCCGGAAACCCTTGTGGATCAAGGTTTCGCGCCTGGCAGCCCCCGGCCAGCGGACAGGCCGTGCAGCGCGGCACGCGCGCGGTGCAGATGGTGGCGCCAAGGTCCATCATCGCCTGGGCAAAATCGCCTGAACGCTGGTCCGGGGTGATTTCCTCGGCCCGCATACCGATTGCCCTGCGCGCTTCAGGCAACGGCTCGGCAATCGCAAACAGCCGCGCCACCACCCGGTTCACATTGGCATCGATCACAACCGCTCGCTCCCCAAAAGCAATCGCGGCAACTGCAGCGGCTGTATAGGCGCCTAGCCCCGGCAACTCGCGAAGTTCGGCTTCACTGGCGGGAAAGCGCCCGCCGCGTGCTGCCACTTCACGCGCGCAGGCCAGCAAATTGCGTGCCCGGGCATAATAGCCAAGCCCCGCCCAGGCCGCCATAACCTCGCCATCCTCGGCTGCCGCCAGTGCCTCGACCGTTGGCCAGCGGGTGACAAAGCGCGAGAAATAGGGCGCGGCCGCAGCGGTGGTGGTCTGCTGAAGCATCACTTCAGACAGCCAGACGCGGTAGGGATGAGGGGCAGATGATCCCGGCGGACTGCGCCATGGCAGGCTGCGGGCATGGAGATCATACCAGCGCAGCAGCTTGTCGGAAATCGTCTCGGCACTGGCATCCATCGAGCCGCTATGGCATTGCGGCGCACGTAATGGAAAGCGACAAAAACAAGCCAGCCAAACTAGGTGAACCGCGCCAGTATGAACGGCCGCGCGGCGGGCAAGCGCGCGCGATTTCCGATCTGATGCCGCAGATCGGCCGGACCGCTTTCCGCAAGTTCGGCTTTGTCCAGTCGAGCGTGGTGACCCGCTGGCCCGAAATCGTCGGAGCCCGCCACGCCCGGATCTGCGCGCCCGAGGCGATCCGGTTCCCACCGGGCGAGAAGGTGGACGGCATCCTGCAGCTGGTCGTCGTCCCCGCTCATGCGCCGATCATCAGCCATGTCATCCCCGAAATCATCGAACGGGTGAACCGCTTTTTTGGCTATAAGGCGGTTGCCCGGGTCAAGCTCCGGCAAGGGGAGGTTAAGCCACCACCTGCTGGAAAGACCACTACCGCACCACCGTCGCTGCGACCGATTCCGATGGAACTGGGCGAAAGCCTGCGCGATATCGGCGATCCGGAGCTCAGGACGGTACTGGAATCGCTCGCCCGGAGCCTTGGCTCGCAAAAACCGGATGGAAGTTGAAGATATGCGATTTACCCGACTGACCGGCCTTGTGCTGACCGCGATCCTCTCGATCGGCGCGACCAAGCCGGCCGCACGAAACTGGAATCTTGCGGTTGCAATCCTGCCATCGGGCAGCCATCTGCTGGGCAATCCGGCGGCAGGCGTGAAGCTGGTCGAATTTGTCAGCTATACCTGCCCTCATTGCTCGCATTTCGAACTGCAGGCCGATGCGCCGCTGCGGGTAACCTATGTCCACAATGGCAAGCTTTCGGTCGAGGTGCGTCATTTGGTTCGAGATCCAGTCGATCTGACCGCCGCGATGCTGACCAATTGCGGACCGAAGGAGAAGTTCTTCCTGAACCACGCCGCGATCATGCGCAGCCAGCCAACCTGGATCCGCCCGCTGGACAAGCCCACTGCCGCGCAGCTGGCCCGGTGGACCACTGCCGATCGTGTGACCCGTAGCAGGGCCATCGCCAACGACTTCCAATTCTATGCCATCATGGAGACCCGGGGCTATGATCGCACCGCCGTCGATCGCTGCATTGCCGATCAGGCAATGGCCGAGCGGCTGAGCAAGATGACTGCCGATGCTGCCGCTCTGGGAGTGGCAAAGACCCCCAGTTTCTTGCTCAATGACCTGCTGCTGTTCGGCACCCATGACTGGGAGATGCTCCGCCCACAGATCGAAGCGCGGATGTGACCTCATTTGACGGTGATTCCTGTGGAAGATCGCGAGGATTGCGCCACCTTTGCCCTTCAATCCCCGGCCGTGCTGGTCTAACTTGGCCCCATATCTCAGCAAGGCCAGTGCTTATCACAACAAGGCCAGTACTTATCACAACAAGGAATGCCGCAATTATGACCGCTCGTGCCTCTCACCGTTCTGGCCTGCGCCGGATTGCTCTCGCCCTTGCCGCCGCGCCGCTCGTGCTGGGCCTGGCCGCCTGCAACAAGGACGCGGGTGAAACTGCTGCGCCCACCGGTGCGCTACTCGCCAAAGTTGCCCCGCCGGCTGGCCAGGCCTGGTCCGATGTCGCGGTGGCTACGCCCGATGGCGGTTATCAGATGGGCAATCCGCAAGCACCGATCAAGCTGGTCGAGTTCGGCGCGCTAAGCTGCTCGCATTGCGCTGAATTCTCCGAAAAAGGCTCTGCCGAAATTCGCGACAATTTCGTGGCCAGCGGCCGGGTAAGCTATGAGCTGCGGTTCATGATGAACAATTTTCTCGATCTTCCAGCTGTGTTGCTGGCAACTTGCGGCTCGCCCGAAGCGGTCATCCCGCTCAGCGATCAATTCTGGGGCTGGCAGAAAACCATGTTCGAGACGCTCCAGAAAACCGGTGACGCACAGCTTCAGGCAGCGACCCAGCTGCCATCCGGGCAGCGCTTTGTCACGATCGCCGCAGCTGGCGGAATGGATCAGTTCTTCGCCAGCCGCGGGATAGCCGCCGATCAGGGCAAGACCTGTCTGGCCGACGGCACGAAAGCCACCAAGCTGGCGGCGGACGCTGCCGCTCAGGCCGAAAAATACAAGATCGAGGGTACACCAACGTTTACGCTCAACGGCCAGAAAGTCGAAGGGAACACCTGGGAGGCGATCAAGGTTGAACTCGAAAAAGCCGGTGCGCGTTAAGCGCGGCTGACCCCTAGGGAAACGGGCGCACGATGCGCATCAAACGGCTCAAATTAAGCGGCTTCAAAAGCTTTGTTGAGCCGGCCGAGCTGCGGATCGAGCAGGGGCTGACCGGGGTTGTCGGACCCAACGGTTGCGGCAAGTCCAACCTGCTCGAAGCGATCCGCTGGGTGATGGGCGAATCGAGCCCCAAATCGATGCGCAGCGGCGGCATGGACGATGTGATTTTCGCCGGAACCGCCCAGCGGCCACCGCGCGATTTCGCCGAAGTGGTCCTCCATGCCGAGACCGGGGATCAAGAGGAGCTGGAGGTTGTCCGCCGGATCGAACGCGGCGCGGGCAGCGCCTACCGGGTCAATGGCCGTGATGTGCGGGCCAAGGATGTGGCGCTGGTGTTTGCCGATGCCGCCACCGGCGCGCATTCCCCCGCGCTGGTCAGCCAGGGCCGGATCGCGGCGGTAATCGCGGCCAAACCGGCCGAGCGGCGGATGATGCTGGAGGAAGCCGCCGGGATCACCGGGCTTCACGTCCGCCGCAAGGACGCCGAGCAAAAGCTGCGCGCAACCGAGGTCAATCTGGCCCGGCTGGAAGACATCATGGCGGGACTCGATGCCCAGATCGCTGCATTGCGGCGGCAGGCCCGCGCGGCGGATCGCTACAAAGCCTTGTCGGACAAGATCAAACTGGCCGAAGCGCGGCTCGTCTTCGCGCGGTGGCGCGATGCCGCTGCCGCCGCCGAAGCGGCGCGCGCTGAAGCGCTAGCGGCCGACGCCCGGGTGAGTGAGGCGCAGGGTTCGGCCAAGGCTGCGCAAGCCGCGCAGCACGCCGCCGCGCAGGCACTGGCCGAAGCGCGCGACACGCTGGCCGACCGGCGCGACGATGCCACCGCGCATGGCCACCGGATGGCCTCGCTGACTAGCCAGCTGGAAGCCGCCGAGGAACGCCTGAAGGATCTTGATCGCCAGAAGATCCGGCTTGAGGAAGATCGCGGCGATGCCGACCGGTTGACCAAAGATGCCGCCGAAGCGCTGACTCGGCTGGAGCGGGAGCTCGCCCAGGGTGAGGCTGCACTCGATGCGGATGAACGGCGGCGCCCGATCATCGCCGCTGCGCTGAATGATGCCGACCGCACTCTGCGCGGGGCCGAGCTGGCCTTTGCCCAATCAACTGCCGCGCAAGCCGGAGTCGAGGCAGAGTGGCGCGTGGCCGAAGCCGCGCTGGCTGCGGCGCAGCAGCGCCTCACCCGCCTCGCCAATGAAGCCGCCCGGCACAACGAGTTGCGCGCTGCACTGGCCCGCGAGGGTGATCCGCAAGCCGCAGTGGCCGGGGCGATTGCGGCGCGCGATGCAGCAAGCAGAGCGCTGACTGAAGCCCGCGCCGCGCTCGATGCGCAAAGCGCACGCAAAGGCAAGCTGCAGGACTTGCGCGATGCGGCAGGCAGCGCGCTGGCGGCGGCCAAGGCCGATCTTTCCGGGGTGGAGCGCGAATGGCTGGCCCTCCAGCGAGATCGCGAAATGCGCGCGAAGCAGGCCAGTGCCAAACACGGGCTGCCGGTCGCGCTCGACCATTTGCGCGCCGAGCCGGGCTACGAACGCGCGCTTGCCGCCGTATTGGGCCGCGATGCGGGCGCGCCTCTGGGTGCGGCCCCGGCGGACGGGGACGGGCGCTACTGGACCGGGGCCAGCGCGCCGTCACCCGTGAGTGACAGCCTCGCCGCACATGTCCCCGAATGCCCGCCGCAGCTGGCCGCGCGGCTCGCACTGGTCCGTGTCACTGACACCGATGATGGCCGGGTGTTGGCTCCGGGCGAATGGCTGGTGACCCGCGCCGGACGGCTGCGCCGCTGGGACGGCTTTGTGTCGCGCGGCGAAGGGGCGGTCGAAGCGGCGCGGCTCGAAGCGGAGAACCGGTTTGCCGCGCTGGAGGCCGAGTTGCCGGCGCTCCGGTCTGCGGTGAGCGAGGCAGAGGCGGCGCAGGGTATGGCGCAGGCCGAGCTTGGGAGTCTGCAACTGGCTGTCATATCAAGCGAACGCGCGCTGACCACCGCCGCCGATAGCGAACGCGGTGCCTTGCGCAACCTGGATCAGGCCGAGGCAGCCAAGGCCCGGCTCGAAGGTCGCCGCGCCGAATTGACTGAGGCTGGTGCCGACCTTGCCGAACAACGCGGGGTTGCTGAGGCCGAGCGCGATACTGCGATGGCCAAGCGTGCCTCGCTGCCCGATCCCGAAGCCGGGCGCACCGCACTCACTGCTGCCCAGGCCCGCCACGATGCCGCACGGGCCAGCTTGCAAGCCGCCACCGCAGGTCTTGCCGCGCATGATCAGGCGCTAGCGGTCGCACGCGAGCGGACGGGGGCGCAGCGCGGCGACATCAAGGGCTGGCAGGCCCGGGCTGGCGATGCCGCCCGGCGGCTGGCCGAAATGGGGCGAAGGTTCGAGGAGATCGAAGAAGAGCGCAATGTCGTCGCCGCCAAACCCACCTCGTTGATCCGCGAGATTGAATCGGGCGATGCCGTCCGCACCCGGCTTGGCGCGGAACTGACTGAGGCCGAAGCCCGGGTGGCCGAGACGGGTGAGATCGCACGGGCCGTGGACAGCGCCTTTGCCGCCGCCAATGAAGCCCTCGCCACCGCGCGTGAGCTGCGCGCCGGGGCCGCCGCACGGGCCGAAAACGAAGAAGACCGCCGCGCGGAAATGGCCCGCATCTCGGGCGAACGGTTCCAGTGCCCGCCACCGCTGCTGGCCTCAAAATTCGAATTCGATGCCGCCAGTGTCGCCCATGCCGGCGAAGAATCCGCCGCGATGGACCGGCTGGTGGCCGACCGTGAACGGCTTGGCCCGGTCAATCTGGTCGCCGCAGATGAACTGGCCGAGGCCGAAGCGCGGGCCAGCACTTCGACCGCCGAACAGGCTGAACTGACCGAGGCGGTCCACCGTCTGCGCGGTTCGATCGGTAATCTCAACCGTGAGGGCCGCGAGCGGCTGCGGACCGCCTTCGAAGCGGTCGACACCCATTTCCGCCGCCTGTTCACCCGGCTGTTCGAAGGCGGTCAGGCGCATCTCGCGCTGGTCGATTCGGATGATCCGCTGGAGGCAGGCCTCGAAATCTACGCCCAGCCGCCGGGCAAGCGGCTGCAATCGCTGACGCTCCTGTCGGGCGGCGAGCAGGCGCTGACCGCGATCGCCCTGATCTTCGCGCTGTTCCTCACCAACCCCGCCCCGATCTGCGTCCTCGACGAAGTCGACGCGCCGCTCGACGATGCCAATATCGAACGCTTCTGCGACCTGCTCGACGCGATGGTGCTGGAAACCGACACCCGTTACCTCATCGTCACCCATAATGCGGTGACAATGAGCCGGATGCACCGCCTGTTCGGGGTGACGATGGTCGAGCAGGGGATTTCGCGGTTGGTCAGTGTCGATCTGGGGACGGCGGAGGAGCTGCTGGCGGCGGAGTAGGGTTGACAATTTTCGTAGTTACGTTAAATGAGCAATTTCCATAGCAAAACTGAACCTCGAAACTGAACCTCGAAACTGAACCTCAGAGAAAAGCGATGGCAAACAATAATATGCTACGTTTTCGCGCGACTTCAGTTAAAGGTTCGTTTGATGGATATTACCTACGACGAGAAAAACGACGGTGGACGTTGGCCAATCGTGGCCTTGATTTTACCGACGCAACGAAAGTCTTCGATACGGTTGAGATGGAGCTCGAAGACGACAGACATGACTACGGTGAAGTGCGTCATATCACTTACGGACAGATTGGTGATCGACCGGTTGCGGTAGTTTGGACAAGACGCGGCACTAATCGCCGCATCATTTCGATGAGACACGTTCATGAGCGAGAAATTGAAGCCCGCAGAAGAGCCTTGGACTGATCCAGATGATGCGCCTGAGTGGACGGAAGACCACTTTCGGCGCGCAGCAATCTATGTGGGTGGTAAGCTCATCCGTCCCGCCGACGGCACATGGACCAAGCCAGGTCGCCCCTTGTCCGAAAACCCCAAGAAGCAGGTCACCCTGCGCCTCGATCCCGATGTGGTCGAGAAATTCCGCGCCACCGGCCGTGGCTGGCAGTCGCGCATCAATGCCGAACTGCGCAAGGTGCTAGGCATCTAACCCAGCACATACCGCGGCCCGGTCCCCGCCGTCCCGGCGCGGTCATCCTTGTTATACAGGTGGCAGCGTTGCAGGCTGAGGCAGCCGCAGCCGATGCATTCTTCCAGCTTGGCGCGGGTGCGGGTGAGGAGCTGGATCTTGGCATCGAGCTGGACCCGCATCGAACGGCTGATCCGCTGCCAGTCTGACTGGCTGGGGGTGCGCCCTTGCGGCAGCTTGGCAAGCTCAACCTCGATCTCGACCAGACCGAGCCCGAGCTTCTGCGCGATCAGGATAAAACTCAGCCGCCGGATGTCCGAGCGCAGGAAGCGCCGCTGGTTACCGCTGGTCCGCAGCGCGGTGATCAACCCCTTCTCTTCATAAAAGCGGATTGCCGAAACGGCGAGGCCGGTGCGCTGCGCCAGCACGCCGATCGGGAGGAGGTCATTCTTGTCCAGCATCACTTTTCGCCCGAATTTGCTTGACCTCAAGTTAGCTTGAGGTTGCACAATGGGCAAGACTGCTGATTCGCAAAATCGGCAGACCGTTCATTTTCAGCGCTTTACCGAAAGGATTTGCCATCATGCCCCAGGGATTTCTCGAACACGCCAACATCACCGTCAGCGATCCGGAGCGCTGTTCGGCCCTGCTCCAGCAGCTGTGCGGCTGGCATGAGCGCTGGCGCGGGGCCTCACAAATGGGCGGTTGGACCATCCATGTCGGCAACGAGCGTGACTATATCGCGGTCTATACCGATGCAGGCAAAGGCGGCCCCTTCGCCAAAGGCGCGCCGCTCAACCATATCGGGCTGGTGGTCGATGATCTGGACGGCGCCGAAGCAGTGGTCGTGGCAGCAGGCCTCGTGCCGTTCGGCCACATGGATTATGATCCCGGGCGGCGGTTCTATTTCTTCGACTGGGATGGGATCGAATTCGAGATGGTGAGCTACAGCTAGATCAGGCGTTTCCGACCACCCAGCAGGCCAGCGCCATCAGCAGCCCGGCAAAGCGGTTGGCGCGAAACCGGGCCAACGGGTTGTCCGGATCATTGACGTCCAAAGTCAGCACTTGCCAGCCAAGCTGGAGTGCCACCGGCAGCAGGGCAATCAGCGCTAGCCAGTCCGGCCGCAGCAACCACAATGCCAGTCCCCACAAGGCCAGCGCCATGCCATAAAATCCGGCCACCCCGCCCCGCACCTTTGCGCCCATCCGACGCGCGCTGGAGCGGATCCCGACCAGCGCATCATCCTCGCGGTCTTGGAGCGCGTAGATCGTGTCATAGCCGACAACCCAGCAGATGCTCCCGGCGTAAAGCGCGGCCAGCACTTCTGGATGATCGCTGCGCAATGCCGCCCAGCCGACCGGCGCGCCCCAGCTAAACACCAGCCCTAACCAGGCCTGCGGCCACCAGGTGATCCGCTTCATGTACGGATAGGCCGCGACCGGAGCGAGGCTGGCCAGCGCTATCACTTGCGCTTCCCAGCGCAGTTGCAACAGCACGATCAGCCCGATCAGGCACAGCGTCAGCAGCCAGAGCCAGGCAGCGCGCTTGCCAATCGCACCGCTCGCCACCGGGCGCGCGGCAGTGCGGGCAACCTTGCGGTCAAGATCGGCGTCAACGATGTCATTATAGACGCAGCCCGCGCCGCGCATCGCGATCGCCCCCAGCAGCAACCAGGCCAGCAAATCCCAGCGCGCCCCTCCGCCCGCCAGTAGCACACCCCAGGCACAGGGCCAGAACAGCAGCCACCAGCCGATCGGCCGGTCAAACCGGGCGAGCAGCGCGTAATTGCGCAAGGGTGCGGGCAGCGCGGCGATAACGCCGCGGTGTTGGGTGTCGGGGACGATATCGGCGGTCATGGCAGTTCCATACCGACCCTCGTGACACTCGTCATCCTGAACTGAGGACGGTAGTCCTGTGTTATGTCGATATTGCTTGGTAAATATCGACATAATTTGCCTGTGCAGGAACTGTGTAGAAAAAATTAGGGTTCCGGGCAGATTGTTGCAGCTTGAACGCGCCTTGGCACGTGGCAGCAAGGGTGGCTTATGTCCATCGTTTCGTTGTTTATAGCGCCACAGAGCCAATGCATTGCCATCTCGACGCTCCGCTCTGAACCCTACCGCGAGAAGCATTGCAAAGTGGCGTATCGTAAGGTCATTGAGACGCTCGCGTCGCACACATGATGGCTGCGATAGGCTAATCTGCGCCATCATTCCCGTTCCGCGACGCCGTCTGCGGAATAGACATTGGCCGCAAAACCCTCGACCGCGTGGATGCAAGCCCCAAGCTGTTCCTGCGCGGTCGTGCGCGCTGCTCCGGCAAAGAAATCACGCGCAGTGATCTTGGCAAGCCAGACTTCGAGCTTTTTCAGGTCATCCTCGACCTCTTCAAGCTCGGCAAAGGTGAACTTCTCGGCAGCGATCTCTTTGGCCACTTCGTCCAGCAGCCCTTGGGCGCGGGTTGCAAATTCCTGATATTCCCGCTGCCTGTCGTTGGCGAACCTCGCGATCATCTCCTTGTCATCCGCCACAGCAGTTGCTTCGAACAGGCTGGCACTGCCCCCTTGCGCTTGCACAGTTTGGACGAGCTCGTTCAACAGCTTTTGATGCGCTTCGGAAGCAAGCAACATCCATCCACCATGTTCAACGCTTGTAGCCCCTGCGGCCCGAAGTCGTCGCCAAAGCGCAACCCGCGCGCTCGATGCAGAGGCAGGTATCTGGGTCAGCAAGAGGAGCCATTTCAGTTTGGTCATTTCAACGTCAATTGTAATAGCTGTTGCATCGCGTATGGCGGCCTTTACGAAGTAACAGCTATTACATTAGGACGCTCGGGCCATATGACCAATCGCAAAATTCACCGCTGGCTGAGCGTGATCGGCATAGTCTTTTTCCTCTCGGTCTCGCTCACTGGCATCTGGATGCAGGGTGAAGCGATCTTTGGTGAAGACGAAGCCGCGCGTGAAGCGATGGCAACCATCGTGTCGCCAGCCACGTTGTCAGCGCCCTTGCCGTCAAATGCCGCGTCTCTCGATAAGGCGCGCACTGTCATTCTCGCTCGCTATGGCAATCGGTCCGTCGCGTCGGTCGATTGGGTCATCAAGGCTCCGGTTCCAGCCTATATCTTCCATCTCGACGGCGCAGAACCCATCAAGGTGACGGTCAATGCCGCAACTGCCGCGATCATCACATCGCAGCCCGACGGCGAAGACTGGGTGGTTCGGCTGCATACCGGCGAGATATTCGGCGATGGCGGGAAATTCCTCGGGCTGGCATGGGGGCTGGGGCTGATCGCCATGAGCATCACCGGAATAATCCTCTATCTGAAAATGCTACGCGCAAGGCGCGCTGGCTCTGCGGGCAAAGTCCGTGGATGGCGACGGTATTTCTGGTGAGGGCTTCGCTTGCCACTTTGGCCGCGTCGCTACTGGCGGTCACAGCAACGCCCGCCTCGGCGCAATCAGCCCCATTGACCGATGCGCCGCCCGCGCTGTCGTTCAACCCTGATGCTGGCGTTGTCGTCCAATCGGGAGATTTTCGCATCACCGCTTGGGGCTTTGCCGAACGGCTGATTGATCCTGACGGCAAGGATGGCTGGCGGCGGGTGCGGCAAGGTGCCGAGTTCGATCTACCGCGTATCACACCCCACTTGCGCCCTGCGCTGGTTTATGAGGTCGATCTGACCAACAGCGACTTCTTCCGCAATGGTCCGTTCCGCCGCAATTTTGAAAACCTGTTTGTGTCGCTCCAGGACGCCGATGATCCCGGCAAGTTCCGCCTGCTATTCGGGCATAATACTCATATTCTCTCGCGCGACGATAATCTTTCATCGGGCAATTTGCCGACCATCAACCGTTCCCTGATTTTAGAGGAACATGGCTCGGTCAATGCGTTCGGCGCGCAAATGGGTTTTCAGGTGCAAAAGGCGTTGTCGCCGCGCGCAAGCGTCCAGTTCTCGGTTGGCGACAATCGCGGCTCGCTCAATGCTGCCGATGTGCGAAGCAGCATCGGCCGATCGGTGGCGGGCAAGGTGCTACTCACCCTCATCAATGACGCGGAACATGGCCGCAAGCTGACGCTCGGCGTTGCCAGCGACTTTACCGGCAATATCACCAATCGCAGTTTCACGCTCGGCACGGCCATCGCACAGGCCCCGCTGGGCGGTGTGGCGGCAACGGGCGACAAGCTGACGTTTGAAGGCGATGCAGCCTATACCTTCCCAATCGCCGGACACCCTGCAACGATTGAGGGCGAACTGATCCGCTCGCGCTTCTCTGGCAGCAACAGCGATGTGTTCGGCGGCTATACAATGGCGCAAATCTCGCTGTTCGATGCGCCAAAGGTGGGCGATCTCGACCTGTTCCTGCGCTTTGATTTTGTCAGCCTCGGGCAAGACTCAATTGCTGGCCGCGCACGGCAACAGGCGATCCGCACCGGCTTCAACTACAATCTGCCCTACACCGGCAAGCTCGCCAGCCTGCACGTTGAATATACCCATAACAGTGTCACCGGCCCCGCGACGATCATCACACAGGCCAGTCCCGGCGATGAAGTGCGGATAGGGATACGGGTCAGCCTGCAACGCTATAACCGCCATTGATGGTGGTGCGAAAATCTGATCCGCCCCGCTTGCCGATCCCGCGCACGGTCTCGGCGCTCGGTCTGGTCAGCATGTTCACGGACATCTCGTCGGAGATTGTTCACTCGCTGCTGCCGCTTTTCCTGACAGCCACACTCGGTGTCAGCACGGCGATGGTTGGCCTGATTGACGGCTTTGCAGAGGCGGCAGCTTCGATCAGCATGGTGTTCTCGGGTTATGATGGAACGGCGCAAACCTCTCATCCTGAACTCGTTTCAGGACCCATTTCTCCTCGGGTGCGGATTTCTCCTTTCTGAAGCCACACTCCCCTCGAAGCCGCAAGGACTTTGGACCGCGCATCATCGGTGGAACCGAATATTCGGCAAAATGTGTCCTGAAACAAGTTCAGGGTGACGGAGGGAGTGAGGGAGGCTAGCACTCTCCCGATGCCCGCTGCCCCCACCTGGCCGCCCCAAAGCGCTCCGCGCCTGTTCGTTGCTACTCCGCTGGCGGCGAATGTCGCTGTGTCCATCGCAGGAGCGCAGGCGCATTACCTGGCCAAGGTGATGCGGGTGTCGGCGGGGGATGCAGTCATATTATGCGACAACATCACCGGTGAATGGGCCGCGCGGGTGACGGCCACGAGCAAGCGCGATGTGCTGCTGATGCCCGAGGTGTTGCTACGCCCGCGCGAGGAGGTGCCGGACTTCACGCTCTGCGCCGCCCTCATCAAAAAGCCCAACTTCGATGTGGTGCTGGAAAAGGCCACGGAACTCGGCGTCCGGCGGATCGAACCGGTGATCACCCGGCGCTGCGTGGCCGACAAGCTCAATCCGCAGCGCGCCGCCGCGATTGTGACCGAAGCTGCCGAGCAATGCGCCCGCACCGCGCTGCCGGAACTGGCCGAGTCGGTGAAGCTGGATGTTCTGCTGCGTGACTGGCTCGAAGATCGAATTTTGTTTTTCGCCGATGAGAACGGAGGAGAGCCTGCCGCCGCCGCCTTTGCCGCCAATCCCGGATCCTCAGGATTATTGATCGGCCCCGAAGGCGGCTTCGACGAAGCTGAGCGCGTTGCGATCCGCAGCCACCCTCAAGCCCGCCCGATCAGCCTTGGCCCAAGGATATTGCGGGCCGAGACTGCTGCAATCGCAGCAACCGCACTGTGGATGGCGGTTTCCGGTGACTGGAAAAATTTGACTGGTGCCGGGGAACACAAAACACTAACCCGCGAAAAATGAGCACTAAACAGGTTTCAGATCGCAACGAACCTTTGATCGAGAGCCGCGATCAACTGATCGCCCCGATGGCAGGCGGCGAAAAACCGCGCGCGCGCTGGCTGATCGGGACCGAACACGAAAAGCTGGTCTATTGCACCGGCGATCACCACGCCCCCTCCTATGACGAGCCCGGCGGCATCCGCGATATGCTGATGGCGATGACCGATTACGGCTGGGAGCCGGTGATTGAGAACGGTAATGTTATCGCCATGTCGGGCGAGGACGGCGCGATCAGCCTGGAACCGGCCGGGCAGCTCGAACTTTCGGGCGCACCGCTGGTCAATCTGCACCAGACTTGCGCTGAAACCGGCCGCCACCTCGATCAGGTCAAGGCGATCGGGGCGCGGACCGGCAAGGGTTTCCTCGGACTTGGGATGTGGCCCGACAAGCGCCGCGACGAGCTGCCGGTGATGCCCAAGGGCCGCTATGCGATCATGCTGCGGCATATGCCGCGCGTCGGCACCATGGGCCTCGACATGATGCTGCGGACCTGCACCATCCAGGTCAATCTCGATTATTCAAGCGAGGCGGACATGGCCAAGAAGTTCCGCACCTCGCTGGCGCTGCAACCGCTCGCCACTGCGCTGTTCGCCAATTCGCCGTTCACCGAAGGCCAGCCCAACGGTTATTTCTCTTATCGCAGCCACATCTGGTCAGACACCGATCCGGCCCGCACCGGGATGCTGCCGTTCGTGTTCGAAGCGGGCTTCGGCTATGAGCGTTATGTCGACTACATGCTCGATGTGCCGATGTACTTTGTTTACCGCAACGGCCAATATATCGACGCAGCGGGCCAAAGCTTCCGCGATTTCATGGCCGGCAAACTGCCTGCCCTGCCCGGCGAGCTGCCGCGCGAGAGCGACTGGGTCGATCACCTTTCCACCGCATTTCCCGAAGTCCGGCTCAAAAGCTTCCTCGAAATGCGCGGCGCCGATGGCGGCCCGTGGAACAAGATTTGCGCATTGCCCGCGCTGTGGGTCGGGCTGCTGTATGATCAGACTGCGCTTGATGCGGCCTGGGATCTGGTCAAGGACTGGGACATGGACGGGCGCGAAGCCTTGCGCGCCTCTGTCCCCAAGCTGGGACTGGACGCGCCGCTACCGGGCGGCGGGACCTTGCGCGATATTGCCGCCGAAGTGCTGGCGATCAGCCGCGCCGGGCTTGTCGCGCGCGGCCAGTTGAACAGCGCTGGCGATAACGAGAGTGGTTTTCTTGGACCGCTTGACGAGATCGTCGCCAGCGGCAGGGTTCCGGCCCAGCGCCTGCTCGACAAGTTTCACGGGGAATGGGGCGGCGATATCTCCCGCGTCTATGAGGAGAGCTTCTGATGATTGCAGTGATCGGCCAGTTCCGCATGCCGCCTGAAAGCATGGATACTGCGCGCCCCTTGATGCGCAGAGTGATGGAAGCGACCCGGGGTGAGGCTGGCTGCACCGAATATAACTACGCCGAGGACGTGCTCGACCCTGGCCTGATCCGGGTCAGCGAAGTCTGGGACAGCCGCGCGCAGCTGAATACGCATCTGGCGACGGAACACATGCGCGTTTGGGGTGAGGAACGGATCGCGCTTGGCCTCTCGGGCCGGGCGATCACTGTTTATGAGATAAGCGGTTCGGCGGTGCTGTAAGAGCCCATCGGCCCCTTCCCTATACCAATTTTCATTGAGTCCAGATTACCCCCTCCCCTGAAGGGGAGGGGGTAATCTGGATCTGGGCTTATACGGTCCCCGGTCAAGCCGGGGACGACGATTGTATCCGGTTGCCCAACACCCACTTCCCCAACCGGTTGAAACTGCGGGTGATCAGCGCATTTTGCGCCATCCAGTCATAATACTCGCGGTATTTGGGGTCTTCGGACAGCAGATGCTGTTCCTCGGTCCTGGCGCGCCAGTAATAGATCGCGCTGACACAGGCGAGGAAGACGGTGTTGCGCACTGCATCGACCATTGAACCATTGGTGACCAGAAACGGCAGGGCCGACAGCCACCAGAAGCTGTTCTTGGACAGATAGGCTGGGTGACGGGTGAAGCGATAGGGACCCCCGGTCAGCACGCCGCGGTAGGTCAGGTTGGAAAAGCGGATGCCGAACGCAAAGGTCGCCCAGGCATAGAAGGCCGAAAGCAGCACCAGAGCCGCCCCCCAGACCCACAGCAGCACCGCATGGCCGTCCAGCCAATACGACCAGCTTTCGGTCGCCGTGCCGTAATAGAGCGGCTGGCCGTAAGACATCAGCTGGAACGGCGGATAGCATGCCAGCGCCGCCACCCAGCCGGCCAGATAGGGGTTGGCAGTGCGGATTTGCGAGGCCAGCGGCCGCATTGTCAGCACATAGCCGACCGTGCCGATCTGCGCATCGATCACGAACATCAGCTCCATCAACCGGTTGGTGAGCAGCGCCGGATTGGCCAGGATCGCGGCGAAATCGGTCTCCACCACGCCGCGAAAGCCGCCCGGCAGGATCGAGAACATGAAGGCAGTGAAGAAGCCTTTGACCGCCCATGCGCGCAAATGACGCATGACTGCAGCGCCTTCAAACGCCTCGCGCCCGATCAGCATCGCACCGAAATTCCAGGCGCCGTCGCGCGGGTCTGCGAGCACCCGGTCAAGCCAGATCACATAGGGAATCGACAGCAGGAACAGCGGAATCGCAGCCGCACCGAGCACTTCCATCGCGAACAGATAACTGCCCTGCCAATACCACCGGGCTACGCAATAAAGGAAGCCGATGACCGCCCAGGTTGCCCACAAGCCGGCCAGCTTGGTAATCGAGATATCGATGATATCGCTGATTGGCCGGGGCTTGTTCCAGTCAATCCCGGTCGCCGGATCACGGTGGACCTTGTCGACCAGCAGCGACCACAGGACCATCGGCAGGCCCGCAATGATCAGCCCCATCAGCGCCGCATAAGGCCCGGACAGCGGCGCACGCGGGCCCGACAGTGCGAACATATCAGCCAGTATGGGCCAGTTGCGGCAGAGCACGATCCACGCGAACAGCCCCGCCACGCCGACCAGACCGACGCCTGCGGAGACATCGCTGATAGGCCGGGAACTGGCCGGATGCTGCTCAGCGCTCATCCCGCAGGTCTTACCATCGAACGGTTAAGGGCGCGGAAATGAACGGCCGATCAGCGGAAGCTGCTGATCTTCCCGCTATCATCAAGCACGTAAAGCGTGCCGTTCGCCACCACTGGGGCCAGGGTGATCGGCTTCTTGAGTTCGGCCAGTACGGAAGCCGATCCATCGGTTGCCGCCGCCGAATAAACCTGCCCGTTCGAATTGGCGAACCACAGCCGCTCGCCCGCTAGCACCGGCCCGGTCCAGTAGATCGCATTCTTGCGCTTTTTCTCATTCTTGTAGCGCGCCAGCTGGGTCATCCAGCGGACTTTTCCGGTGGTCCGCGCGATGCACAGCAGCTTGGCATCGTCGGTCAGGGTGAAAATCCACTCCCCGGCGATCGCCGGAGTGGAAATCCCGGCAAGGTTAAGCTCCCAGATGCGCTGGCCGGAGACGAGTTCGTAGGCAGCCATCCGCCCGCCCTGACCCAACGCATAAACCCGGCCGCGATCGATGATCGGATCGGCATCGATATCGGTGAGCACGCCCACGGTGGTCGAAAGCGAGGTCCGCGCCAAGGCATCGGCCCACAGCTGACGGCCGTTTTCATAGCGATAAGCGATCAGCTCGCCGGTACTGAACCCGGCCAGCACCGTGCCCTGGCCGGCCGCCGGCGCGCCCACTCCGAACACCCCGGTCTGCCCGCTCGAGGCTGACTGGTTCCAGGCATTGGTGCCATCTTCGGTGTTGAGCGCATGGATCTGATTGTCCTGCGTCATCACGAACACCAGCCCGAAGGCAATTGTCGGCGATCCGCGCAGTGGCCCGGCTGGTTTGACCTTCCACAGCTGCTTGCCGCTGGTCGCATCGAGCGCGGCGACTTCACCAACTCCGGTGGTAATATAGACCTTGCCGCTGTCAAAGCTGGCGCCGCCGCCGAACACCGAGCTGGCACCGTCGCCCGAAATCTTGAAACTTTGGGTCCAGCGCGGGGCGCCGCTGGCTGCATCATAGGCATGGACCATGCCAACCGTGTCCATCGCGAACAGCTGGCCGCCACCGATCACTGGCGCTGCGGCAAGCCGATGTTTGGCTGAAGATCCGGCGATATTGGCGCTCCAGCCGCGCGATGGCGCAGCAGCCAGCGCGAGGTGGCCGTAGCTTTTGCTGGGCGTGTTGCCAGCCTGCGGCCAATCGGCATTGCTGGCAGCAGGCGGCAGGACTACGGCAACATCGGTCAGCGCCGGATCAAGTTTGGCCCCGGATTCTATCCGGCTGAGGATCGGGATACGGCTGCCCACGGTTGGCGTGGTGGGCTTGCCCTTACCGCCGAATGCGCCGCAACCCGATAGGCCAAACGCAACAACCAGCGCCAATGGAATGGCAAAGCGGCGAGTAAGTGAGGTCGATTGCATCGGTCTTCCTTGAATAAGTTCGATCACGGCTTGACCAGCGCGACGCTGCCGGAAGCCTTGTCTGCATTGTCGACAGTATCGACACCCAGCTGGCCAGCCAGCTGGCGACCGCGCGAGCGCAGCGTTTCGGGAACGTCCTTGTCTTTGGCCATCGCCGCAAACAGTGGCCCGGCAAGTTCGGGCTTGCCCTGCTTCAGATAGGCCAGCCCCAGCATTTCTCCGGCGCTGCCAAACCACGGATTGCCCGGCACAGCGAGTGGCTTGAGCCGATCAACCACTTGCTGCGGGGCCATGACGTCAAATCCTGCGGCCACTTCGCGCAATGTGGCCAGGTCACGAAACGGCTGCGGCGCGCTGCTATCGGCAGCGATGGCGGCATAGGCCTTGGCCGCCTCGGTCACCTTGCCCTGCTTCTGGGTGATCCCGGCGCGCATCAGTGCGGCAGCAGCCTTGCTCCCGCCGGTGCCTTCAGCGGCCAGCGGAGCTAGCTTTGCCGAAGCATCCGCGTCTGATCCGGCATCCAGCCGGTCAAGCGCGATCATAAACTGCTCACCCCGTTTGGCGGCGGCCTGATTGGTGCTGTGTTCCCAGTAAAGATAGCCCGCCAGCGCCAGCAACCCGGCGCCCACCGTAACCCCGATCGCGATGCCGTAGCGCTTGCCCAGGCCCAGCATCTGATCCTTGCGCAGCGCCTCGTCCACCTCGCGCAGGAATACATCCTGCTCAGCGGCCTTCTGTTCTTCTTTGTCTTCGGGAGATTTGGGTCGCAGGGCCAATGCAGCAGGCTTTCGCTTGTGTAGGGAGGGTCGTGCGGGCTGTTTAGCGAATGGGCGGGCCTTTTCAACGATTGTTATCTGGCCGCCCCCGGGTGAAGCAGGTGTGAACGGTTAACGCACGGAAATACCAGCTCCCTGCTCAAGGAAAGGAACTCCGCCGCATCGCTCGCGCATAGACCGTGCGATAGGCCGAAACCATCTGCGCCTCATCGAACTCCTCACGGGCGATCTTGCGATTTGCCGCGCCAATCAGCCGCCGTTCCTTAGGATTCGCGGCCAACACCCCCAGCGCCTCGGCCAGCCCGGCCTGATCACCTGGAGCAGCCAGATAGGGGCGGTTTTCTGCCGCCACCATCATTTCAACATCGCCCACCATCGGCGCCACCACCGCCAGCCCCGCCGCCATTGCCTCAACCACCGAGATCGGAAACTGCTCGCTGTCGGATGAAAGCGCAAACAGATCGAACAGCCCCAGGACACGGGCCGGATCGACCGCAAAACCAGGCAGATGAACCCGGTGGCCGATGCTGAGCCGGGCTGCTTCGGCGCGGATCGCTGCCCGCTCGGGCCCCTCACCCAGAATCACCAGCTGCCAGTGCTCGGGCAGGCTCGCAAAGGCGCGAATCAGCCGCGGGAGATTTTTGACTGGGCGCAGGCCCGCCAGGGTTCCCAGCCACAGCTCACCCGGATGCTTGATCACCCGGGGCAAGGCATCGCGCTTCGCCTGCTTGCCATAGGCGAGCGTCGGGATGCCGTTGATGATCCGGTGGACCTTGCCCGGCGGCTGCTGCCACACGGTGATCGCAATATCCTCTAGCAGCTGCGACGGGACGACCAGCGCCTGCGCCCTGCCCAGCGCAATCCGGCGATACCAGTTGCGCATTGGCTTCAGGGTGAGCGCCTCGTCCTGGTTGAACCCATCCTCGTGGTGGACCAGGGGCGGCAGCCCAAACGTCTTGGCAAAAATCGTGTGAGCCATCACGGCGTCCATCGCGCCCCAATTATAGGTCAGGACCAGATCATGGCCGAGCATGGCCTTGGCGATCCGCTGGAGGCGACCCGGCGTGGGCCGCCCAGTGAGCGAGGGGAAATCCAAGGGGAAGCTGACCGGGATCGCCGGGCCTATCGCACCGGCCGCACCATGCTCCCCGGGCTCGGCCGAAACGATCGTATGCTCAATTTCCGGCCCGAAAGCATTGATCAATTTGGCCGAGCGCAGTTCCTTGCCGCCAGCCTGAAAGCTGGAATGAAGATGCAGGATCCTGAGTTTCGGGCCGCTCATTTTACTCGGGCGAGCAACCGTTCGATCGCTGCTACCGCCTGCGGCTCATCCAGCGTCGGGGCATGGCCGACCCGCAGCACGGTTGCCGCCTCGGCCTCAGGCAAACGTGTCGCCATGCGGCGGTGGGTTTCGGCAGACAGAATATCTGAGGTTTCACCGCGCAACAGCAGCACCGGGCGCCCCGCCAGCGCATCCAGCCCGGGCCACAGATCGGCCACAGCCCCGCCGCCCGGTTTCGAAAAGGGTTCGGCGATCTTCATGTCATAATCGAAATGGATCCGCCCGTTGCCGCCCAGGGCCATGCAGCGCTTGGCCATCGCCAGCCAGTCTGAAATCTGGAAATCGGGAAAGCCCGACATTTGCGCTTCTTCCAGCGCCCGCGCCGCATGCATCCAGGTGGCGAAACTGCGCCCCTGCCCAACATAGCCGCGAATCCGCTCGATCCCGGCCGCTTCCACTTCTGGCCCGATATCATTGAGCACTGCCGCTGCGATCCGCTCGGGCCCGGTCATCGCCAGGATCATCGTCAGCAGCCCGCCCAGCGAAGTGCCGATCGCCACAACCCGGCTCAGCCCGGCCTGCTCGAACAGCGCGGCCAGATCATCGGCATATTGCAGCGGGTTATAGCTCGCTGAATCCTTGGCATAGGCACTGTCACCGCGCCCGCGCATATCCGGGCAGATCACCCGCCAATCGCCTGCAAGATGCGCGGCAAGCTGTTCAAAATCGCGGGCATTGCGAGTCAGGCCAGGCAGGCACAGCACCGGCGGGCGATCATCGCGGCCCGGATAATCACGGTAATGAAGGCGAAGCCCATCCCGGCTCGACCAGAAACAATCGGCAAATTCACTCATGCGGTTGGTCTGCGGCCCCCATCGAAATTGTCGTTACCTGGTCGCCGCGCTTGCTGTTTTAGCGGGCACACCCCACTATCGCCTGATGCGCGCTGAACCGCAAGCCACAGGCTATCGTCCCGAAACACCCATCGCCGCTCTGGCCATTTGGCTGGGTGATCCGGTTGAGGCTGCGCCATTCCCGCGCCATCACTTGCGCTTTCGCAATCACCGCTGGGCAGCGGCTGTGGGGCTGGAAGAGCTGAGCGACGAGCAATGGCTCGATCACTTCGGACGGTTTGTTCCGCTGGAGGGCAATTTGCCGCAGCCACTGGCGCTGCGCTATCACGGTCATCAGTTCCGCAGCTATAATCCCGATCTTGGCGACGGGCGTGGTTTTCTGTTTGCGCAATTGCGCGATAGCGCCGGGCGACTGCTCGATCTTGGCACCAAGGGTTCGGGCCAGACCCCGTGGAGCCGCGATGGCGACGGGCGGCTGACGCTGAAAGGCGCGGTTCGCGAAATCCTTGCGACCGAAATGCTCGAAGCGCTGGGGGTGAATACCAGCAAGACTTTTTCGGTGGTTGAAACCGGCGAGGATCTGGTGCGCGGCGACGAGCCTTCACCGACCCGCTCGGCCGTGCTGTTGCGGCTCAGCCACGGGCATATCCGCTTCGGCAGTTTCCAGCGTCTCGCCTATCTGGGCGAAAAACAGCAGATGACCGCCCTCGTGGATTATTGCCTGGCCCAGTTCCCCGGCCCGCCCCCGCCCGGCGATGCGCCGGGCTGCGCTGAGCCAGCGGTGATCCTGCTGCATCAGGTGGTTGAGCGGATGGCCGATCTGGCCGCGTCATACATGGCGGCGGGCTTTGTCCACGGGGTGCTCAATACCGACAATATGAATATCTCGGGCGAGAGTTTCGATTATGGTCCGTGGCGCTGGCTACCGGCCTGGGATCCGACATTCACCGCCGCCTATTTCGACCATTCCGGGCTCTACAGCTTTGGCCGTCAGCCCGAGGCGATCCACTGGAATTGTGGGCAGCTGGCGGTCGCACTGCGGGCACTGGTCGAAGCCCCGCCGCTGATTGCCGCGCTTGAACGGTTCGGGCCGCTGTACCAGGCGGCGCTGGCCCGGCGGTTCCTGTGGCGGCTCGGTCTTGCCTCACAGGGGTTCGAGCAAGACAGCAGCCTGATCGCGGCGGCCGAGGCGGCGATGCGCGAAAGCGGTGCTTCGCCCGATAGGTTTTTTCACCGCCACCGCTTTGGCCGGAATGCGCCCAAGGGTCAGTTTGCCGAGCTGCTGCGCGGGTATCAGGCGCTTGGCACGCCAGATCCGCGGTGGGATGAAACATCGCCGCCATCACTGGTGATCGGCGAGGTTGAGCGGATCTGGGCTGCGATCGCCGAACACGACGACTGGGCTCCATTGGCCGAAAAGTTGGCCGCAATCCGGGACTTTGGCCAGGCGCTGAAATAGCCCGGCTCCAAGGCTTTCCTTGTCTGTTCCATCAGGCTAAAGCACCGCAAATTGCGGCCAATGCAGCCGATCAGTACGGGATGTGGTAGTGACGACGACAGACATCATCTCATACGAAACTGCCACCGGGGCCGAACTGTGGCGCAGCAAGCGCGGCAATGTCGATGAGGTGGTTGATCGCGCCCGGCGCGCCTGGCCGACATGGGCCGCCAAGCCGCTCGCCACCCGGATGGAACTGGTCCGCCGCTTTGCCAATGAAGTGCGCAAAGAAAGCGAGCAGCTCGCCACGCTGATCGCGCGCGAAACCGGCAAGCCCCTGTGGGAAGCCCGGACCGAGGTTGAAAGCGTTGTTAACAAGGTCGAAATTTCGATCCGGGCCTATGCTGAACGAACCGCGCAGCGCAAGCTCGACAATGCAATGCTGGGGACGGCATCCTTGCGGCACAAGCCGCACGGCGTGATGGCCGTGCTTGGCCCCTATAATTTCCCCGCGCATCTGCCCAATGGCCACATCGTACCGGCGCTCATCGCCGGCAATGTGGTCATCTTCAAGCCAAGCGAAAAGACCCCGGCTACCGGCGAACTGCTCGCCAAATGCTTTCACCACGCGGGCATTTCCACTTCGATCATCCAGCTGCTGATCGGCGGGCCGGAAGAGGGCCAGGCTCTGGTCGCCCATGACGGGGTGGACGGCGTGTTGTTCACCGGTTCAGCCCACGCCGGCGTTGCGATCAACCGCAAACTCGCCGCACGGCCTGACAAGATTCTCGCGTTGGAAATGGGCGGTAACAACCCGATCGTGGTGTGCGATACACCCAAGATTACCGATGCAGCCGCGCTGATCATCCAGTCCGCCTTCACCTCTGCCGGACAGCGCTGCACCGCCGGGCGGCGCCTGATCATCAAGGCGTCGATGTATGATGCGGTGATGGGCGAGGTAAAGCGTCTGGCCGACCGGATCATCGTTGGCGCGCCGTTTGACGAGCCGGCCCCGTTCATGGGGCCGGTAATCGATAATGCCGCAGCCGACGGACTGACCGAGAGCTTCCTGTACCTGCTCAGCCACGGTGGCAAGGCGATCAAGCATATGATCCGCCTGCGCGACGATTTGCCGTTCCTCTCGCCCTCGATCATCGATGTCACCAATGTCAAGGACCGCCCCGACGTGGAATTGTTCGGTCCGCTGCTGCAAGTGGTCAAAGTGAACGATCTGGACGAAGCGATTGCCGAGGCGAACAACACCCGCTTCGGTCTCTCTGCCTCGTTGATCGGCGGCACGCCGCACGATTATAACCGGTTCTGGGCCAATATCCGCGCCGGGGTGATCAACTGGAACCGCCCGACCAACGGGGCCTCGTCGGCCGCGCCATTTGGCGGGGTTGGCCTCTCGGGCAATCACCGTCCGAGCGCCTATTACGCGGCGGATTATTGCGCCTATCCGGTTGCCTCAACCGAGATGGAACAACCCCGCGCGACCATCGCAGTGGGCCTGCGCGAGGGCTGATCCTCAGGGGAGCATGTAACTTCCGCAGTTGCTTCAACAAAAAAACGCCCCCGGCCATCGGCCAGAGGCGTTTAAACAGCGCTGAGGCGACCCGCTACGCTGTTAATCAATAACCCGTATAACTAGCGGCACCGCGCATTGTTGCGATCGATCGAGCGACCGATCAAGGCACCGCCGGCAGCGCCTAAAATTGCGCCCATAGTGCGATCACCGTAGCGACCGGCCACTTCACGGCCAAGCAAGGCACCGGCCGCACCGCCGATCAACAGGCCAGTGGTGCCATCACTGTGACGGCAGTATGCACGGCCATCATCGCCGCGCCACACGCGCGTATTCCGGTAAACGGGCTCGTCATAATAATCGCGATTGCGATATCCATTGCTCCGGCCTTCGTAACGATGTTCGTAACGATCATCATCGCGATCTTCGTAGCGATCATCATCGCGGTCACGGCCATACCAGCCCTGGTGGCGACCCTTATCATGGTTCCAACCGGCTTCACTGCCGGTTGCGACTGCACCGCTTATCGCAGCATGGCTGGCCGGTGCGGCATTTGCGGGAAGCGCACCGATGAGCAGGCCAGAGACTGCAAGCGCCAGAATAGTTTTGTTCTTGAGGTTCGACATTGCATTCCTCCTGCTTGAAAATCTTGCCGTTCACGAAAGTGTGCCCGGTGATCTGTTCAGGCTTAGGCGCTCCAAACTGAACGGTTGGCAACAATCCGGTCAGAATCAGTTTTTTCGACGAACCGAGCCAAATTGTCCGACGAGCCGAGGGTTGCAGTACCTTGATGATCAGCCTAGCGGCCTGTCTCCAGCTTCAAAGGGCGTTTGATCGAATGCACAGCTCCGACCAGCCGCCCTGTCCCAGTGGCGTGCCCATGGCGCTGGGAGCCCATCTGATCTGGGGCCTGCTGCCGCTCTACCTGATGCTGGTGCGCGAAGTGCCGGCGTTTGAATTTGTCGGCTGGCGGGTCATCTTCACCGTGCCGATCTGCCTGTTGTTCATCATGCTGCGCCGTCAGGGGCCAGACCTGCAAGCGGCGCTGGCGGATCGCAAAGTGCTGCGCAACCTGTTGATCAGCGCGGTTCTGGTCGGCGCCAACTGGCTGATCTACATCGCCGCGATCCAGGCAGGCCATATTTTTGCGGCCAGTTTGGGCTATTACATCATTCCTCTGGTCAATGTGCTGACCGGGACGGTGTTTCTGGGCGAACGCCTCTCATCGCGCCAATGGTGGGCGGTTGCGTTGGCCGGAGTCGGCGTCGCTATCCTCGCTTGGGGAGCGCTCGATATGTTGTGGATCAGCCTGTCACTTGCCATCAGTTTCAGCACCTATGGGTTGGTTCGCAAGGTCACGCCGGTCGGCTCGCTGCCGGGGCTGACGATCGAATCGGCGCTGCTGCTGTTGCCCGGGATTGGCATTGTGCTGTGGTATGCCCAAACGCCAGCAGGGATCAGCTTTGGCCAGAACCTTGGCTCAAGCCTGCTGATCGCAGCCTCGGGCGTGCTAACTGCAGTGCCGCTGCTGCTGTTTGCCATCGCGGCGCGGCGGATGGATTATTCGACGCTGGGATTCTTCCAGTTTATCTCACCCAACATCGTGTTTCTGCTGGGCCTGTTCGTGTTCCATGAGCCGCTGCGCCCCGTGCAGTTGGCCAGCTTCATCGTGATCTGGATCGCAATTGGGTTATTCGTGTGGGACTTGCTGGCGCGGCGCAACGCTTAGGCAATCCGCCAACCCAGCACTTCATCGGCATGAAACGGGACCAGCCGGATCTCGCCGTGGACCAGCACCGCTGGAACCTCCACCGCCGCCCGCTCCAGCGTGACTGTGCCTTCGTTGAGCGGCAGGCCATAGAAACGCGGACCGTATTCAGAGGCAAAGCCCTCCAGCCGGTCCAGCGCACCGTCTTCGTCAAACACGGCGGCATAGCTTTCCAGCGCATAGGGCGCGTTGAAAATCCCGGCGCAGCCGCAGTCCATCTCTTTTCGGTGGATCTCATGCGGCGCCGTATCGGTGCCGAGGAAGAATTTTGCCGAGCCAGAAGTGGCCGCGCGGCGCAGCGCCAGGCGGTGCTTCTCGCGCTTGGCGACCGGCAAGCAATAGGCATGGGGACGCAAGCCGCCTGCAAACATCGCATTGCGATTGAGATGGAGGTGCTGCGGGGTGATCGTCGCGGCCACATTCGCACCCGCCGAGGCGACAAAGTCAACCGCCTCGGCGGTGGTGATATGCTCGAATACCAGTTTGAGCGCGGGGAAATCACGCACCAACCCGGCCAGCACCCGGTCGATAAACACCGCCTCGCGATCGAACACATCGACCGCCGGATCGGTCACCTCGCCGTGGACCAGCAGCGGCATCCCGGCCCGCTGCATCGCTTCCAGCGCGGGATATATCTTCGCCACATCGGTCACGCCGTGGGCCGAGCCGGTGGTGGCATGCGCGGGATAGAGCTTGGCGGCGGTGAACACGCCTTCGCCGTGCCCCTGCGCCAACATCGCGCCATCGATCCCGTCGGTCAGATAGCAGGTCATCAGCGGGGTAAAGCCCGGACCTGCCGCCGCGACGATCCGCTCCCGATAATCCCGCGCCGCCGCGATTGTCGTCACCGGCGGGGAAAGATTGGGCATGACAATCGCCCGGGCAAACTGCCGCGCGGTATAGGGCGCGACCGCCGCCAGCATCGCGCCATCGCGCAAATGGACGTGCCAATCATCGGGGCGGCGGATGGTGAGCTTTGGATTCGGCATAGAGTGCCTATATGCACAAGCCATGACCGCTACCACCCTCACAAATCGTGCCCTGATCCGCCTGTCCACGCTTGATCCAGGCGAGGACGTTCGCGACTTCCTCCAGGGGCTGGTCACCAATGACGTTGCCGGACCGCTGCCCGCCTGGGCTGCATTGCTCTCCCCGCAAGGCAAAGTGCTGTTCGATTTCCTGATCTGGACCGATGAGGCCGATCTGCTGATCGATTGCGAAGCCGATGCGGCTGAAGGACTGGCCAAGCGCCTTTCGCTTTACCGCCTGCGCCGCAAGATCGGGATTGCGCTTGATTCCGCGCTGGCAGTCCATTGGAGCACAGACCAACACAGCGGCGCAGCGTTCGATCCGCGCTTGTCGGCGCTTGGCTGGCGCTGGTTAAGCGCGGAGCGGGGCGAACCGGCTGACGCGGCGTGGCTGGCGCACCGGCTGTCGCTCGGCGTCACCGAAGGCCATGCCGAACTCGGCGAGCTGCTGTGGCTGGAATGCAATACCGCTGAACTGAGCGGGGTCAGCTTCACCAAGGGCTGCTATGTCGGGCAGGAAAATACCGCGCGGATGAACTGGCGGGGCAAGGTTAATCGGCGGCTGGTGGTGGTGCCGTTGGCGCGCTCAGACCCGAAGCGGCAGCGGGTGGCCTATCCCGAACTGGGGCTGGCGGTCGACCATTTGCGAGTAGAGGCAATTCCGTCCGACCTTATGCCGAAATGGCTTCAGCCGGCCTGACCAGGCACCGGCAGTCCAGCCTTCATCGCCGCGTCGATCAGCATCTGCTCCGCCGTATCGCGCGCCGATGATCGCGGCAGCTCCAGCGATTCGGTCAGCGCGCTGCCCATCAGCGCATCGCCCAGCGCCATCAGCACCAGCGCATGGGTAACCTCGCGCATGCTGCCGGTGCCAAACTCGTGGAGCTCATCCACAATATCATGAATTGCCTCGACAATCGGATCGAGCGCGTCCTCATTGCCGTTAAGCAGCATCCATGAAGCGAGCGCGCCGCCGCCTTCCTTGTCGAAGGCATCGAAGGTCATGTCGACCACATCACGCGGGGCGCCGACCCCGGCCCGGCTGGCGATTACCGCCGCAGCAATAGTCGCGCAGATGGTCTTGGCCAGATATTTGGCCAGCTCCTTCTGCAGTCCGGCAGCTGAGCCAAAATGGTGGAGCAAATTGGCATGGGTCCGCCCGATCCGGCCTGACACCGCTTTCAGCGTCACCGCTTGCGGGCCCAGTTCAACCAGCAATACGCGCGCTGCTTCAAGCGCGACGGTGCGGCTTTCCTCCTGCGACAGGCGTTTTCTTATTGACATTAGTGTCAGTTAATATACCCAAAGCGCCATGAATGCACCAGCTAAATTCCCGGCAGGCCTAAAGCCCGCGGCTGAAAACGGCAAGAAGCCTGTTCCGACCCCGGCTGATCTGACGATCACCGTGCGCGATCAGCGCTTTGGCCGAACCGAAAAGCCCAGCCGCTGGTGGCTGAACGGCGATCCGATCGCAACCGCCTGGCACAATGCCCTTTCCGCCACCTTCCCGCGCGGCGAGGCTTTCTTCATCGAAGCAGTCAAGGCTCACCGCGATGGCGCAAACCCCAAGCTGGCCGAAGAAATTCGTGCCTTCGTGAAACAGGAAATCAACCACACCCGCGAGCATATCGTCTTCAACAAGGCGGCTGCCGATGCGGGCTATGATCTGGCCAAGATCGATCGCCGGATCGAGGAAAACCTCGCGCTGACCAAAGCTCGTCCGGCAGTTATCAACCTGGCCGTGACCATCGCGCTGGAGCATTACACCGCGATGATGGCGCATGATTTCCTTGCCAATCCGCGCCATTTTTCCGGCGCGACAGGCGATACCGGGGCAATGTGGCGCTGGCACGCGATGGAAGAGATTGAGCACAAGGGCGTCGCCTATGACACCTATCTCCACGCCACGCGTGACTGGAGCCGGTCGAAGCGCTGGAAACTCAGGTCGATCATGATGCTGATCGTGACCCGGAATTTCATCAGGAATCGCTGGACCGATACGCTTGATCTACTGGCCCAGGACGGCATCACCGGTGCGGCTGTGAAATGGCAGCTGGCCGCTTATCTGCTGTGGCGGCCCGGCATCCTGCGGCGGATCTTCCCGGCCTGGTGCGCCTATTTTCTGCCTGGCTTCCACCCGTGGAATCACGATGACCGCGCCCTGATCGGCAAGACCGACAGCGCGTTCAAAGACGCGGTGCTGGGGTAACGTCGTCCCGGACTTGATCCGGGACCGCTGGCCTCATCGATCGGGCCTCGCGTCCACGAGGCCAGCGGTCCCCGGTCAAGCCGGGGACGACGCGTCATGCTGCTCGCATCGACGCGTCGGTCTGATCATCGCAATCGCATGGCTCGCCCAGTATTACCGCATGAATCACCGCCGGAGCCTCGCTGCCGCGCGCCAGGCTGAAGCGCGGGCGCACCTCGCCAGTCGGCGCAAAGCCGACCTTGCGCAGGACCTGGCCTGAGGCAGGATTATCGGTAAAGTGACCCGCAGTAATCCGGCGATGGCCCAGTATTCCAGCCAGCCGCAACACCGCCCTCGCCGCTTCGGTGGCGTAGCCGCGGCCCCAGTGATCGCGGGCAATCCAGTAGCCCAGATCGATTTCGCCATCATTGCGCCCCAGCCCGACGCTGCCGATGATCCGGGCAGGCTCGCTGCTGGTTGGCACCGTCACAAAGAAGTGCGGCAAGCGCGGATCTTGTGGCCGCGCGGCAAACCCGCGCGCATCCTCGGCCGTATAGGGCCACGGCGCCCTGGCCAGATTACGCACTACCGCCTCGTCGCCGATTCCGGCGAGCAGCTCTTCCCAATCCTCGGGCCAGCCGGGCCGCAGGAACAGCCTTTCGCTGCGAATGAACATTGTACTTCTCCCAATTCATGCCCTGCGCTGACCATCTAGACAGCTTGCATGACAATGCCGTTACGTCTCGCGTCGGTATGCGCCCCAAATCGGGTGAACCGGTGCCTGGCAGAGGGAGACATGAAAAAAGGGAGACGGGACCGGGCCCTCTCCCTCGTGTCGCCAGGCTTGTGGAGCCTGGCTGGGCCATCCCGTCAGGATGGCCCTTTGGCGACCATCCGGCTATTCAGCGGCAATTGCCATATCGACCGAGACATATTTGCGGCCGAGCTTGCCATCGTGGAAGCGCACGCGGCCCACGCTCAGCGCGAACAAGGTATGATCCTTGCCGATGCCGACATTGGCGCCGGGATATACGCGGGTTCCGCGTTGGCGAATGATGATATTGCCGCCGATCACTTCCTGACCGCCGAACTTCTTTACGCCAAGGCGGCGGCCTGCTGAATCGCGACCATTGCGCGAAGAGCCGCCTGCTTTCTTATGTGCCATCTCGATCTACTCCGAATTCTTATTCAGCGGCTTTGGGAGCTGCTGCTTTTTTCGCAGGAGCCTTCTTGGCTGACTTTTCAGTGGCAGGCGCAGCAGCCTCGGGGGCCGCTTCAACCTTTGGCGCCGCTTCAACCTTGGGCGCAGCTTCCTTCTTGGGTGCAGCAGCCTTCTTTTCCTCGCCGCCAACGGCCAGAATCCGCAGCAGGGTAAGCTGCTGACGATGGCCATTCTTGCGGCGATAGTTGTGGCGGCGACGCTTTTTGAAAACGATCACCTTTTCCGACTTCGCCTGCGCGATGATTTCGGCCGAAACCACCACCTTGGCAGCGTCAGCGATCTCGCCGCCATCACTGGCCAGCAGGACATCGCCCAAAGTAATCTTGTCCCCGGCTTCACCAGCCAGCTTTTCGACCGCGATCTTGTCTCCGGCGGCAACCCGATATTGTTTGCCGCCCGTGCGCACAACTGCGAACATGGTGCTTCTATCCGTTCATATGCCCAAAGGCTGAATTCTTCGCGCCGCCTGAGAAAATCCCGTATTGGAAGTTCGGCCAGCGACACGCCGGATTACCCCGCCTGACAGCAGGGGTCCCTAAGAAGCGGTGCCACTAATCGAAGGTGCCGGTTCTGTCAACGCATGAAGTGGGCAAAACCGGCACCTCTGGCATCCTCGGCCCGGCGTGCTATGGCCTCGCTCATGGCCAGACTGACCCTCCCACTCTACACCGCAGCGATCGCTCTGATGCTGGATGGTTGCGCTGCCGATACGGTGAATTATCCCTCGCTTGCCCGCCGCCCGGCCGAACGGATGAGTGGCACTTCCCCGGTAGTTCCAGCCGATCCCGCGCCAATCGCCAGCCCCGCTCCGCCCAGTGCCGAGCTCAGCGCGCGGCTGGCCGGACTGCTCGATTCGGCCCGGGCTGCCGATGGCCTGTTCAAAACGCGCGAGGCCAGGGCGCGCCTGCTTGCCAATGCCGCTGCCGGCTCGGCGGTAGCGAGCGAAAGTTGGTCGGTGGCGACCGTTGCGTTGGCCGACCTCGAATCAGCCCGCAGCAACGCGATGATCGCGCTGGCAGATCTTGATGCACTTTATGCCGCGGCCCGGATCAGCGGGGGCGAGGCCGCAGCGATCAGCGCCGTGCGGGATCAGGTGATCGAAATAATCGGCGCGGAGGACACCGTCTTGGCCGGACTGCGCGACACACTCGCCAGCTGAATCAGCTCCAGCGCGAAATATCGGCGTGGTCTTCGGCGCGCGGTTCAACCCAGCACCATGTCCCGCTGCGGCGCTCCCGCTTCCAGAACCACGAATCGCTCTTAAGGTGATCCATTGTAAAATCGGCCGCTGCAAAGGCATCGCGGCGATGCCGCGCCGCGGCAGCCACCAGCACGATCGGATCGCCCGGTAATATCTGTCCGGTGCGGTGGAGGATTTGCAGTCCATCCAGCTCCCACCGGCTCGCCGTCACCTCGCCGAGTTCGCTCATCCCAGGCAAGGTCAGCGGGCCGAAATGGCGCAGTTCCAAGGCTTCCACCCCGTCTCCGCTGCGGACTTTCCCGAGGAAACTGACAATCCCGCCCGCCGCAGGATGAAGCATGGCAAATTGTGTTAGCTCTGCCGCCGGATCGAATGGCTCCTCAAGCAGGCGAACGTCCAGCAAGACCTCAACCTCCGCTCACGGGCGGTAGGAAGGCGCACTCATCGTGATCCGCCAGGACGATGCCGCCGCGCTCGGAAACCAGGGTTCCATTGAGCGCCAGGCGAACCCGTTCATCGAGCAATGCCACCGCCAGCGCCGGTTCAAGCGCACCCAGGATAGTTTCCAGCGCGCCGGGAGAAACCGCGAGAATCGGCCCGCCAGCCAGATCCTCCAGCCGACCCAGAAACAACAGCGTTGCCGCCATCGCTAGCCCCCGGTCATCGACATATGCCGCGCCAGTGCCGGCGCGCCGCCGGGGACATCGATGACAAAATGGTGACGCTCCGGCTTGATCCGCATCGCTTCATCCAGCGCAGCAGAAAGCCCACCTTGCGGATCGGCAGAGCGCAGTGCGGCGCGCAGATCGACCTGTTCCTTGCCGCCCAGGCACGCAAACAGCTGGCCCGTGGCGGTCACCCGGATGCGGTTGCAACCCTCGCAGAAATTGTTGGTCAGCGGGGTGATGAAGCCCAGCCGCCCGCCGGTCTCAGTCACTTCGACATACCGCGCCGGACCGCCCGAGCGGTGGCCGCTCTCTGTCAGGGTAAAGTGTTGCTCCAGCACATCGCGCATCGCACTGAGCGGGAGGTAATGATCGAACCGGTCCTCCTCGACCTCGCCCAGCGGCATAACCTCGATCAACGTCACCTCGTGGCCCTGACCATGTGCCCAGCAAACGAAATCGGCGATCCCGTCCTCATTGATCCCCTTGAGCGCGACCGTGTTGAGCTTGACCTTCAACCCCGCCGCCTTCGCCGCAACAAGCCCTTCCAGCACCTGCGGCAGCACGTCGCGGCGCGCCAGCCGCGCAAATGTCGCGCGGTCCAGCGTATCGAGCGAGACATTGATCCGCTTGACCCCGGCTGCGGCCAGATCATCGGCGAACTCGGCCAGCCTTGTGCCGTTGGTGGTCAGCGTCAGTTCTTCCAGCCCATCACCGAGTTTGCGGCCCAGTGCCCGGACCAGCTCGATCATATCGCGCCGGACCAGCGGCTCGCCCCCGGTGAGGCGGAGTTTGGTGATGCCGCGCGCGATAAAACCCAAAGCCAGCTTATGCAGCTCTTCCAGGCTGAGCATTTCGGCACGCGGCAGGAACACCATCCGCTCGGGCATGCAATAGGCACAGCGCAAATCGCAGCGATCAGTTACCGACAGGCGCAGATAGGTAATCCGGCGCTGAAACTGGTCGATCAAGGGCTGGAATCCGCTCACGGTTGTGAGGATAGCACCGCTCCGGCGCCAATGCCAACTAACAGAACAGATTGCCCTGTGATCCCTTCTGCGGCGTCAAGGTAACTGACGGCAGCAGCAATCGCAGCCGCGCTGTCGCCCGCCACCGCATTGATCCTGAGCGGCGCATATTGCCGGGCCAGCTCCTCCACCACCGCCAGCCGCCAGCCGCGATGGGCATAGTCGGCAGGAGGAAAGATGATGGTCAGTGTCTCATCGAGCGCCATTAGCGCGATCTCGATCAGGGGTAAGTGATTGGCATGGAACTGCGCTGCCGCCGCCAACGGCGCATCTGGCAGCGCCTTGACCTCATAGAGTGCCATCAGCGCCGCTCACGGGTGAGCGTCATGCCGATCTGCTCATCATGCTCGGCGATCGCCAGCTTAACGATCTTCACTGTCACCGCCTCAACCCGCGGGTCCTGCAGCAGCAGTGTGTCGCAGATGTGATCGGCCACCGCTTCGATCAACTTGAAGTGGACCCCTTCGGGCAGGGCTTCCTTCGCCGCGAATTTGAGGTCCATGTAATTCTTGCTGGCAGCCAAAGGCGTGTCCGGCTCATATCGCTCGGCTGGCTTCATCCGCACCGAGATCGCCATCCGCAGCGGCTGGGCGCGCCCGGTTTCCTCTGAGTAAATCCCGGTAAGGACATCTACTTCAAGATCGGCAACTTCAAGGATCAGGCTGTCGGCCACTAATCGTTCCTCCAACGGGCAAAGATCGCGGTGGGCAGAAGCCGCCCGGTCTGGCCATCAATCTCGCCCTCTTCGCGCACCGCCAGATCGCCATGCTCGATCGTCCCGGGCAGGTCGGCCAGCGCTTCCTCAAGCAGCCCGGCTAGCGCGAGCGAGGATATCCGCACGGCATAAACGGTCAGGAAGAGGAACCGGCTTTCGCTATCGAGCAACTTGGCGCAGTCCTCAACCAGACCGCCGAGATGATCCTCCAGCCGCCACACTTCGCCTTCCGGACCGCGTCCAAACTTAGGCGGATCGAGGATAATCCCGTCATAGCGCTTGCCTCGCCGCACTTCGCGGGCAGCAAACTTGGCCGCATCGTCCACAATCCAGCGGATCGCGCGGCCTTCCATGCCCGAAGCTTCCGCATTGAGGCGGGCTTGGGCAACTGACTTTCTAGACGCATCCACGTGTGTGACCGGGCCAAACTCGCTGAGTGCCAGCGTCCCGACCCCGGTATAACCGAACAGGTTCAGAGTGCTTAGTCCCTCCCCTTCAGGGGAGGGGTTGGGGTGGGGTCTATCAATCGGGCGCGGCGTTTGAGGGGAAACCCCACCCCCGGCCCCTCCCCTGAAGGGGAGGGGGGCAATTGCACTACTCCTCCCCGCCAGCTGCTCACCCATCCAGTCCCACACCGGAGCCATATCGGGAAAGAAGCCAAGGTGGCGGAACGGCGTGCACTGCGCAGTAAAGCGGACGTTGCCCCACTCCAGCGGCCAGCCATCCTGCGGCACCGGACCCGCAAACTGCCAGCGTCCGCCGCCATCCTCGTCCGAACCCGGCACGAATTCACCGTCCGAAGCCCAGCGTTCGGCCCTGGGGGTCCATAACGCCTGGGTATCGGGGCGGATGAACCGGTGCGGGCCATAGCGTTCCAGCTTGCGGCCATGACCGCTGTCGATCAGGCCATAGTCGGCCCAGCCCTCGCTGAAGAGGATGACCGGCTGAGTTTCAAGCCGGGCCATCAGCCGCGCGGCACGGCGTGGGCCGCGATATATTCGGCAATCGCGGCATAATCGCCGGGCAGCTCGACAAAGCGCTCTTCGCGCTCGAACAGATCGCCAATCCGGGCCGGGGTCTGCGGGCGGTGACCGGTTGCCCGCTCAACCGCATCGCGGAACTTGGCCGGGTGCGCGGTGGCCAGCGTGACCACCGGGATTTCCGGTGCTATCGCCGAGTGGCGCGCGGCATGGAGCCCGATCGCGGTATGCGGATCGAGCAGCTCGCCACATTGCTCCCACGCCCAGCGCAGCGCATGGGACATGTCATCGGCCTCAGCTCGCACGCTGGAAAACAGCGCGGCCGCGCCCCCCTCTTGAAGATTGGCTCGCTGGGCATTGGTCAGCTGCATCGACCTGGTCGATTCGAACTGCCCCATTTGCGCCGCAAGCGCAGCGCCATTGCGGCCGCCCAGATCAAACAGCAGCCGTTCAAAGTTGGACGAAACCTGGATGTCCATCGATGGCGCCGCCGTCGGCGTCACCGTACCGGCCGAATAATCGCCAGTAGTCAGCGCGCGATGAAGAATATCGTTCACATTGGTCGCCACGATCAGCCGTTCGATCGGCAGCCCCATTTGCGCCGCGACGTATCCGGCAAAGACATCGCCGAAATTACCGGTCGGGACCGCGAATGCCACTTTGCGACCCGGCGCGCCAAGCTGAAGCGCGGCAGCGAAGTAATAAACCACTTGCGCCATCAGCCGTGCCCAGTTGATCGAATTGACCGCACCGATGTGGAACCGGCCGGTCATCGCGGGATCATTGAACATCCGTTTCACATGGGTCTGGGCATCATCAAAATTGCCCTCGATCGCGATATTGTGAACATTCGGCGCCAGCACCGTGGTCATCTGGCGGCGCTGGACATCGCTGACCCGGCCTTTGGGGTGGAGCATGAATATTTCGATCCGCGCCCGCCCCGCGACCGCATCGATTGCGGCTGAGCCGGTATCGCCGGAGGTCGCCCCAACGATGGTCAACGGATCGCCGCCGCGCCCCAGAAACTCCTCGAACAACAAGCCGAGCAGCTGCAGCGCGACATCCTTGAAGGCCAGCGTCGGGCCATGGAACAGCTCTAGCAGCCAGTGCTGCTGATCGAGCTGCTTCAAAGGAGTGACTGCGGCATGGGAAAAGCGGCCATAAGCGGCGCGGGTCATCTCCAGCAGCTGTTCGGGCCTGAGGCTGGCTCCAACAAACGGCTGCATCACCCGCGCAGCCAGTTCCGCATAAGGCAGCCCGGCCATGCCTGCGATCTCTGCCGCAGTAAACCGCGGCCATTCGCGCGGGACATACAGCCCGCCGTCTGAAGCCAGGCCAGCCAGCGTCGCGCCGGCAAAATCGAGAGCGGGGGCGCTGCCACGGGTGGAGATATATTCCATGGAAGGCGCGGTTAGCGGGGTGCGCCGTCTCCGGCAAGCCGCTTGCGCAGCGCCAGCCCATAGATCAGCAACGCCGCGCCCGCGAACAGGAACCATTGCACCGCATAGGACAGGTGATTGTTGGGCAGGCTGCCCGGATCTGGCATGGCGTTTGGCTCCAGCCCGGCCAGTGGCGGGCTGGCGAGCAAGCGTGCGCCCTGCTTGCCGCCAGGCGCGATAAGGCCGATGACTTTGCCACCAGACCAACTGCTCGGCTTGGGATCAAGTGACCAGCCCAGCACCACATCTACGTTGCTGCCATCGGACTGCGTGCAACCGATCAGATGCGCCCAGCCGGCCTCGTCCTTGTCATTGCGACCTGAAATCGCCGAGGGATTGCCGGTCGCAACACAATCAAGGCTGCTACGGCGAAACAGCGCCGCATCAATCCCGGCGCGGTCGGTTGGCCAGGGCACCTCGGATGACATCTCCACTGCCACATCATAGCGCGCAATCAGCGCTTCCTTCCATGCCCGCCGATCAAGCTGCCAGAAGCCAAGCTGGATCATGATGCCGACAGCAATCAGCACTATCAGTGTCGGAAAAATTGGGATGCGCCGGATCATGGCTCGCCGCGCCCAGCTTCACCGGCCTGGCGCTGATACTCAGCTGCCAGCAGTGCCGCTTTGCCGGCGCGCAAGCCCCAGATGACCCCAGCGCCGGTCAGCGGCACCCACATCGCGATATGGACCCAGAACGGCGGGTGCCAAGACACTTCCACCATCAGCGCCATGGCGGTGATCAACGCACCGATGATCAAAGTTACGAATGCAGCCGGCCCATCGCCGACATTGAAGGTCGAATAATCGAGACCACAGGCCCGGCAGCGCGGCGCGAAGCTGGCAACCCCGGTGAACAGGGTCCGCCCGCCACACTTGGGGCAAAGACCGAAAAGGGCAGCCGAGATGATCCCCGGCTGCCCCCCAGAATTTAGTTCGACGCCTGCCATCAATGCGTCGGATAACCCCAGCCGCCCCAGACGTAGATCGCTACGAACAGGAACAACCAGACCACATCGACAAAATGCCAGTACCACGCCGCTGCTTCAAAGCCGAAGTGCTGGCGCGGGGTGAAGTCACCATTGTAGGCGCGCTTCAGGCAGACGATCAGGAAGATGGTGCCGATGACCACGTGGAACCCGTGGAACCCGGTCGCCATGTAGAAGGCCGAACCATAGGTGTTTTCACCAAAACCGAACGGAGCATGGACATATTCATAGGCCTGGATGCTGGTGAACAGCAGGCCCAAAATGATCGTTGCCCACAGGCCCTTCTTCAGCCCATCGCGATCGCCATGGATCAGGCAGTGGTGGGCCCAGGTAACCGTGGTCCCCGAGCACAGCAGGATCAGCGTATTGAGCAGCGGCAGATCGAACGGATCCATTACCGCCTCGATCGCCTTGGGCGGCCATTGCCCGCCCACAGCCTCGGCGATGGTCGAAGGAAACAGCGAAAAATCGAAGAACGACCAGAACCAGCCAACGAAGAACATCACTTCCGAGGCGATGAACAGGATCATCCCATAGCGCAGATGCAACTGCACCACCGGAGTGTGATAACCCTGGTGGGCTTCGCGCACCACATTGGTCCACCACGAATACATCGTCAGCAGCACCAGCGCGAAACCAAGCGGCAGGATGAACTTGCCCGCTGCGATATCATGCATGAACAGCACCCCGCCACTGGTCATCGTCAGTGCCGAAAAGGCACCAATCAGTGGCCAGATGTCGGGCGGAAGGATGTGATAATCGTGGTTCTTGGTTCCGGCCATGATCCGTAGTCCCCAAAGCTATTGCAAGTGCGGCGAACGAGCCGCCGATGAAGTTTCGTTAGCGCCCTTATCCTGCCACCTTGGCTGGGTCCAGAGGGTTTGGCGCAGGATCAACAACCTGATGGAAAGTATAACTCAACGTTATCTGCTCGATATCTTTTGCATCGGGATCATTGAGAATCGCCGGATCGACATAGTAGATCACCGGCATGTCCACTGTCTGCCCCGGCTTCAAGGTTTGCTGATTGAAGCAGAAGCACTGCACCTTGTTGAAATAGCGCCCGACGTTCTCTGGCTCGACATTGAAGCTGGCGATCCCGGTTACCGTCTTGGGCGAAAGATTGTGGGCCTTGAAGAAGGCCATCTTGCGCGCGCCGATGCGCAGTGACTGGGTTATCTGTTCTGGCCCGAACTGCCACGGCATCCCGGCTTCGACATTGCCGTCAAAGCGGATCGAGATGAACTTGTCCGCGACCTTAACCGCGTTGGCCTGCGCTTCGCTGGCCCGCCGGGTGGTGCCGCCAAACCCGGTCGCCTCGCAAAACAACCGGTACAGCGGGGCCGAGGCATAGCCGAGTCCAAGCATCGCCAGCGCGCCAGCCAGCGCGATCAGGCCAACCCGGCGGTTGCGATGTTCCAATGGGGCGGTGGCCATCATACTCATCCTGAAATCTTCGCAATGGTGATGAAGAACAGCAGCACCGCAAGCCCGCCCAACAGCAGTCCCATCGCAATGTTGCGGCCCCGCTGAATGCGGCGGCGCTCTTCGTCGTGATTGAGAGGATTTTCCATCATCATGCTCCTGCCAGGCCGATCCAGCGGTCCGCCACCAGCGCAGCGAACAACGCGAACAAATAGATTATCGAAAAGGTGAACAGCCGCTTTTCCGGCTTCATCGTCGCATCATCGCCGGTGCGGCGGAACACCACAACGCGCAGCGCCAGCACCAGGAACAGTCCCGACAGTAACAGCGCCGAACACCCATATACAGCGCCTGCCTTGCCGATCCACCATGGCAAAAGGGTCAGCGGCAGCAGCAACACCGAATAGATCAGGATCTGCCGCCGCGTGGCCGACTTGCCTGCCACCACCGGCAGCATCGGGATCCCGGCCTTGGCATAATCCGTCTCGACAAACAGGCACAGCGCCCAGAAGTGTGGCGGAGTCCAGAAAAAGATGATCGCGAACAGTACCACCGGCATCACCGTGATGTCACCGGTCACCGCGATCCAGCCGATCATCGGCGGAAACGCACCTGCCCCGCCGCCAATCACGATATTTTGCGGGGTGCGCGGCTTGAGCCAGATGGTATAGATCACCGCATAATAGATGATCGAGAGGGCCAGGATCAGCCCCGCCAGCACGCCAACCGCAAGGCCCATGATCAGCACCGAGCCGACCGACAAGGCGATCCCGAAATCGCGCGCTGCGGTGCGGTCCATCCGTCCGGCCGGCAGCGGCCGTGCAGCGGTGCGCTTCATCAGCGCATCAAGATCGGCTTCCCACCACTGGTTCAGTGCCGCAGCCCCGCCCGCGCCCAGCGCAATACACAGGATCGCGGTGAAGCCGATTACCGGGTTGATGCTGCCGGGGCGCTGCCAGCAGTCCGCACAGGCCAGTGAAGATCACCAGGCTCATTACGCGCGGCTTGGTCAGCGCAAAGAAATCGCGCCAATCGGTGGGTAGCGGAAGAGTTGCAGTTGCAGTCATGGTCATTTGAAAAGCCCCGCCCGTTTCCGGGAGGGGAACCTCTCAGCGCAGCCCTTCCCTGGACGGGAAAGGCTGCGTTTCATCAATGGTGACCCTTGTCGTCGATCACCGGCAAGGTTTCGAACTGGTGGTATGGCGGCGGGCTCGACAACGTCCATTCGAGCGTCGTTGCGCCTTCGCCCCAGTAATTCCCTTCGGCCTTCTTGCCGGCCAGGAAGGCGTAGGCAATGTTGACGAAGAAAATCAGCATGCCAACCGCCATGGTGGTGTAGCCGATCTCGGACGAGATCTTGTTCCAGTAGGAGAACGCCGGGGTGTAATCGGGAATACGCCGCGGCATCCCTTCCATCCCCAGAAAGTGCTGCGGGAAAAAGATGATGTTCACGCCGATGAAGAACACCCAGAAATGCAGGTGGGCGAGGAACTCGCTGTGCATCTTCCCGCTCATCTTGGGGAACCAGTAATAGAAGCCCGCGAACAACGAGAACACCGCGCCCATCGACAGCACATAGTGGAAATGCGCGACCACATAATAGGTGTCGTGGAGGTTATCGTCGATCCCGCCGTTGGCCAGCACCACACCGGTAACCCCGCCTACGGTGAACAGGAAGATGAAACCCATCGCCCAGACCAGCGGTGATTTGAAGCTGACGCTGCCGCCCCACATCGTGGCAATCCAGGAGAAGATCTTGATGCCGGTCGGCACCGCGATCACCATGGTTGCGGCAGTGAAATACATCTTGGTATTTACCGACAGTCCGGTGGTGTACATGTGGTGCGCCCACACGATGAACCCGACCACGCCGATCGCGACCATGGCATAGGCCATGCCGAGATAGCCAAACACCGGCTTTTTCGAGAAGGTCGAGACGATCTGGCTGATGATCCCGAAACCGGGCAGGATCATGATGTAGACTTCGGGGTGGCCAAAGAACCAGAACAGATGCTGATACAGCACCGGATCGCCACCGCCGGCCTGATCGAAGAAGGTCGTGCCGAAATTGCGGTCGGTAATCAGCATGGTAATCGCCGCCGCCAAAACCGGCATCGCCAAGAGCAGCAGGAAGGCGGTGACCAGCACCGACCAAACAAACAGCGGCATCTTGTGAAGCGTCATTCCCGGTGCGCGCATGTTGAAAATGGTGGTGATGAAGTTGATCGCCCCCATGATCGAGGCGGCCCCGGCCAGATGGAGCGAGAAGATCGCAAAATCGGTCGCCGGGCCCTGGCTGCCATAGGTTGAAAGCGGAGCATAGGCAGTCCAGCCGATCCCGGCGCCAAGCCCGGTCGCATCGCCGGGAACGAAGGCCGAGAGCATCAGCGAGCAAAAGCCTGCTACCGTCAGCCAGAACGAGATGTTGTTCATCCGCGGGAAGGCCATATCCGGGGCGCCGATCATCAACGGCACGAACCAGTTACCAAACCCGCCGATAATTGCTGGCATGACCATGAAGAACACCATGATCAGGCCATGCGCGGTGATCAGCACGTTCCACAGATGAAGCGCAGTGTTCATTTCAGCCGGCTTGCCATCGAACCAGGTGGCCCAGGCGGTCAGATACTGGATGCCCGGTTCGGCAAGTTCGGCCCGCATCAGGCCAGAGACAGCGCCGCCGATGATGCCGGCACAGATCGCAAAGATCAGGTAGAGCGTGCCAATATCCTTGTGGTTGGTCGACATGAACCAGCGGGCGAAAAACGCCGGCTTGTGATCATGATCGCCATGCGCGTGAGCCGCGTCATCATGCGCCTGGAAAGTTGCGGGAGCAGTGGTAGCCATTGGTTTGAAACCTTGTCTCGAAAAACGGACTTAGACAGTCGGAGCCGGGGCGGTGGTGGCAGCTGGAGCGGGTGCCACCAGGGTGGGTGCAGGTGCCGCCGCTGGGGCGGGCTCGACCGGTTTGGGCATCCCATCGATCGTCCCGCCGCTTTGGGTCATGACCCAAGCGTTGTATTTGTCGCGCGGCAAGGCTTCGACCACGATCGGCATATAGCCGTGGCGAGCGCCGCAAAGTTCAGAGCACTGCCCATAATAGACGCCCGGTTCCTTGACAAACATGACCTTCTCATTGATCCGGCCTGGCACCGCGTCGATCTTGAACCACAGCGAGGGGACGGCGAAGGAGTGGATCACGTCGGCACCGGTGACCTGAACCCGGATTTCTTCACCCACCGGCACAACCATGCGGAAATCGGCAGCAAGATGACCCGGCTCGCCGCGCTTAGCGGCCTCGGCGTCTGGCAGCATATTCGAAATCACCTCGAAACCGCCGTTATCGGGATAGGTATACGACCAGAACCACTGGTTGCCGGTGGCCTTGATCGTCAGCGCCTTGGCGGGGGCGGGCTTGTACTGCTTGGCCAGCAGATCGATCGAGGGGATCGAGACACCCGCCAGGATCAGGATCGGGATGCCGATCCAGATGATCTCGATCAGCGTATTGTGGCTGGTCTTGGAGGCAACCGGATTTTTACTCTTGCGATAGCGCGCCACGACCCACAGCAGCAGACCCAGCACAAACAGGCTGATGACCGTGATCAGCGGCAGCAGAATCGCCTGATGCATCCACAGGGCATATTCACCGAGCGGCGAATACTGATCCTGGAAGCCGTATCGACCATCAACCGGCATCCCCTTGCCCGGAGTAGGTTTCATCGGGATGTAGCCGCCCTGGGCAACCGCAGTTCGGGCCGTCTCTGCTGCCGTGGGCACCACAGCCACTGCTACCGGAGCAGGGGCAGCCGTTACAGCAACTGGAGTCGCTGCCGGAGTGGGCGCAGGAGCAGCAGCCAGCTGCGGTGCCGCCAGCAGTGCCAGCGAAAAACAGAATGTTTTGATTGAAAGGCCCGTAATGCGAGCAAGTTGGCCGAATTTCATCTTCTTTGCGCTTTCGCTTTCCATTGCCGACGAGAGATAAACACTGCCCCCTCTCGCTCCTGTGGAGGCTCAATTCGCGGTGGCCTATACGCGCGCTTGCGGGGCACCTCAAGCGCCTCTAGGGGATATTTTTGCAAGATCCGTTGCATTTAAGGGCAAACCCCGCCCTTAGCCGGATCCAATTGCACGAAAGGCTTGAGTCCCGATGCATGATGAAGAGGTGCTTGCCGAGTTCAGAGCCAGCAAGGCGCTACTCGAAGGCCATTTCCTGCTCTCGTCCGGCCGCCACAGTTCGCATTATTTGCAATGTGCCCGGGTTTTGATGGATCCGATGCGCGCCTCGCGGCTCGCCGCAGCCCTCGCCGCACGGATCCCGCGCGAGCTGCGCAAGGATATCGCCAAGGTCGTCTCCCCCGCAATGGGCGGAGTGATCATCGGCCACGAAATGGGCCGCGCGCTGGGGGTGGAGGCGATGTTCGTCGAGCGTCCGGGCGGCTCATTCGAGCTGCGCCGCGGCTTTTCGCTCGAACCGGGCGAAAAAGTGCTGATGGTCGAGGATGTGATCACCACCGGGCTCTCCTCGCGCGAAGCAATCCACGCCATCCAAGACGCTGGCGGTGAGGTGATCGCGGCGGCCTCGCTGGTCGATCGGACCTGCGGGGCAGTCGATCTGGGGGTGCCCTATTTTCCGCTGATCGCGCTGACCTTCCCGACCTATGCCGCAGACGAGCTGCCTCTGGAACTGGCCGCGAGCGTGGCGGTAAAGCCGGGGAGCCGATCCTGACGATGCCTGCCACCCATCCCCAATTGGCCCGTCTCAGACTGGGCGTGAACATCGATCACGTCGCTACAATCCGCAACGCGCGCGGCGGGGAGCACCCCGATCCGGTGCGCGCCGCTGAAATAGTCGCGGCAGTGGGCGGCGACGGGATCACCGCCCATCTGCGTGAGGATCGCCGCCATATCCGCGACGAGGATATCGCCCGGATCCAGGCGGCGACCAATTTGCCGCTCAACTTCGAAATGGCGGCAACCGACGAGATGGTTGAATTCGCGCTGCGCCACAGACCCCATGCCGCCTGCATCGTCCCCGAACGGCGCGAGGAGCGGACCACTGAGGGCGGACTTGATGCCGCCGGGCAGCACAACCGCCTTGTCCCGATTATTTCGCGGCTTTGCGATGCAGGGATCCGCGTGAGCCTGTTCATTACGCCCGAGCCGCACCAGCTAGAGGCCGCAATGCGGCTTGGTGTCCCGGTGGTGGAGTTTCACACTGGTGAATATGCCCATGCGACCGGCGAGACCCAGGCGGTCGAACTGCGCCGGATCGCCGATATGACAGCGCTCGCGGTCAAGAACGGGATCGAGCCGCACGCCGGCCATGGACTGACCTTCGACAATGTCCAGGCTGTGGCAGCAATTCCCCAGCTGGCCGAGCTCAACATCGGCCATTATCTGATCGGCGAGGCGATCTTCACCGGGCTGGAAGCTGCGGTACGGCGGATGCGCGAACTGATGGATGAGGCCAGATGATCATCGCCATCGGCTCTGACCTCTGTAATATCGAGCGGATCCAGAACTCGCTCGACCGGTTTGGCGAACGGTTTGAACTGCGCGTATTCACCCAGATCGAACGCGCCAAGGCCGCGCGGCGTCCGTTTACCAAGGCCGGAACTCTCGCCAAGCGCTTTGCCGCCAAAGAGGCATTTTCCAAGGCGGTCGGCACCGGGTTCAAGGCCGGGGTGTTCATGAAGGACATCGGCGTGATCAACGCCCCCAGTGGTGCGCCGACGCTGGCGCTGACTGGTGGCGCGGCACTGCGGCTGGCCGCGCTTGCTCCTGATGGCCATGAGATTGTGGTTCATCTGACGTTGACCGACGATCATCCATGGGCACAGGCCTTTGTAGTTATTGAGGCGCGAATCTTGTGAGTGATGCGATGACAAGCGATCCAGCTGCACCCGAAGCATCCGGAAAGGTCGATTGGCTGGCCGAGCTTCGCGGCCTTGCACTTATGCTGGTGGCGGTGCTGGGGTTCCACAGTTTCATCGCCAAGCCGTTTTACATCCCCTCAATCTCGATGATGCCGACCCTGCTGGTCGGCGATCGGCTGGTGGTGAGCAAATATCCCTATGGCTGGAACTGGGCGTCGGCCTCGTTCCACATCCTCCCCCGCAGCACTTCGCGCTTGCTTGGCAGAACCCCCGAATATGGCGACGTGGTGATCGTGGTGCCGCGCAACCGGACCGAAGATCTGATCAAACGGGTGGTCGCACTCCCGAACGACCGGATCGCGGTGGTGGACGGCCAGATTATCCTCAATGGCACGCCGGTGCCTCAGGCAGTCGAGCCACCTGTGCAACTCGCCGCAGACGAAGAACTGATGTGCGAGGGCAGCCCGTGCAACGCTACCTTCGCCGCCTATCGCACCAGGCTGCCGAGCGGGCGCGAGATCTATGAACCGCCAACGCTGCGCGAAACGCTGCCCAATGGCGCGACTTATCTGGTGATCGACCATCTTGATCAGACGCTGGACCACATGAAGGAAGTCACCGTCCCCAAAGGCCATGTCTTCCTGATGGGCGACAACCGCGATCATTCCGCCGACAGCCGGGCGCAGCTTTATGAAAATGGGCTGGGCGGGCCGGTGCCGCTATCGGACATCGGCGGGCGCGCGGAATTTCTGACCTTCTCGCTCAATGGCAGTGAACGCTGGAACCCGCTGAGCTGGTGGGGTGCCTTGCGCGGTGGCCGCGGCTGGACCAGCTTGCGGCCCAGAATTGATGCGAAAGGCAGCAAATAATGACCCAACGCAAACCTGCCGCCACCAAAATAACAACCTCCAAGCGCGCCGGGCCGACCGACATCAGCGATCCGTTGCTGCGCGAGGAAGCCAGGCGCGCGGCGGTGTGGATCGGCATGGTCGGGCTGGTCGTGCTGACGGTCTTTATGGCGCAGCCGCTGCTGGTGATCTTCGGCGGGCTGGTGTTTGCCGCGATGATCGATGGCGGCGCGCGACTGCTCGGCCGGGTGTTGCCGATCGGGCGCGCGTTGCGTGTCGCCATCGTGCTGCTGGCGGGGGCCGCATTTGTGGCATGGGTGGCCTATTTTGCCGGAAGCCAGATCGCCCAACAGGCGGCAGCTCTCCCCACTACAGTTGAAGCACAGCTACTTCGCGCCGCAACCTGGCTCGAAGGGCACGGGGTGGCGATCAACATCAAGAATGCCGAAGGGCTGGCCCAGCAGGCGCTGGGCGGGGTTTCGCAGCTGACCCGGGCAGTTGGCGGGCTGATCGGTGCGCTGACCACGTTGCTGCTGATCATGGTGCTGGGCATCTATGTCGCCGCTGAACCAAGGCTCTACCAGCGCGGGGTGGCGTGGATGCTGCCGAGCAATCAGCGCAGCTATTTTGAAGGCACCGCTGCAAAAATGGGCAAATCGCTGCGGATGCTGATGTTCGGGCGGCTGATCGGCATGGCGGTGGAGGGCGTTGCCACCTGGATCATGCTGGCGCTCTATGGCGTTCCGCTGGCTGCATTGCTGGGATTGCTGACCGGGCTGCTGGCGTTCCTGCCCAACATTGGCGCGCCGATTTCGGGCTTGCTGATGATCATGGTGGGCTTTTCGGGCGGAACCGAAATGGGGCTGTTCTGCATCGTGGTCTATGTCGTGGTGCAGACGGTCGACGGCAATATCATCGTGCCGATGGTTGCCAAGAAAACTGCTGACCTTGCCCCCGCACTGGTGCTGGGGGCGCAGCTGATCATGGGGGCGCTGTTCGGGATCCTTGGCCTCGCGCTTGCCGATCCGCTGGTTGCGATGATCAAGATCGCGCTCGAACGTCAGTCCGAACGCAACGAACCGCTGGCGGATGCCCAAGCTTAAGATGGCCCGCAAATTCCTTTACCTTGTCGCTCTGCTGATTGTGCTGTTCGTGGCCGGGCGGCTGGCGCTGCAATTCTATCCCGACCAGCTGTCGAGGATCGCCTTCGTTCCTTCGGAGGAATTCAAGCCGCAAGCCCCGCTGGCCGCCAGTATCTATGACGATCCGGCGATGTGGATTTCCCGCCCCGGTATGGGCGCGAAAGACCCGGCACAATGGGTGCCCGAAGGTGCGCCCGCCAGTCCTGTCCCGGTCAGGGCGGCGGTGTTCTTCATCCATCCGACCAGCTACCTCGAAAAGTTCCACTGGAACGCCGCGCTGGATCATCAACCTTCCCGCGCGATGGCTGAAATCATGGTGCGCGGGCTTGCCAGCCCGTTTGCCCCAGCGACCCAGCTGTGGGCGCCGCGCTATCGGCAGGCCGCGTTTGGGGCGTTTCTGACCGAGGCTCCTGCAGGGGCCAAAGCACTCGAACTCGCGTATGGCGATATCTTGCAGGCCTTCGATTATTTCGTCGCGCACAGCGATCCCAATCTGCCGATCGTGCTGGCGGGCCACAGTCAAGGGTCGTTTCACCTGATTCATTTGTTGCAGGACCGGATTGCAGGAAAGCCCATCGCCCGGCGGATTGCCGCCGTCTATGTGATCGGTTGGCCGGTCTCCTTGGCGCATGATCTGCCCCAGACGGGGTTATCCGCCTGCGCCGCGCTCGATCAATCGGGCTGCGTTATAAGCTGGCTGAGCTATGCGGAAGCCGCCGATCCGGCGATGATGATCGCCGCCTATGCGCGCCATCCAGGACTGGACGGACAGCCGCTGAAAAACAGTCCGTTCCTCTGCTCCAATCCACTGACTGGCGGGATTGGCGGAGCGGTTCCGGCCACTGCCAACCTTGGCTCCATGGTTCCCGATATTCAGCTCAAGACCGGCACGATAAAGCCGGGCATTGCTGCCGCCGCGTGCCGCCAGGACGGCATCTTGTCGATTGGCGCTCCGCCCGAAATGGGACCGTTCGTGCTGCCGGGGAACAATTATCACGTCTACGATATCCCGCTGTTCTGGGCCAATCTCCGCGCAGATTTCATCAAACGAGTAGCGGCGTGGAAACCAGCAGCCTGATCACCGCCAGCGCACCGGAGTTCCGTGCGATCCTGCCCGGCGGCGGCACCCTGCTGGCACTTGACCTTGGCACCCAGACGATCGGCACCGCGTTTTGCGACGCGGGCTGGCGCTTTGCTTCGCCTGGAAAGACGCTCAAGCGCGGCAAGTTCGGCGCCGACAAATTGCTGCTCGAAGCCCTGATCGCCCAACGCTCAGCCAAAGGCATCGTCATCGGCCTGCCGATCAACATGGACGGCAGCGAAGGCCCGCGCAGCCAGTCAAGCCGCGCCTATGCCCGCAACCTTGGCGTGCTGGGCCTGCCGATCCTGCTGTGGGACGAACGCTGGAGCACCGCCAGCGCGACCCGCGGCCTGATCGCGCAGGATATCAGCCGGGCCAAGCGGGTCGCCCGGATCGATTCGGCTGCGGCGGCGGTGATATTACAGGCGGCAATCGATGCGCTGGCGGGCGGGTTTTCCTAGCCCGCCAGCTCCTTCCTCCGCGACCGGGCCTCCATCGCGACCAGCCTGCTTCCTGCCCCTTCCGCCTCAGCCCACAGCGCATCGCGCGCGGCTATATCTTCGGTCCCGGCGGCCAACGCGTCCCACGCGCATAGCCGCATCCGGTCACTGGGATGGCGCGCGGCAAACCGGTGCGCCAGATCGAGTGCTTCATCGCTCCCCAGCCCCACCGCGATCCGCAGGAACGCCTCGCTCGAACCGCCCGAAACGATCGCCCTGATCCGGCGCTGATCGAGATCAAAGCCATACTGATCGGTCCAGCTTTGCACCCCGCTGGTATGCATTATGTTGAGCGAGACCGAGAGGTCATCGGCCGGAAACTGGGCGTGAACATCAAGATGCGCGCGATACAGCATCAGCTTGCCCAGATCGAGCCGCGAACGCTCGACAAAGCGCAGGCTGGGAACCTCCTCGCCGCGCCAGCCGGTGACAGCGCCATAGTCATATTCGTAATAGTCGCTCCAATAGCCCGAGCCGAAATAGCCCAGCGTCAGGAAGTTGAAATTGTGATCGTGCGGCATTCCGTACACGAACGAGGCCCCGCCGCTGGCCCGCATCATGTGTTCGGCGGGCGATGGCCACAGATTGGCGCGGATGAAGAAATCCCCGCCGGGCGGGACCAGCATCACCACTTGGGGGCCATAACTGTTTTCCAGCACATCATCGCGGTGCCGCCCCGCCAGTTCACCGACCAGCAGATCGCCGAGGAAATTGCGATCATTGCCCAGCCGCCGCAGCCACCGTGCCGCATGATCCAGGCTGGCTTCATCATTGGGGTTAAAGCCCTGCGCAGCCAGTGCATCGCTGCATTCGGCAAGGCTGGCGATCCTGTCGTCGGCCAATTCAATCAAACGGGGCATGGTTCAACCTCGGCCAGTTGGGGATGGGCTTCGAGCAATTGTGCCCACAGCGCACCCGCCGGGGTGGCGAGCGGATCAGCCGGATCACGGGCAATGGCACAAAGCGTGCGGAAGCCCTCGGCAGTGTCGAGACCAAGGCATTCGCGCAGTGCCTGCCAGCGCAAGCTAGCGCCGCCCTGTTCCTGCGCCATTGCGGCCAGCAAGGGCGCAGCGTCCACCCGGCCCATCCGGCCCAGCAGCGCGGCGGTCAGCTCAAGCCGGCTTTCACGCGGGGTCCCGGCAGCTTGATGAATAAGTGCGCCATCCGCCAACTGGTATTCGCGGGTCACGCCGCCGCTGGCGCTGCGGCGCTGGAGCCGCAGGGTCACCAGGCAGCCTTCCAGATTACCGAGCACCAGCGCGGTCTGACGATTACTCCGGATCAGCGCAGTACCCGGCCTCAGATTAATCGGTTCAACCGCAAGATCGGCACGATCGGGATAGGTTTGGCGGCAATGGATCAGCTCGGCCCCGGCACTGCCTGCCAGGACCTGTTCCCAGGTCTGGCTGGGCGAGAAGCTGACTGAAACCGGACGCGGGCGGCGGGCCATCCCGGCCCCATCGAAAACTTGCAGCGATAGTGTGGCAAAGCCCGAACGGGCCAGCATGATCGAGGCCAGCGCATCATCGGTAAAGTGACGCAGCGGAACCAGGCCCAGCGGGGCCTTGGCAAGCCCCGCGCACAGCTTGCTGATCAGTGGCCCGACGAATTGCCGCGCGCTGGGGTCGTCCGGGGTAAACAAGGCAGTCAGCAGCGGCAGGTCTTCCAGCACTGCGCCGCCGGCCAGCCGGGCCAGCTCGTCCTCAGCCAGTTGGATGGGCGAGCCGGCACGCCAGTCATCCAGCGCGGCCTTGAGCCGCTGCTGGGCTTGGCGCTGCGGAGTATCATCGCTCCGCAGCGCCTGCAATTCGGGGCGAATTTTCATACCGCCCGCGCCTTAGCCCTTGATGGCATCGTAAACGAAAACCATCAGGATAATCAGCGTATCATCGGATGCCATCGCCTGAACGGGATGCATCAGGCTGCCGAACACGCCGGTCAGCGTGTCGAGATCGGGAAGTGCTGAAACATCAATTTGGGGTAAGTTCATGGTTGGGACCCTCCTGTTGCGCGAGGCAATATGCCCTCGCCAACAAAAACATCGCCGCGTCGGCCCGCTTGCTGAAATTAAAACATTGTAATCGGCACCCCAGGCCAGCGCAGGAATCGCGATGACTGACCAATCCGCGCCCCTTGAAAGCCGTAGACCGATCTCAGTCGGGGTGGCATTAGACCCCTGCACAGGCCAGCAAGATGCTCACCCGGTTCGGCTCCGGCGGCTGGCTGGGCCTGCTCTATCACGCGCACGGACCCAATTGGGTCGAGCCGGCCCAGCCCTGGCGCGAGGATCTGGTTGGGATCGCCAGCAACGGGGCCAGCAGCGGTGTGCTGGCGTCAGGCCCGATCATCAGCCTGATGGACAACACCACCTCCATGTCGGTGCGGACGCTGCGTAGATCATTCCAGCGCGGCTTGATGCCCGGAAAGACCATGATTGGCCGCAACAAGCCGATCGGCACTGCGCTGATGAACATCCTGCTCAGCCCGGTTATTGAGCCAGCCGAATAACCACTACCAGTCCTGCATGCGCCGGAGCAGGGGCACCGGAGCTCAGCTCGACCTGTGCTGCATCGGCGCGGGCCCGGGCAATGATCGCAGGCGGCACCCCGGCCTCATAGGCAAGGAGGTCCACGCTCCCCAACAGCCGCGCCTGGCGTAGAGTGAGGTCATCGGGATCGGCGCTAGTCAGGGTAAATTCGGCGACGACGTCAGCGCTTGTTTTCGCGTCCTGCAACCATTCATCCACCGCTGCATCGCTCCCGCTGCGGAGTGGATCGAGCGCTCCACCCTCGCCTAAGGCAACATCTAGTGCGCGGCGGCGGTCGCCGCCGTTCGGAAGCCGCGCGCGCAAGATCGCACGGGCGGCATGGAGCGCCTCTGCCAACCGTCCCAACCCCGGCGGGAGCAGCGCTTCGAGCCGCAGCCGCAGCGCCTTGGCCAGCCCCGCCGAAGCGCCCCCCGTCCCGATCGCGATCAGCACCGGCGAGCGATCGAGCAGACTGGGCACGGTAAAATCGCACAGCGCCGGGCGGTCCACCACATTGACCAGCAGGCCGCGTGCGCGCAGCCGCTGCGCCGCCGCGCTCGCCTCGGTTTCATCTTCAATCCCGACAAAGGCCAGTCGAGCCGAGGCATCCTCGCTGGCGACAATGCCCCCGGCGCGCTCAACCAGCCGCCGCTTGGCCTCCGCCGCCTCGCCCGTCCCCAGCACAATCACCGGCTGCCCGGTGATGCGGTGAAACAGGGGCAAGCTGCCAATCACTTCAACCAGTCCGGTACGTGCTCGGCGGCGAGGATCGTGGCCGGGTCGATTCGATCGGCCACCACTGCCCAGCGGGCCTCGTCGACCATCACTTCGGGCACCAGCGCGCGGCTATTGTAAGTACTGGCCATAGTCGCGCCATAGGCCCCGGCGGTCCGGAAGACCGCCAGGTCTCCAGTCGCAACCGCATCAATTTCACGGTCCATCGCGAAAGTGTCTGAACTTTCGCAAATCGGGCCGACGATGTTGGCGGTCATCGTCATACCATTCGGCTCGACCGCAATGAAATCATGCCAGGCATCATACATCGCGGGCCGCGCTAGATCGTTCATCGCCGCATCAACGATCACAAACGGAGCGCCCGCGCCTTGCTTGACCCGGATCACCCGGGTCAGCAGCACCCCGGTATTGCCAGCGATTACCCGGCCCGGCTCGAACATCAGCGTCACGTCCCAAGCGGCAGTGACCCTTGCGACCATCACGGCATATTCTTGCGGTGTGGGGTAAGCATCGCCGGCCTTGTAGGGAACCCCGATCCCGCCACCCAGATCCATATGCGTGACAGGCTGCCCGTCCGCCCGGATCGCAGCCATCAGCGCGCCCATCTTGGTGAAGGCTGCCTCAAGCGGATCGAGGCTGGCCAGCTGGCTCCCGATATGCACCGCCAGGCCCCGCATATGGAGGCCCGGCAGCGCGCCCAGCCGCGCATAGATTACCCCGGCGCGGTCATACGGCACCCCGAACTTGTTCTCGGCCTTGCCGGTCGAAATCTTGCCATGCGTCCCGGCATCGACATCGGGATTGACCCTGAGTGCGACGTTGGCGCGCAGACCGCGGGCGGCGGCGATGACGGCAAGCTCGATCCCTTCTTCCTCGGATTCGACATTGAACTGACCGATCCCAGCTTCGAGCGCGCGAATCATTTCGCCCGCATCCTTACCCACGCCGGAAAATACCACGCCTGCCGCCGGGATTCCGGCCGCCAGCGCGCGGTCCATTTCCCCGCCCGAAACGACATCGGCACCATAGCCTTCCTGCGCCATAACCCGCAGCACCGAAAGATTGGGGTTGGCCTTGATCGCATAGGCAATGTGAACGCGCGGGAGGATGCTCAGCGCTTCGCGGAAGACCCGGGCGTGGCGGGCCAGCGTCGCCCGCGAATAGACATAGACGGGCGTGCCGACACCTTCCGCAATAGCAGTCAGCGCAACATCCTCGGCGTGGAGGACGCCGCTACGCAGAGTGAAATGGTCCATGGTTTAGCCTTGAAACTTGAGGCCGCGCTATTCGTCAGCAGGCGGCAGATCGAACGGATCGTCGGTGCGTTCTTCCGACCGTTTTCGCAGTTCCACACTGCGCTCGGGCGCAGCCTGGGGCGTAGTCTTGACCAGATCTTCCGCGCTCGGCGTGTCTTCGCGGCCATAGGGCGCCGGCGGCAGGGCTTTGCCGGCGACCGGCTTGAGATCAGCCTTCACCCCGCAAGCGGAGAGGCCAAACAAAGCGGCGCCGAAAATAAGCCGGGATGGGGCAAGACGAGGCATTGCGATTACTCCATGCCCAGCGCGATACGCGCCTCGGCAATGCGCTTCCTTACCTCGTCCGGCGCGGTTCCACCATGGCTAGCGCGCGCCGCAACCGAAGCTTCGACCGAAAGGGCCGCGAACACCCGCACGTCAATCCGCGGATCGATCGCCTGAAGATCGGCCAGCGGCAGGGCATCCAGCGCAATTCCCCGGCCTTCCGCCAGCTTGACCACAGCGCCAGTGATGTGATGCGCCTCGCGAAACGGAATTCCGGCCTGCTGCACCAGCCAATCGGCCAGATCGGTTGCTGTGGCATAGCCGAGTTCCGCTGCGGCGCGCATTCGCCCGATCCGAAAGCCCGCTCCCTCAATCATCCCGGTCATCGCGGCAAGGCACAGGGTAAGCAGGCTGGCAGCTTCGAATACCGGGGGCTTATCGTCCTGCATGTCCTTCGAATAGGCCAGCGGCAGGCCTTTCATGGTGATCATCAGGGCAGTCAGGCAGCCGATGATCCGCCCCGTATGGCCGCGCACCAGCTCGGCCGCATCGGGGTTTTTCTTTTGAGGCATGATCGAGCTGCCGGTCGACAGGCTATCGGGCAGCACTACAAATCCGAACGGCTGGCTCGCCCAGATGATCAGTTCTTCGGCCAGCCGCGACAAATGCAACGCGGTCTGCGCCGCACTCATCAGGTAATCGAGCGCGAAATCGCGGTCCGAGACCGAATCGAGACTGTTGGCGGTAGGGCCGGCAAAGCCCAGCGCCGCCGCCGTAGCATGGCGATCAATCGGAAAGCCGGTTCCGGCCAGCGCTGCTGCACCCAGCGGGCACTGGCTCATCCTGGCATGCGCATCGGCAAAGCGCGACCGGTCGCGCGCAGCCATTTCATAATAGGCCATCAGATGATGGCCCAGCGTTACCGGCTGGGCGATCTGGAGATGGGTGAAGCCGGGCATGATACTGGCAGCATGTTCGCCTGCACGATCGACCAGCGCAGCCTGGAGCGCCCCAAGCGCTGCATCGGCCTGACCACAAGCCTCACGCACCCACAGCCGAAAGTCCGTCGCCACCTGGTCGTTGCGGCTGCGCGCGGTGTGGAGCCGCCCGGCGACAGGCCCGATCAGCTCGGCCAAGCGGCTTTCGGTGGTCATGTGAATATCTTCAAGGTCCCAGTTCTCGGGCACCCCGCTCGCTTCATATTCACCCGCGACCCGGTCCAGCCCGGCGGCAATCGTGGTTGCATCATCAACCGTGACAATCCCGGTTGCCCCCAGCATTGCGACATGCGCCTTTGACGCGGCGATATCCTGTCGCCACAATGCCTTGTCGAATGGGATCGAGGCATTTATCTCGCGCATGATTGCCGACGGTCCTTCGGCAAACCGCCCACCCCACATCGCGTTGGAGTCTGCCTTGTTGTTATCCCGGTTGCTCAAGCTTGCTGTCCTTGGCTTTACGCTGCCAGTGCTCTTAACACTCGGAGGGTGCGATAGGGAAAGCGACAAGGACGCGCAACCGCAAGCGTCCGGCAGCGATACGGTGCTATCCGGCACGATCGACCGCGGTCACAAGGGCAGCCAGCTGCCCGAGTTCACCTTCACCGATCCGGCAGGCAAGACGCTGCGGCTGTCCTCGCTCAAAGGCAAGCCGCTGCTGATCAACCTCTGGGCCACTTGGTGCGGGCCTTGCGTGGCCGAATTGCCAATGCTGGACCGGTTGGCTGGCAAAGGGGAAACAAGAGTACTTACCGTGTCACAAGACATGGCCCAGCCCGAAAAGATCGCCGCTTTCCTGATGGCACGCGGGCTCAAAAATCTTGAACCTTGGCTCGATCCCGAAAACCAGCTCAATTTCCACTACAACACCGGCATTCTGCCAACGAGCGTCTATTACGACGCCGCTGGCCGCGAGGTCTGGCGCTTTGTCGGCGGGCATGATTGGGACAGTGCGGAAACGGCGAAAATGTTGGCACAGGGCGCGCCCTGACCCTCACAGCAAGGAGCTTGCCCGATGACCCTGCCGATGCGCCTTGGCGTGTGTTATTATCCCGAGCATTGGCCCGAGCGCATGTGGGCGGACGACGCGCGCCGGATGACCGAAATTGGCCTCTCACGCGTGCGGATCGGCGAATTCGCCTGGAGCCGGATTGAACCCGCGCCCGGCCAGTTTGACTGGAGCTGGCTGGACCGGGCGATTGAGACCCTCCACGATGCGGGCCTCGGGATCATCCTGGGAACCCCCACCGCAACTCCGCCGAAGTGGCTGGTTGACAGTATGCCAGACATGATCGCGATCGACGAGCGCGGACATCCGCGCGGATTTGGCTCGCGGCGTCACTATTGCTTTTCGCATCAGGGATACGGCCTCGCCGCGAAGCGCATCGTCAGGGCGATGGCCAGCCGATATGGCAATCACCCCGCAGTTGTCGCCTGGCAAACCGATAATGAATTCGGCTGCCACGACTCGGTGCCGAGCTATTCGGTCTCCGCACGCACTTCGTTTCGCGACTGGCTGGGAAATCGCTATCAGTCGATTAACGCACTCAATACGTCCTGGGGCAATGTCTTCTGGAGCATGGAGTATCAGGACTTTGCCGAGATTGATCTGCCAAACCTGACAGTGACCGAAGCGAACCCCGCCCATTTGCTCGATTTCCGGCGGTTCTCATCAGATCAGGTGGTGCGTTTCAATCGGGTTCAAGCCGAGATTATTCGCGCAGCGTCTCCCGGACGGGACGTGGTCCATAATTTCATGGGCTTCTTCACCCAGTTCGATCATCACGATCTTGGCCGCGATCTCGATGTAGCCAGCTGGGACAGCTACCCACTGGGCTTTCTCGAACAATTCTGGTTCTCCGAAGCTGAGAAGCTCCGCTATGCGCGCCAGGGCCATCCCGATATCGCAGCGTTCCATCATGACCTTTACCGCGGCTGCTCGCGTGGCCGCTGGTGGGTGATGGAACAGCAACCGGGGCCGGTGAACTGGGCCCGGTTCAATCCTTCGCCCCTGCCCGGAATGGTCCGGCTGTGGACGCTGGAAGCAATGGCGCATGGGGCCGAACTGGTCAGCTATTTCCGTTGGCGCCAGTTCCCGCAAGCCCAGGAACAGATGCACGCCGGGCTGCTGCGCCCCGATAGTGTTGACGATGCTGGCGCGCACGAGGCGCGGCAAACAGCGACCGAGATCGCGGCAATTGGCGCGCTTGGATCGCCGCCAAAATCTGCCGCTTTGCTGTTTGATTATCAGTCCGACTGGGTCACCGAGATCCAGCCACAGGGCCGGGGATTCAGCGCGCTCCGGGCGGCTTACGAGTACTATTCCGCAGCACGGCAACTGGGCATCGATGTTGATATCATCCATCCCGAAACGCCGCTTGATGGATACGACATGGTCCTGCTGCCGTGCTTGCCGATCCTTGCGGCAGCGACGGTGAAGGCGCTGGCAGCCTTCTCGGGGCCGGTTCTGATCGGGCCGCGGACCGGCAGCAAGACAGCAGGCTTCAGCATTCCGGCGGCGCTCCCTCCGGGGGATCTTCAAGCGCTGTTGCCGATCAAGATCGTCCGGGTCGAATCGCTGCGTGATGGAATGACAGAGCAAGGCGGCGGGTTTGAAATCCGCCACTGGCTCGAACATATCGAGAGCGATCTGGTGCCAGAAGAACGGCTTGAAAGCGGAGCGGGAATCGTGTTTCGGCAGGGCAAGATCCGCTATGTCAGCGGGTGGCCAGACGATCGCCTGCTACGCCGCCTGATTGCGCGGATGGCAGGCGAGGCGGGCGTTGCCGTTCATGAGCTGCCGGATGGCCTGCGCCTTCGCCGAGCAGGGGAGCTCTGTTTTGCATTCAATTATTCGGCAGAGGCTGTCACCGCGCCTTGCCCAGATGGCGCGCGTTTTGTGCTGGGCGGGCCGCAGATTCCCGCAGCCGGGGTGGCAGTGTGGCAGACCGGCTGAACTGAAGGATCAACAGAAAGCTCCTGAACAGCCGCGCCCCTCACCGCAGACCTGCCAGTTTGCTTTGACAACGTCGAATTCCGCTATACCTGATTTAGTCAGAGTGTGGTCGGGACCAGTTAGCCGGAGTGCAGAATGGAGCAGCAGATACGACATGTGGTGATTGTCGGCGGCGGAAGCGCCGGCTGGATTACTGCAGCACGCATCGCCGCCAGAAACGGCACCGCCAATCCCGACGGTGTGCGGGTTACCCTGGTCGAATCGTCCGTCATTGGCACCATCGGTGTCGGCGAAGGAACCTGGCCAACGATGCGCAACACGCTGAAGAAAATCGGCATCTCGGAAACCCGGTTTATCTGCGAATGTGACGGCGCATTCAAACAAGGGGCGAAGTTCGTCGGCTGGACCGACGGCACCCCGCAAGACGGCTATTACCACCCACTAAACCCGCCCCACGCTGCGCCCCAGATCGATCTGTCCGGTCACTGGTTGCGCGGTGAGGCCAATGCCGGTTTGAAGTTTGCCGATGCAGTCGATTTTCAATCTGCGCTGTGTGATGCCGGCCGTGCACCCAAATCGATTACCAGCCCGGAATATGGCGGATTGGCGAATTATGCCTATCACCTAGACGCTGGGAAATTTGCCAGATTATTGCGCGATTTCAGCGTTGAAAAGCTGGGCGTACGCCACATTATCGATGATGTGACGACTATCAATCAAAGTGCAAACGGTGATATCGCCAGCATCGACACGAAGCTGAATGGCTGCATTGAAGGCGATCTGTTTATTGATTGCTCGGGCTTTGCCGCCCTGATGATCGAAGGGGTCTATGGCGTTCCGTTTATCGAATGCTCCGATACATTGTTTGCCGATCATGCCTTGGCCCTGCAGGTGCCCTATGATCGTGAGGATGCGCCAATCGCGACCCACACCATATCGACGGCACAAGATGCCGGGTGGATCTGGGACATCGGCCTGCCAACCCGGCGCGGCACCGGCTACGTTTATTCCAGCCGTCATACCAGCCATGATGAAGCCGAAGCCACTCTGCGCCGCTATATCGGACCAAGCTGTGACGATCGCCCGGCCCGCCGGATCAGCATCCGCGCCGGCCACCGCCAGACATTTTGGGTAAACAACTGCGTCGCGGTTGGCTTGTCCAATGGCTTTCTCGAGCCGCTCGAAGCTTCGGCGTTGATGCTGATTGAAACGGCAGTCGATTTCATCGCCGATCGGCTGCCCGAAAACCGCAGCGCAATGACGATATTGTCAAAGCAGTTCAACACCGCATTCACCCATCATTGGGAGCGGATTATCGAATTTCTCAAGCTTCATTATGTCCTCACCAAACGCAATGACACCGCCTTCTGGAGAGAGAACCGCGATCCGGACACCATCCCCGCTGGCCTGAAAGAGCGGCTTGAATTGTGGCGATATCATCCTCCAAGCCCTCAGGATTTTCCATTCCAGAAGGAAATATTCTCCTGGCCCAGCTATCAATATGTCATGCATGGGATGGGTTTTAAGGCCTCTTACGCGGCCCGGCCTGATGCTGTGATGGATGAGCAGTTTGCCCGGCGCTGCTTTGCCTCGGTTGCTCAGGCACGGCAACAGTCGATATCGGAAATGCCCATGCACCGCGAACTATTGGACAAGATTCAGCAATATGGATTGCAATCAGTTTGAAAAACACGGCTTTGCTCTATCGATTCAGCGCTGAACGTCATCGCGATGTCCGGCTGATCCCCGGCATAGACATCGCCGCAGCGCTCCATCTCAACCATGCGAAGATCGGATTGGGCGAGATCGGCGCTGCAGCTGCTGATTATCCGCTGATGTTTCTGAAAGATGCCGATAGCGGGCAATTGCAGTTGGCAGCGCTGTTCGGATTGAGGCCGAATGCCAATTCCTACGTGATCGAAGATCGCTGGCAAGCTACCTATCTGCCGCTGGCGATACTGGCCGCACCATTCAGTCTGGCAGGTCCGGAGCGAACATTGTGTATCAATGAGCTTAGCTCGCAGGTGACAACAGATACTGGCGAAGCGCTGTTTATGGAGGATGGCAGCGAAGCACCAGCATTGGCGAAGATCCGTTCGATGCTGGATTATCTCGATGGCGATCTAACAGCAGCCAATGGCTTGGTGACGGCCCTGCTTGGCTTGGATCTGGTCAGGCCGATTTCGATCACTGCGCAGTTCGGATCTGGCAAGGAAGAACTGATCGAGGGGCTTTACACGATCAGCCCCCCAAATCTGCGTGCAATAGCGGCCGCATCGCTGCTCGATCTTCACCGCCGCGATATGCTCGCGCCAGTCTATACGATCATCCAGTCGTTGGCGCAGATGAACCGGATTCAGCAATTGCACAATCTGGGCTCAGACCGGCCAATCTCCGCATTGAAGATGGAGATGGAAGCGCGGTAAAATCGGCTGGCTGGCTCAGCGAGTCTTGGCGAGCTGGCCGCTGCGCATCTCAAGCCCCAGCGCCCAGCGCCGCTGAAAGCCGCGCCAAAACCCCGGTTCCTGGTCCGAAGCGGGCCGTCCACCGACATTTTCGAGAGGTTTGAGCGGCCATTGCCCGTCTCCGGCAACGACCGCCGCAACGTTTAGATAGGCAGACTTTGCCTGATCGCCTTTGAGATTGAGATCAAAAAAGGCAGTGATAAAATGCTGGTTTATGGCGTTTATCCGCTCCGTGCGCCAAACCGGCTCGGCAAAATATTCTCTGGTCGAGAAATCGCCATCGGCTTCAGGCGGGGGAGGATTGCCGCCAACATTGTGGCGGGCATTCTGGAATAACAGGAAGTGCCGATCATTACTCGCCATCTGATCGAATATCCAGGTCACGCCCTGCTTCACATCAACAATGTCGTCTTCGCTGCCATCGATCATCAACACTGGCTTGCCGAAGTTGGCCACAGTCGCTCCCGTCCAGACCCGGCTGTCAGGCCGCCCTCCGAAAGGCGCCAGCGTGACAACCGCCTTCACACGGGCAGCAACAGCTCGGCCATTTTCCTGGTTTGCAAAAATTGCCGCGCGGGCCTCGGCCGGCAACTGGCTGAATACACTGCTGGCCGGATCATAATCCATCCCCGCTGTTGCCAGCGCGCCATAGCCACCCATGGAAAATCCAACCACTCCGATGTGTTCAGCATCGATCACACTGCCTAGCTGATCCTTCGGATCGGCCGCGCGAGTGGTGAGATATTCGATCACCGCGCGTTGATCCGCAGCGCGGTTGATCAACACATTGCCGAACGAGACGGCAAGCTCTGGTCCGCCAACCGCGCGCTGATCATCATGGTCAATCGCGACCACGAAATAGCCTTTGGTTGCCAGATTCTCGGTCAGCCAGGTCATGAAGGTGTCCCAGCCATTGTAGCCATGCGACACGATGACCAATGGATAACGCCGTCCTGACGAGACCACTGCACCTTCGACTGCAAGGCTGGGGATCGTGAAGGCCAGACCCTTGCGGTCAGGGCGCGGGAGAATGTGGGAAAAGCGGGTTCGAACCGCATGGGGCGAGACTTTAGCGGGATACCAGATCCTGGCCTTGATCATGCGGGTCGCCCGGGAAACGCCTGTGGTTGCCAGAATGACACGGCCGGGAGAAGCAATCTCAATCCTGCGCGTACCAATCTCATACGCCCCGAGCGCGGCGAGGGCAGGCGCATCCATGGGCGGGATGGCATAGGCTTGCTGTGCCTTTGGACGGGCGATGGCCAAGTTCGGAAACAGCGCAAGGCAAACCATCAGGAAACGTGTCATCTTCATTTTGTCATGGCCCATGCTGCTTGTGACATTATCGTCCCCGCAAAACGAAACGCCCTCCCCCGAATGGTATACGAGGAAGGGCGTCGGTATTCGGTGCTCTAGTCGATTAGAAGCTGATGCGCACCCCAGCGCCGTAACGCGCACCGGTATCGATATAATCGAGGACCTGATTATCAAATCGGCCGGTCGTGATGTTCCGCGCATTGAAGACATTGGTGCCTTCGACGAAGACTTGCGCAAATTCGGTCACATCATAACTGGCCCGCATATCAACCTGCTCATAGGCCCGGCGGAACACCGGATCCCCGCCCTGCCCAGGAGTAACCAGGGCCTCAAGGAAGCGGCCACGACGGTTCCATGCAACCCGCGCCGAGAAGCCGTCTTTTTCATAGAAGGCTGTCGCATTATAGCTGTTGCCAAGCCCCTCTACTGCAAAGGATGTGCCCGTGGATGCCTGGTCAAATTCGGCATTGCTGCTAACGAAGGTCGCATTCAGTGCCACGCCAAAGCCATCCAGCGGCGAAGGCAAATAGTCAAAGCTATGAACCAGGTTCAGTTCAAGGCCCCGCACATTCGCCGATTCAGCATTACGCGGACGGCGAACATTGAATGTCGCGGTCTTTGGCCCGGTTATGCCGTTGCCGATCGGCAGATTGCCGGCGTTGGCGATTGTGAAGTCCTCAGGCGAACGGGTCTGCACGATGAAGTCCTGAATGTTCTTGTAATAGACCGCCACCGACAACGTTGTGGTCGCAGATGGATACCACTCGAGAGACAAATCGAAGTTATTTGAAGTGTATGGCTTCAGATCTGGGTTGCCTCCGCTCGCATCGAGGCTGGCCGGACGCAACACATCGAAATTGGTCCGCGGTGCCAGGTCACGCACCTGAGGCCGGGTTACAGTCCTTGAGGCAGAGAATCTCGCAACGATATCGTCAGTCAGATTGACCTTGATGTTCAAGCTGGGCAGGAAATAATCGTAGCTTGATTTCTTGAGGGTTGGCTGAGCAACACCGCCATTTGCAAACACGCCCGAATAGATCGTCGGATCGCTGAGAACGGGCAGCAGATCGAGCAGCTGCTGCTGTTGGCCGCTGGCGGTGAGTTCGGTGTGCATATAACGCGCACCGATATTCACCACCCACGGCATTGATCCCAGGGTTCCCTTGAAATCGGCATCAAGATAGCCGGCATAGACCTTCTCATCGATCGCGAAGGAGTTTGGCTGGACCGCTGCGGCAAAACCGTTCGTTGCTGCAAGCAGCGCCGCTGTCGTACCCGGGGTCAGGCCCCGCGCCGCGTCGCGGGCAGCAGCTTGAGCCGCGCTTTCCAGGAATGCAAAATAAGCATTTGCATCATAAGTCTGGAAAACTGTCGGCACAGAGCCGCCGCTGCCGAGGAAGCTGCCCAGATCGAGCGGGCTCAGCAATGAAGGCAACGACAATTCGTTGTAACCGCAATACAGGCACAGCGTGTTGCCATTGGTTGCGATCGTCTGGCTGCTCTTCTTGCGGTTGGTGTTGACCAAGCCGAAGCGCACCGCATCCAGCGCGCCGCCATCCGATTTCCACTCGGAATCGAACTTATACTCCATGACGCGCTCAGCCTCGTCATTGCCGGTGCGCAAAGCGATATGGGTGCGGCCGAGGGCGGGGTTGGTCAAATTGCCCGTATAATTGATAGTCGATGGGAAGCCATTCCCGGTCGCTTCCTGGAAAGTATACCGGCTGGGGATGCCGATCACGGTGAAATAGTTCTTGCCGCCGGCATCGTCGGTTGCGCGCGACCATGATGCATCAAGCTTGACGGTCAGGTTGCTATTGACCTCCCAGTTCAAATTACCGCCCACTGCGCGCGTCTTGACGAAGCGATTGTTGGAAGTCTGGATGAGATCGCCAACCCCGTTGGTCGTCAACGAGGTAACCGTCCGGTTGCTGTCAATCGTCGCGGCGGTGTAGCTTGATGGTTCAAACCAGCTGCCCAGCGATTCAACGCGGGAGTCCACATCGAACTTGTTGTAGAGGCCATCGACAGTGAAGGTGATCGCATCACTGGGCCGGAACTGCGCGGTTGCATTGAAGCCAAGCCGTTCACGCGATTGTGTGTCCCGTCCAGCATCCTGGTTCCGCGGCAGGAACAGAGGTTGGGTGCTCGAAGTAAAAAACTGCGTAAAGAGAGGTGGTACCGGCACTGCCGTGGTTGGAGCCTTTAGTTGCAAATATCCGCGGTTCTGGGTGAAACGAACCTCTGAATCGCGCTTCTGATAAGAAACAGCCGCCAGAATTCCGATTGTATCATCCGCAAAGCTATCGCTGACCAATCCGAACAGCTGAGGCGTTATGTTGCCACTGTTGCGCTCGTACAGACCCTTGGCAGAAAAGACCGCCTTGAACCCGCCCAGTTCAAGCGGGCGAGGCGTCTTGATATTGAGCGTTGCACCAATGCCGCCATCCTGGAGCTTCGCCTGCGAGCTCTTGAAAACCTCGGCGCCGCTGATCAGTTCGGCTGCCAGAAGATCGAAGCTGAATTCGCGCCCCTGATTGTCGCTGGCAAAGGTCCGGCCATTTACAAGAACCGTATTGAAGGCAGGGCCAAAGCCACGCACCGTGACGAACCGGCCTTCGCCAGAGCTGCGGTCAATCGCGACGCCTGGAATGCGCTGCAAGGATTCTGCGACGTTTGAATCGGGAAATTTGCCAAGATCTTCGGTGCTGATCGCATCCACGATCGTGTTCGAATTACGTTTGATAGCTGCCGAATTGCTCAAGCTGCCGCGGATGCCGGTCACGATGATCGTGTCTTCCGCACTCGACCCTGCCGCGCCTGGGGCAGTTGCCTGCGCAAAAGCCGGCGTTGAAAGAAAAATGCCGAACGTCACGCCCACCAGTAACTGTGCTCTAATACGCATCATATCCTCCGCTGATTCCCAATTTTGTTTTTCTATATTCAGGCAATCGCACTTCCCGCGATGCCTTTGACTTATTCGCAAAGCCAGAGGACTGCACCTCCGAATTATTGCGATACCCTTCCTCCGGCCAAACCTGTCCAAGTCGGTGGAATATTGACAGTTTGGTTAGCTAGCCAGAAAAGATCCGTCCTGCAAGATCAATCATATTAATATTTTTAATGCACGATCCGCCAAGCAATGCACCGCCCGTGAATACGTCAGGCGAGCAGATCGGACGGAGAACTGCCACCGCCTATCCGGGCGGGCGCGGCTTGACCCTGGCTATCTTTGCATGCACCTGCTGGCTGTCCACTGCTGCATCCTCCGGCTTGCCTGCCGAAGGTGAGAACATTGCGTCGGATGAGATTTGGCGTATTAATATGATTTACTGCTGGTGCGTTATGAGGATGTATGGATGTTTGAAAGTGGATCGTCGGCTCTCCAGCTCGGCATTTTCTTTGGTTTGACCGCGCTGATTGCCCTCCTCACTTACTGGAAGGTCCATGGCAAGAACGCTGTCCGAGCCAGTAAGGAAGGGACAACGCGCGAAGTGTTTCTGGCCGGTGGGGGCCTCACCTGGCTGTTTGTGGCCGGTTCGATCACGCTCACCAATCTATCGACCGAACAGCTGGTCGGAATGAATGGCAATCAGATGCTGCTGCTGGCGTGGTGGGAGATTTGCGGGTTCGTCGGGCTGGCAATTCTCGCTTTCGTGTTCGTGCCGATTTATTATCGCAACAATTGCACTACCGTCACCGAACTGCTGGAAAAGCGTTACAAAGGTGGCAGTATCCGCACCGTGATCTCGGCGCTGTTCCTGCTGGGAAACATCTTCATCTATCTGCCCGCTGCTCTTTATAGCGGCAGCCTGTTCCTGAAATCGATGTTTGGGGTGGATTGGTCACTGATCTGGTTTGCGGCTCCGATGGCGATTATTGCTGCCGCCTATACGATCACCGGCGGCTTGCGAGCGGTCGCGGTGATGGACACCTATTCAGGCATTGGCGTGCTGGCAATTGCGCTGCTGGTGGTGTTTCTGGCGCTGGCCGCAGTTGATTTCGATCTGTCCACCGTGCCCGCCGAACGGCTTTCGATGATTGGCAGCATCACCTCGCCGATCCCGTTCCACACGCTGTTTACCGGCATGATCTTTATCCAGATTTTCTATTGGTCGACCAATCAGAACATCACGCAGAAGGCGATGACGGCGCCCACCGTCCGCGAGGCCCAGAAAGGGGTTCTAGCGGCAGCGGTCGTCCGCATTCTGGTCATCCCCGTAATCGTGGTCGTGCCGGGCGTCGTCGCCTACAAGCTGTATGGCAGCATTGGCGATCAGGCTTATGGCCGGCTGGTTGGCGCGGTTCTGCCCGGCTGGATGTCAGGCGCATTTGCCGCCATGATGATGGCTGCCGTGATCGCGCATACCTCGGCAATTCTGAACAGCTCGGTCGCGCTTTATTCGATCGATTTCCATGACAAGTTCGTTGCCCCGGTGACCAATCACTGGCGCCTGGCAGCAATTGTCTCAGTCTTGTTTACGGTAAGCTCGATCGCCCTGGTTCCGGCGTTTGAAAACGCCAAAAGCATCATCAATCTGTTGCAGGAATTGAATGGCTTGTTCTCAATGCCGATCCTGTCTGCATTTATAGCAGGTCTGTTGTTCCGCAACGTCGATGCCCGGGCCGCGGTCGCAGGCCTGTTGTTTGGCTTCTTCGCCTATGCGTTCCACAATTTCGTCCTATACAAGCCCGATACGCTGTTCATGGGTGAAACATTCTACCAACACATGGGCTGGCCCTGGCTGCACTATATCGATGTGATGGTGATTGTTTTGGTGTCGTCTGTGATGGTTGCGTTGACTCTGAACCGCCTGGTCTTTGGCAATCGCGCAACTTTCATCTGGAGCGCCCAAGGCCGCGAAATGCGCGCATTAGAGGCCTTCTGATCGCCGAGCATCGGATGCGATTATGGCTCTCTGCCATGAAAGCGCCAAAGTTGAAATCGCCTGAAAATCGGTATCGGTTTATTCCGGCGCAGGTTCTTTGAGCAGCAAGCGCGCCTCGGCGAGCAAGTTGAGCATGGCTTGACGGGCGCCTGCTTCATCGCCCGCGCCGATCGCATCGGCGACCTTGGCGTGATCTGCGGCACTTGCCACCGCAACCGACTTTTGCCGGTTCGTCACCTGGATCGAGATCCGCAAGGCAACGTCAATCGTGTGGCGCATATTGAAAAAGAACCGGTTGCCGCTGGCCTCAAGAATGGCAACATGAAATTCAACATCTGAATCAAGCGAATCGTCTTCACCCCGTTCGGCTGCACGCATCCGCTCAAGCGCAGCATGGATTGCCGAAATTGACTCTGCGTCGCCGCGTGCAGCAGCAAGAGCCGCCGCCGTTGGCTCGATTGCTATCCGAAAATCATTGAACTCTCTGATTAATTGCAGGCGGCTACCCTTCCGGTGCAAAAACCAGGCGAGGACGTCGGGGTCGCTCAAATTCCATTCGGTTTCCTCGAGGACAATGCTGCCGAGACTGGCGCGCGACGTGACCATGCCTTTGGCAGTCAGCGCCTTTACCGCTTCACGGATGACCGTGCGGCTGGCGTCAAAGGTGGTGCACAATTCGTGGATTTGGACAACTGCGCCAGGCTCATATTCACCCGAAACAATCGATCGGCCAAGTGTCTTAGTGACATGTTCGGTCAGATTGCTGGTTCGAATCTTCGCCACAATCGCTATGCCTCGGTTGCCAATTACCCAATAATGGCTTCGGCGGTTCGTGCGCCGCTAGCAAGTGTGAAATCACACAGCACGGTGAACCCATCAACGGTTTAACGTCACCATCATCCGGGATATTCCTGCTATCATCAATCATATCAAACGCATAATATGATTAATACGTCAAGCTGGCCTGATCGCTGCGACAAAATAACCGTGCCAACACCACAGCACCGGGTGCTGAGGAATGCCCCCGAGGAGCGGGTAGTGAAGGATGTCCGGCGGAAAACCCTCCAAGGATTTTGCTGCGGAAGTCAGGATTGGACTCGTGCTGGATGACCTTAGCCCAGACGGCAATATCGGAGAGCTTTTGCGCAAGGAAGCCAAGGCCCGATTGATCCCGATCGTCAGCGGTGGGCCATAAAATCGCATTTGGCTCAGCACATCTTATGCCCACCGATCGGATTTGGGTCCACTATCCGTCGTAAGCTGGGATACGCCACTGACAAACGGGTCTGTGGCCGACCATTGACTGATTCAGGCATCTCGCCGCAAGCAGCTCCTTGACGCAGTTATGGTGGGCGCTGACGGGCTCGAACCGCCGACCCTCTCGGTGTAAACGAGATGCTCTACCAACTGAGCTAAGCGCCCTGACCTTTGGTCAAGAAGCGCGCCTTTAGCTGATAGTTGCAACGGATGAAAGGCCCCTAAACCAGCCGCGAAGAGGCGCTGCCCAGTTCTGCGAAAAAACGGGCCATCCCATCGGTGGCCTTGTCGGTCAGCGTGATGAAGGCGCGGCGGCGATCAGCTTCATCTTCAACCCGCTGGAGCAGCCCGCTATCGGTCATTTGCCCGATCCAGCGCAGCGCGGTCGTCGGCGGCACGCTGGAGGCGATGCACAGCGAAGTGACCGAAACCCGAGCGTGCTCGGCCCGTGCTGCGGTAAGATCTAGCAGCATGTCCCACGCCGGATCGGCGAACAGATCGCCATCGAAAAACCGCGCGCGCAATTGCCGCTGGCGGATGATCCGACGAACCAGGCGCGGATCGGGCAGCGCGGGCCGCACCGCGCGGACCAGCCGATCGCCGCTGTCCGCTTCGTTGGCGGAAAATGTCGGTTTGGGCGATTCGAACCGGAAAGCCCCGCCCGTGCTATCCCGCTCAATCGGCGAAGGAGCCCCGCCCCCCAGCCTGTCAAGCCGAAGGGCAATCTCACCCACCTGCTCGGTCAGCCGCAGCAAAGTCAGCCGGTCTTCCTCGGAAAGTTCGCGCACCCGCAGATTGGGCACCCGAGCGAGCACCCGGCCCAGCGCCACCACTCGCTCGGCCCGGCTGGGATTCACCAGAATCTGGGGATTGGACTGATCGAGGCAGCCAAACACATCATCCAGCGCCTCGATCGTGGTCGAGACGACCAGTTGCGCCCCGCAATGGGCCACGCGCAGATCAAGCCGGGCCAGCGCCGCCAAGGTCGCGCCGGTG
>JANMKT010000075.1:0-13938 GCA_031372185.1 Novosphingobium sp.
GCGTTGGATAGGCTTGAAATAGAATAACTATTCCCGCACCTATCCGCCTCGCGCTGGACCATTTTGCTTCAAACCTCGATGGCGCGGTTAACAGGTCCTGACCCTAGTATCGCCTCCCCGCACACTCCCGATTGCCAGCCGCCCCGCATCTCCGCTACACCCGCCGCGATGGTCAGCTTGCTCAAGTCTTCCCGCCCTTCAGCCCAACATGGCCTCGCCTATCGCCTCGGCTGGTGGATTGGCCGCCTGATCATCTGGTTCGTGGTCGGCAGCGTCGGCTTGACGCTACTCTATAAATTCATGCCGGTGCCGGTTACCCTGACCATGGTGATGGACCCGAACGGGATCACCAAGGATTGGGAACCACTCAGCCGGATTGACCGCGATATGGTCGCCGCCGTGATCGCGGGCGAAGATGCCAAGTTCTGCGAGCATAAGGGCTTTGACAGCGAAGCGATCGAACAGGCAATCGAACGCAATGCCCGCGGCGGGCGTATCCGCGGCGGCTCGACCATCAGCCAGCAGACCGCCAAGAATGTCTTTCTGTGGCAGGGCGGCGGCTATTTCCGCAAAGGACTGGAAGCCTGGTTCACCGTGCTGATCGAGAACATCTGGGGCAAGCGGCGGATCATGGAAGTTTACCTCAATGTCGCCGAGACGGGCGTTGGCACCTATGGCGTCGCGGCGGGGGCGGAGCGGTATTACCGCCATTCCGCCGCGCGGCTGACCCGGGTCGAAGCCGCGCGGATCGCCGCAGCATTGCCGGCGCCCAAACGCCGCGCGGTCAACGGCGCGACCGGCTTTACCCGCCGCCACGGCAACGCCATTGCAGCGCGCAGCGGGGTCGTCCGCAACGAAGCGCTGGACGCCTGCGTTTACAAATAAGCCTGGACGCCCAAGAAAAAGGGAGAGGCACCGCAGTGCCCCTCCCCAATTCATTCAGCCCCGATCGAAGCGATCAGAACTTGAATACTACGGTCCCGCTGATCGTGCGCGGCGCACCGATCTGAACGAAGCCGGGGTTACCATAGCTCGACTGGCCAGTGGTCTGGTTGAACGTCTGGGTTTGATTGAGGTTACCCCCGAAGCCGCCAACATAGAACTGGTCGAACAGATTGTAGACGTTGAGCTGCAGGAAGGTGTCGTCGTTGAGGCCCAGGAAACCCAGCTTCACGCGGGCATCGAGATTGACCAGCCAATAGGCAGCGGCGGTGGCACTATAAATCTGGGTCGCGGCTGTCGGGACGACCGGGGTGGAACAAACCGGCACCGCAACATTGGTGCAAGCCAGAGCGCCGCTGGGGACAAAAGCCCCAGTGTAGGTCGCTTCATTGTTATCAAAGATGAAGCGTTCACCAGTGCGCTTGGCGGTAAGCCCAATATCGAGCGGGCCAAGATTCCCGCGGATGGTTCCGCCAAAGGTGTACTTCGGCGCACCTGCTTCACGCTTGCCAGCAGTCAGCGCATAGATCGGGCTGCCGTCACGGTTCTCGCCAGCCGAGATGTCGTCCCGGATCACCGACTTCAGCACGCTGCCGAACAAATAGAAGCTCAGTTCTGGAATAGGCGCGAAGGCCAATGAGCCATCGATGCCATACTTCTTCACGCTGCCAAGATTGCGGTAAACCGTCTGGTTGATTTCCGGATCATAGGCCGAAGCAAGCCGATCGTGGAACTGGTTGTAGAAGCCCGAAATCTGGGCCTGGACCTTGCCCGAGCGGTAACGCAAACCAACATCGAAATTGTCGGTAGTTTCGGGCGTCGGCCTGGCCCGATCGGTGCCGGCCGGAAAGAAGAAGGCGTTGTAGAGATTATCGGTGCTGGGTACCGAGATGCCTTGCGAGAAGTTGCCAAAAGCGCTGATGCTGTCGGCCAGATTGTAAACAAAACCAACGTTGGGCAGGATCTTCTTATAGTTGAGCACCCGGTGCTGCGGGGTTGACCAGCCGGTCACAACCAATGCCCCGGTGGTTGCATTGGTTGTTGCGCTGTAGGGATTGAGCGTCTGCGCCGTTGCGGCCAGCGTAGTGTTGGTGCCGAAGCATTCGACAAACCCGCCCGCCGAACTGGTGAAACAATTGTTGGTCAGATCCCGCTTGAAGAACGGTGCGCGCACTCCAGCGGTAAGCACCAGCTTCTCATCCATGAACTCGCCGCGATATTCGGCCGAAACCTGGTGCAGGATAGCATAGGACAAGCGATCGCGCTTTTGCAGCAACGCCCCGTTCACATCGGACTGGGCGACATCGACGGCGTAGACATTGACCGGCTCGCCGTTGGAAGTGAGCAGTCCGACCTGGCCGGTCTGGCGATGGCGGGCGCGGTCAAACGTGTAGTTGATGCGCAGTGTATTATGCGCATCAAGTTCATAACGCAGGCCGGCAATAACGCCGATGCGCCTGGTCTGGGTCTGGCTGGGAGTGAGCACCGTTACCGTGTCCAGAGTATCGCCATCGCCATTGATGTCGCGCCCGAAGAAGGGTGTGCCACCGAGGTAGCCTGCAACGCAGCTGTTGGTCGCGCTGGTCGGCGTCGTACGGCAGGCAGCCACACCGGCCGTACCGCCGGTTGGGTCGATATCGCGCAGCCCTTCGTTACCCGTAGTCGTGCCGCCGCCATTGGCCTTCACGAACTGGAAGCTGGGATCGACGGTCAGCGTCAGCTTGTCGCTGAGCGCGAATCGCGAGGACATGCGGATATTGCCGGTGTCCGAAGGGTTATAACGCCGGTCAAACTCGGTCCCGCAGCTGGCGTTGCGGATTGCCGGTGCCGGTGCATCCGCCACGCCTGCTTGGGCGACATCGACCTGGCATGGATAGTTGATCAAATATTCGCGCTCATCATTGTTGGCCGGGAAGCGATTGGCCGAAGCCGATCCTACGGTGCGCCCCGCATCAAGGCGCAGCGGCAGCGAACCAAAGAAATTGTTGCGGTTTTTGTTGAAATGCCCGGCAATCGAGATGAAATCGCTGCCACCGAGCGGCTGATAAATCTTGGCATTGTACTGTTGCTTGTCGACCTTGCCGTAGTTGTTGAACGGGTTGTTATTAGCCGCTCTGCTGGTGGAGAACCAGGCGCGGGTGCCGGAACTGGTGAGGTCACCAGTCTCGATCTTGGCAAAGATGCGCATGAAATCAAACTGTCCGATAGAGCCGGACATCATTGCCCCGAAATCACGGTCCGGGTTCTTGGTCCGCAAGTTGACCGTTCCACCTGCTGCCGAAGCGGTCGGGCTATCGACATCGGTCGTGCCGAGGTTGACGTTGACCTGATCAATCAGTTCAGGATCGATCTGCTGGTTGGAGAAGATCGCATAATTGCCCGAATCATTGAGCGGAACGCCATCGAAGGTCAGGCTGACGCGATCCGACGAGAAACCGCGGATGTTAAGTGTACCGCCCGACGAACCATAGGCATCATTGTTCTGAAAGCTGACGCCCGGGATCTGGTTGATCGTATCGAGAACGGTCTGGCCCGGGTTCTGGCGTGCGATGTTTTCCTGCGTCAGCACAGCCTTGGCCTTGGCCGTATCGGGTGCCGAAATGCCTGCGACTGCCGGGGTCGAAGTGCGGGCACCGGTGACGACGATTTCCTTTTCGAAGTCGATCGAGCCGGTTGACTGGGCATAGGCCGGTGCGCTGAGCGCGGCGACGCCGATGGCAAGGCTGCTTACGGCAGTGGTCAGGGCAAAATTGTAACGCATGGCCGAATGAATCCCTGTTGGAGAATATCTATGATCAACACCTTGCACGCAGCGAATTGCCGGATCGCGCAAACTGACGCCGCACATACAAACGCGGCAAAATCAGCTAAACACCCGCGTATGACGGCACGATGACACGATTGTGCGGATTGCAAGGTGGGGAAATGGTCCGCGACAGGTCATTTCGCGAGAGCACTATTCCGTAATGATCGTGCCGAGATTGCCCGTAATCGCGCCGCTGCCCCGCTTTCTCCACACGGCTTGCACGGTCGATTGTTGCTGCACTGCGGCAGTTGTGCAACGCTTGGCGCAGGAGAGTTATTATGAGCGGCACCCATTCCAGTTCGAGCGGCCACCACCATGCTGCGCCCGCAACCGGTGGGCATGGCACTGCGTTTGCTGTGGCGGTGGCGCTCAATGCGGCATTTGTGGTGGCCGAGGTGGTAGCGGGGCTGGCCAGCGGCTCGATGGCGCTGCTGGCCGATGCCGGCCACAATTTTGGCGATGTCCTGGCGCTGCTGCTGGCGTGGGGGGCCAGCATCCTCGCCGCACGGCCGCCGTCGCAGCGGTTTACCTATGGCCTGAAAAGCTCCTCGATCCTCGCTGCCATCGCCAACGCGGCGCTGTTATGGGTGGCACTTGGCGCGATCCTGCTCGAGACGATCCACCGGTTCTTCAATCCCGCGCCGGTCGATGGGCTGACCATGCTGGTGGTGGCCGGGATCGGGATCGTCATCAATGGCCTGTCGGCGGCGCTGTTTGCCCGGGGCCGCAAGTCCGACCTCAATCTGCGCGCCGCCTTCCAGCATTTGCTGGCCGATGCGGCGGTCTCGGCGGGCGTGGTCGTGGCCGGGATAGCGGTGATCCTGACCGGGCGTGAATGGGTCGATCCGCTGACCTCGCTGCTGATTACGCTGGTGATCGGCTGGGGCAGCTGGGGCCTGCTCAAAGCTGCACTCAAGCTGGGGCTACTCGCGGTGCCCGAGGGGGTCGATCACGCCGCCGTGCGCCGCTATCTCGCCGCGCTGCCGGGGGTGAGCGCGATTCACGATCTCCACATCTGGCCGATGAGCACCACCGAGAACGCGCTGACCGCGCATCTGGTGGTACCCGGCGGCCATCCCGGCGATGCCTTCCTCCACGATTTGGCAGGGCGGCTCGCGCATGATTTTGCGATCCATCACCCGACGATCCAGTTGGAAACCGGCGGGAAATGCGGGCTCGAGGCTGACGAGGTGGTTTAGGCGGCCTCTTCGGCCTTGTCGCCCTTGAGCACCTGGATCGGCTGCTTCTTGCCCTCGACCACATCGCGATCAACCACCACTTCGGCGAGGCCATCGGTGGTTGGCAGATCGAACATCGTATCGAGCAGGATGCTTTCGACGATCGAGCGCAGCCCGCGCGCGCCGGTTTTGCGCTCGATCGCCTTTTCGGCAATCGTTTCCAGCGCATCGGCGGTGAAAGTCAGCTGCACGTCCTCAAGATCGAACAGCTTGGCATATTGCTTGACCAGCGCGTTCTTCGGTTCGCTCAGGATCTTGACCAGTGCCTCGATATCAAGGTCTTCCAATGTCGCGATCACCGGCAGGCGACCGACGAATTCGGGGATCAGGCCAAATTTGAGCAGATCTTCCGGCTCGGCCTTCTGGAGCAGTTCGCCCACCCGGCGCTTGTCCGGATCGGCAACATGCGCGCCAAACCCGATCGAGCGCTTTTGCAGGCGATCGGAAATGATCTTTTCAAGGCCGGAAAAAGCCCCGCCGCAGATGAACAGGATGTTGGTGGTGTCGACCTGGAGGAATTCCTGCTGCGGATGCTTGCGGCCGCCCTGGGGCGGAACCGAGGCGGTGGTGCCTTCCATCAGCTTGAGTAGCGCCTGCTGGACCCCCTCGCCCGACACGTCGCGGGTAATCGAGGGGTTTTCCGCCTTGCGGCTGATCTTGTCGATCTCGTCGATATAGACGATCCCGTGCTGGGCCTTTTCGACGTTGTAGTCACTCGCCTGGAGCAGCTTGAGGATGATGTTCTCGACATCCTCGCCCACGTAACCGGCTTCGGTCAGCGTGGTCGCATCGGCCATCGTGAACGGCACATCGAAGGTTTTGGCCAGCGTCTGGGCGAGCAACGTCTTGCCGCAGCCGGTGGGGCCGACCAGCAGAATGTTGGACTTTGACAGCTCAACCTCGCCGCCCTTGCCGCTGTGCTTGAGCCGCTTGTAGTGGTTGTGCACCGCCACCGAAAGCACGCGCTTGGCGCGGTCCTGGCCGATCACATAATCGTTGAGCGTGGCGAAGATATCGCGCGGCGTCGGAACGCCGCCGTCTTTCTTGCCGGCGATCCCCGCTTTGGTTTCCTCACGGATGATATCGTTGCACAGCTCAACACATTCATCGCAGATGAACACAGTGGGGCCAGCGATAAGCTTGCGCACCTCGTGCTGCGACTTCCCGCAGAAGCTGCAGTAAAGGGTGCTCTTGGCGTCTGAACCGGTCAGTTTGGTCATGCTTTATCCTGTAGCCCCGGAAGGGACGAACGCCCCGAATCTACTTCCGGAAGCGTTATTATCAATCCTGCCCCTAACATAGGGAAACTTGCAAGGGCCTGAAGCGGCAAGGTTCACCAATCCTTAGCAGCCTCAATCCTTTTTCGCGTCTTTCTCGGCCTTTTCAGCGTCGGGACGGGTCTCAAACACCTTGTCGACCAAGCCAAATTTCATCGCTTCATCGGCTTCGAGGAAGGTATCGCGGTCCATCGCCTTTTCGATCTCTTCCAGCTTTTTGCCGGTATATTTGACATAAAGCTCGTTCATCCGGGCCTTGATCCGGAGGATTTCGCGGGCCTGAATCTCGATATCCGAGGCCATTCCGCGCGCCCCGCCCGAAGGCTGGTGGACCATGATCCGCGCATTGGGCAGCGCGATCCGCATCCCCGGCTCACCGGCCGCAAGCAGGAAACTGCCCATCGATGCGGCCTGACCGATACACACGGTGGACACTTTCGGGCGGATGTATTGCATCGTATCATGGATCGCCATGCCGGCCGTCACCGCACCGCCGGGCGAGTTGATATACATCGAAATGTCCTTCGCCGGATTTTCCGATTCGAGGAACAGCAGCTGTGCCACGATCACCGAGGCCATGTTATCCTCAACCTCGCCAGTCACAAACACGATCCGTTCGCGCAGCAGGCGGCTGAAAATGTCAAAGCTGCGCTCGCCCCGGCTGGTCTGCTCAACCACCATCGGGATGAGCGCGCCGGTGACCGGATCGTGCGAAAACTTACCCTGGGCGGAATAAGGGCGGGCGGAATTGTGGCCGAACAGGTCGATCATGGGAGTCCTCTTTGAAATGCCGGGCCTATGTCGCGTGCGCGCGCGCGATGTTCAAGGGCATTAACCGATTGCCGGGTGAGAATGGCTTGCACTGATTGCGCAATCACCGCACCATCATGCTTAATAAGGGGATCTTCGATGAAATATCTGGTGTTACCGTTGCTACTGATGACCGAAGCCTGCGTTGCGATTCCCTCGGCGGACACCGCCGCCAGCGCCGATCGCCCGCCAGCTGAGCCCCAGGCAAGTGCGGTAATCGGCGGCCATGGCCCAGATCTCGGTTCGGCCGAGGATCGCGCGGCTTCCGCGTTTCGCCAGCTTAATCGCATCGCCGCGCTGGATGATGCCGTCGGGGGACCGCAGCTCAACGCCGTGCTTGTCACCAATCCGGATGCGCCGCGACAAGCCGCACAGCTTGCTGCAACGGGCGTCCTGCTTGGGCGAACCGTGCTGGTGAAGGACAATATCGAAACCCGCGAGTTTGCCACGACCGCCGGCTCGCTGGCACTTAAGGATAACCGCACCGGCCGCGATGCCCCGCTGATCACCCGGCTGCGCGCGGCGGGCGGCGTGGTTCTGGGCAAGACCAATCTTAGCGAATGGGCCAATATCCGCTCCACCCGCTCGTCCAGCGGGTGGAGCGCGGTTGGCGGGCAGACCAGAAACCCCCATGCAATTGACCGCACCCCCTGCGGCTCATCATCGGGCAGCGGCGCGGCGGTGGCGGCGGGGCTGGCCTGGGCAGCGATTGGTACCGAGACTGACGGATCGATCACCTGCCCCGCCTCGGTAAATGGGATCGTCGGCTTCAAGCCCACTGTCGGCATGGTCAGCCGCACCCATGTGGTGCCGATCAGCCACAGCCAGGATACGCCAGGTCCGATGGCGACCAGTGTAAAGGACGCCGCCCTGCTCCTCACCGCAATTGCCGGCAGCGATCCATCTGACAAGGCCACAGCGCGTGCTGACGTCCATCTCGCGGACTTTACCGCCGGGCTTGATGCTGCGACCCTCAAGGGCACCCGCATCGGCGTGCTGCGCAATCAGGCAGGCAGTCATGAACGGCTAACCCTGGTGTTCGAGGCGGCGCTGGCCGATCTGCGCGCCGCAGGTGCCGAACTGGTCGAGATCAATACGGATTTTGACAATGCCATGTTCGATGATGAAGGCACCGTGCTCTATTTTGAGCTGCGCGAGGATCTGGGCAGCTATCTGCGCGCCCTGCCCGGCAATCCGCCAATCCGCAGCCTCGCCGATGCGATTGCCTTTAACAAAGCCCACCCGGAAGAGCTGCGCTGGTTCGGGCAGGAGACGTTCGAAAAGGCCGAGAAGACGACTGACCGCGCAGCCTATGAAAAGGCCCGCGCCAATTCGCTGCAGCTGGCAGGCAAGGGCGGCATCGACAGACTGCTGGCCGACCACAAGGTAACCCTGCTGCTCGCGCCGACCGAAAGTCCGGCCTGGGTGATCGATCTGGTGAACGGCGATCATTATACGTCGATCGGCGCCGGGAGCCTTGCCGCGATCGCCGGATATCCGCACCTGACCGTGCCGATGGGCGCAGTCGATGGCCTGCCGGTCGGGCTGAGCTTCATCGGCACCGCCTGGGACGACAGCCGCGTGCTGGAAGCAGGCGCTGCCTATGAGCGGGCGCGGACGGCCAAGGTGCCGGTGGCGGAGCTGAAGCGCTGGGGGGAATAGGGGTTTTTCAATCCCGGATATTTTGCAGCTCGAACGGAGAATTGGGGATGACGAGGGAAACACGATCAGGCGGATGCCTGTGCGGTGCGGCGCGCTATTCAGTCGCCTGGCCGCCGATGATGATCGGAACCTGCCAGTGCAGCCATTGCCAAAAGTCGTCTGGCTCGGCGCTGACGGTGATTGCCATGGTCAGCGGTGACGCGCTGGAGCTGACGGGCGAACTTTCGACCTATGAAGATACCGGCGATAGCGGAAACACGCTGTTCCGGCGCTTTTGCGGCAAATGCGGATCGCCAGTTGTGTCCGATCTGAGCGGAGAACAGGCTGGCAGCGTCCGCATCATCAGGATCGGATCGCTTGACGATACCTCAGGCGTGGAACCCACAGTGCATTTCTGGACCAGCAGCGGCCAAGACTGGGTGGTGCTGCCCGACGCGGGGCAACGGCTCGAACGGCAATAGCGCAGGCGCCCTTTCAAACCAAAACGGCCCAGCGCATCACTGCGCCGGGCCGTTTGATTGGCTTCTCCTCGGGGATCCGAGGTGCACAGCCCTTTACTTCTTGGGCGCGGCCTTTTTGGCGGGAGCCTTCTTTGCTGGTGCAGCCTCGGCCTTGGGTGCCGCTTCCTTCTTCGGAGCAGCGGCCTTCTTGGCGGGCTTTTCCTCCGCAGGAGCAGCTTCGGCCTTCGCAGGCGCCTTTTTGGCCGCAGCCTTCTTCACCGGCTTGGCAGCAGGAGCGGTGGTATCTTCGGCTTCGATCGCGGCCTGCAACTCGTCCTTGGTCACGGTCCGCTCGGAGATTTCGGCCTTGTCGAACAGGAAATCGACGACCTTGTCTTCATACAGCGGCGCGCGCAGCTGGGCGGCGGCGAGCGGCTCGTTCTGGATATACTCCATGAACCGCTGGCGGTCCTCCTGGCGGTACTGCTGGGCGGCCTGCTGCATCAGCATGCCCATTTCCTGCCCAGTCACTTCGACGCCGTTGGCCTGGCCGATTTCCGAGAGGAGCAAGCCAAGGCGGACCCGGCGCACTGCGATAGCGCGGTAATCGTCCTTCTCGGCCTCAATCTCGGCCAGCGCGGCCACGGGATCTGCCTCCTGGGCAACTTCCTGGGTCAGCTGCTGCCAGATCTGCTCAAACTCTGCCTCGACCATGGTCGGCGGCACATCGAAGCTGTGACCGGCGGCCAGCTGATCGAGCAGCGCGCGCTTCATCTGGGTCCGCGTCAGTCCGGCAGTTTCCTGCTCCAGCTGGCCGCGCAGCAAACCCTTCAACTGATCGAGGCTTTCCAGACCGAGCGTCTTGGCAAAATCTTCGTCGATCTTGGTCTCGCCCGCGATCTTGACCGCCTTGACGGTGATGTCGAAAGTGGCGTCCTTACCCTTCAGCTCGGCGGCCTGATAATCGGTCGGGAAGGTCACGGTGATGATTGTCTCGTCGCCAGCCTTCACGCCAACCAGCTGTTCTTCAAAGCCGGGGATGAAGCGGCCTGCGCCCAGTTCCAGCGCCTGATCCTGCGCGGTGCCGCCTTCAAACGGCACGCCGCCAACCTTGCCGAGGAAATCGATGATCAGCTGATCGCCGTTCTCGGCCTTCTTGCCTTTCTTCGCGTCGACAAAGCTTTTGGAGCCCGAGGCCAGCTTGGCCACTTGGTCATCGACTTCGGCATCGCTCACCGGAACGACCAGTCTTTCCAGCTTCAGGCCATCGAGCGTGGGGGCTTCGATCGTCGGCAGCACTTCCAGCGCCACCGCCAGTTCGGCATCCTTGCCTTGTTCATAGCCATCACCCAGCGAGACCTGCGGCTGCATCGCCGGGCGCAGCTGGTGCTTGGCCATCAGGCTGTCCATCGCTTCGCGAATCGAAGTGTTGAGCGCTTCCTGATGCAGCGAAGGGCCGTGCATTTTCTTGAGCAGATTGGCCGGAACCTTGCCGGGGCGGAAGCCGGGCATCCGCACGGTCGGGGCAATCTTCTTGACCTCACCCTCGATCCTAGCGGCGATATCCTTCGCCGCAATGGTAACCGTATAGGCGCGCTTCAAACCTTCGTTGGTGGTCTCAACAATCTGCATGATAATGAAAGCCTTCTAAACCTTGTGCGGCTGCGACGCGTGCGGCGGCGGCGGGCCTGAGCCCAAGCGAAACTGGTGCGGGCGAAGGGACTCGAACCCCCACATCTTGCGATACTGGTACCTAAAACCAGCGCGTCTACCAATTCCGCCACGCCCGCTGACCGACGAAGCCATAAAATAAGCCGCTGGCACTTAGTGGCCCTGTCACAAAAGGGCAAGCGCCGTGGGACTTGTAGTGTGCCGGTTCACGACCAAATACACCTGTATCGAAAGGACCGCACCCCATGGCCACCCAGCCCGAGCCGAAGCCGAACCGGATTAACCCCCGGTCACCGCCCGAATCGCCGACTCGGCCCGGTCCTGCCGAAACCCCACCCGGCAACCCCGGCGAGGCCGAGCCGGTGGCCCCGGATTACGACCAGCCAGGCACTCATCCCGACGAATTTTAGCTGAGGCCGAGCAGTGCCGCGATCCGTGCGATCAGGCCCAATTCCCCATGCGGTGACAGGCTTGGCGGGCGCACCGGGGCGGGGCATTCGAGGCAATAGGCCTGGGCCCCGCGCGCACCGAGCAGCCGCTCAACCTCGCCCAGTGCTTGCCCGACCAGCGCGCGCTGGTCGATCGCGGCCATGCTCACAAAGTCCCGTCCCTCAGCCGGCGTGCTGTCTTCTTCATCGCCGACGAACGCGCTCAGCAACGAGCCATAGGGATTGACATCCTGCCCCCTGAACTCAGCGTGCCAGGCCCCGTCCTTGAGGCCAGCCTGCTTGGCGGCATAGGCCAGCGCATCGTCCAGCCCGCCGAACTGATCGACCAGCCCGTTCTGCCGGGCGGTGCCGCCGTCCCAGACCCGGCCTTGCGCGATTGCATCGACTTGTTCAGGGGTCTTGCCGCGTGACTTGGCGACCAGGCCGATGAAGCGGGCATAACCACTCTCGATATTGGCCTGGAGCATCCCATCCACTTCGGGGGTGAACCCGGTCAGAATATCCGGCTGGCCGGACAGCGGGGTGGTCCGCACCCCATCGCCATTGACGCCGTATTCCGCCAGTGCCCGCTCAAAGCTGGGGATCACCGCAAAAATGCCGATCGAGCCAGTGATAGTGCCCGGTTCGGCAAAGATCCGCACTGCCGGGGTCGAGACCCAGTACCCGCCGCTTGCCGCCAGATTGGCCATCGAGACCGTCACCTTCTTGCCGCCGCGACCGCTCGCCTTGAACCGTTCCAGCGCAGCGCGAATCGCTTCGGAGGCCATCACCGAACCGCCTGGCGAATCAACCCGCAGCACCAGCGCGGGTGCATCTTCACTGCTCACCTCATCGATCAGCCGCGCGATCCGGTCACCGCCAGCAGTGCCGGGGCCGGCCTTGCCATCGACAATCTCACCGGCAACCGTAATCACCGGGATCGCATCGCCAGGCGTTTTGGGCGGATTGGCGGCCAGCCAGACCCGGTAATTGGTATGCGCGAATTTGCCCGGCAGCGCATCAAGCGGATCCTTGCCAACGATCTGGGCCACGCGGGCTCCGAAATCAGTCCGGTTGCCAATCCGGTCAACCAGCCCCGCCGCTTTGGAAGCCTCGGCCGAATTGCCCTGTGCCGCCTTGAGCCAGCCGATCGGATCGGTGGTGACGCGGGCGATATCGGCCCCCGGCCGGGCCTTGGCAACATCGGCCCTCCACTCATCCCAGATCGATGCATAAAGCGCGCGCCGGGCCTCCTTGGCAGGCCCGGACTGCTCGTTGCGCAGATAGGGCTCGACATAATCCTTGAACGTGCCGACCCGGTAGACATGGGCAGTGATCTTCAGCCGTTCGAGCAGTTTGCCAAAGTACAGATTGTGACCCCCTGGCCCGGCCACAAACGCGCCGCCCAGCGGATCGACCCAGACTTCGCTGGCATGGGCAGCCAGCATCATCCCATCGTCAACATAGGCCACTGCAAAGGTCAGCACCGGCTTCTTCGCCGCGCGGACCGTATCTAGCGCCGCGCCCAGTTCCTGTATATGCACCAGCCCGCCACCGGAGAACCGCGACAGATCCAGCACCACCGCCTTGATCCGGTCATCGCCTGCCGCCGCGCGAATCGACTGCGCCAGATCACGGGCGCGGTATTCCTTCATCGGTGTCTGCTGCGACACCAGCTGTTCGAGCGGATTTGCGACCGACAGCTCTTCGACCACTGCGCCATCAAGCTTGATCAGCAGCGCGCCCTTCTGGACCTGCGCGGCACTGGGCCGGCCGGTCAGTGCGGCATAGAGCAGCCCAAAGAACAGCAGGAGTAACAGCAATGTCAGCCCATCCTTGATGGCGACCAGCAGATGCCAGACCTTGCGGGCGAATATCATTCGAACTCCTTTGCGCTTTGACGCTATCTAGGGCGGGTTGCCGCCAATGGCAAAGGGACTTGAGCAATTGGCCGGGTGCGACTAGGGCACTGCCTTTAATGACATCACCACCACCATCTGCGCCCTCCGTCAATTTCGGAGGCCGCTATCCGCCGGGCGCTGCGGCGTTCCCGCATCGTGACCTGCTCGGCCTGGCTGGCCTTGCCCCGTGGGAGATCCTGTTTCTGCTCGACGAGGCGGAACAATGGGTTGAATTGAACCGCCAGCCGCACAAGCGCGACGACCGGCTGGCCGGGCTCACGATCATCAACGCCTTTTTCGAAAACTCGACCCGGACGCTGCTGTCGTTTGAAATCGCGGGCAAGCGGCTGGGCGCAGATGTGGTCAATATGCACGCCGCCCAATCCAGTGTGAAGAAGGGCGAGACGCTGATCGATACGGCGATGACTTTGAACGCCATGCGCGCCGATGCGATGGTGATCCGGCACGGCAGTTCCGGCGCGGTGCAGCTGATAGCGGGCAAGGTCGATTGTCCGGTGCTCAATGCCGGTGACGGCCAGCACGAGCATCCCACGCAAGGTCTGCTCGATGCGCTGACCATCCGCACTGCGCTGTTGAAGCAGGATGGCGGCGACTTTGGCAAACTGACGATCACGATCTGCGGCGATATCCTCCACAGCCGGGTTGCCCGCTCGAACATCCATTGCCTGACCACGCTGGGGGCCGAGGTGCGCGTTTGCGCTCCGCCGGCATTGATGCCAGCCGGGATCGAGCAGCTTAAAGT
>JANMKT010000010.1:0-15677 GCA_031372185.1 Novosphingobium sp.
CAAGCGCCTCGTCACAGGCGCAGAGGCGGTGATCCATGTGGCGGGCGTGGTCAATGCGACGGATGCGGCCGGGTTCGAGGCTGGCAATGTCATCGGCACGCTGAATGTGATCGAGGCGGCGGTGGCCGCCGGTGTGCCGCGATTGATCTTCGTGTCATCACTCTCGGCACGGGAACCGGAACTGTCCGTCTATGGCGCGTCCAAGGCGCGGGCGGAAAAGCTGGTCATGGCCAGTGGGCTTGACTGGACGATCGTGCGCCCGCCTTGGGTTTTCGGGCCAGGAGACCGTGACACGCTCGACCTGTTCAAGGCTGCCCGCTGGGGGCTGTTGCCGATGCCGCCCAGCGAAGGCCGCGCCTCGCTGATCCATGTCGATGATCTGGCGCGGTTGCTGCTGGCGCTGGTGCCGGGCGGCGAGGATGTCAGCCACCAGATTTTCGAGCCGGACGACGGCAGACCCGGCGGGTGGAGCCATTACGAGCTGGCCCGCGCGATCGGCTGGGCGATGGGGCGGCGGCCCTGGGTCGTCCACCTCAGCCGCGCTTCGCTCGAACGCGCCGCCCGCGCCGACCGGATGCTACGCGGCGCCAAAGCCAAACTGACGCTCGACCGGGTCGCCTACATGGCGCACCCCGACTGGGTGGCCAGCAACGGTGCCTGTCCTCCCCCCGCCCTCTGGAAACCCCGCATCGCCACTCGCGAAGGGCTGAAGGCGACGGCGCAGTGGTACCGGGATAATGGGTGGATATGATCGTCGTCCGCGACCAACCCACAAATCACCCCTCAAAACGCCGGATCATACCCCGGTGGCAGCTCGTCCGTTGCGCCGTCCACGTGAATCCCGCATTCGGTCTTGTCCCAGCCTTTCCAGCGGCCCGAGCGCGGGTCTTCGCCTTGCTCGACGCGGGTGGTGCAGGGGGAGCAGCCGATTGAGGGGTAGCCTTGTGCGACCAGCGGGTGGGCGGGCAGGCCGGAGGCGGCGAAATAGCTGGCGATCTGGTCGCTGCTCCAGTCGGCCAGCGGATTGACCTTGAGGCGGCCCGCCGCATCGCTGGTGTCGAGCTCGAAAGTCGGCAAGCCGGCGCGGGAGGCGCTCTGGAAGCCCTTGCGGCCGGTGAAGCTGGCGTCGAACGCGGCCAGCGCGCGGGCCAGCGGCTGGACCTTGCGGATTTCGCAGCAGCCGTCGGGATCATACGACCAGCGCAGGCCGGTTGCGTCGCGCGCTGCCAGCAGTTCCGCGTCAGGGGTGAGGCTGCGCAGGTCGGTCAATCCGAGCCGCGCCGCCAGTTCATCACGGTAGGCCAGTGTTTCGGGGAAATGTTTGCCGGTTTCCAGAAACAGCACCGGCATCGATGGATCGACGCTGGCGATCAGATGGAGCAGCACCGCGCTCTCCGCGCCAAAGCTGGAGACGGCGGCAATCCGCCCCGCCAGTTCTTCGCGGAGCACAGCCGCGAGCATGTCACGGGTGGCGACACCGGCGAAGCGCGCGTTGAGCGCTGCCACATCCGCCGCGGTAAAGCGCGGGCCGGTATCGAGCCGGTCAATGGTTCTGAGGCGGGCAGCCTCAGCCATGCCGTTTGGCCCAGATCGGTTGGCGGCCATCGGCGGTCGGTTGATAGACATCGTCCCAGCGGTCAAAGGCGTTTTGGGTATCGATGGGATCGAGCGGCACTTCTGGGGCAAAGCTGTCAAACCCGCAGCGGCGCATGAAGGCGATTTGATCGACCAGCACATCGCCGACCGCGCGCAATTCGCCCTGATAGCCGGCTTCGCGCAGGATCCGCGCGGCCGAATAGCCGCGCCCGTCGCCAAAGATCGGAAAGTTCACCTCGACCAGCTTGAGCCGATCGAGATAGGGCAGCAGTTCGCGGGCATCGTCGCCCGCTTCCAGCCGGACGGCGGCGGCGTTGGTCTGCTCGCCGAAGCTGTTCACCGTGACGGCGGGATCGGCGACCGGCTCGTCGATGCGGAAACGCAGGGTCATACGCCCCTCCTCTTCAGGGGAGGGGCAGTGAGACTTGGGTCCGCCCCAATACCACTTGGGCGGGCCTTAGTCGCAGCAGGGTGGGGCGGTGCGCCAATGTGAGGCCCCACCCCAACCCCTCCCCTGAAGAGGAGGGGCTTGATTGCCTGACTATCCATAAATCGCCTCCTTGAAGGGTTCCATGCCGATCCGGCGGTAGGTGTCGAGGAAGCGTTCCCCGTCAGTGCGGCTGGCGAGATAGAGATCGGTGGCCTTTTCGACTGCGGTGACGATCCCGTCCTCGTCGAACCCCGGTCCGGTGATCTTGCCGAGCGAGGTATCTGCCGCCTCCGAGCCGCCGAACGAGAGCTGGTAGTTTTCCACGCCTTTCCGATCGACCCCAAGGATACCGATGTGGCCGGCGTGGTGGTGCCCGCAGGCGTTGATGCAGCCCGAAATCTTGATCTTGAGCTCGCCGATTTCTTCGCGCCTGGGGGCAAACCGCTCGGACAGTTTTTGCGCGATCGGGATCGAGCGGGCATTGGCGAGGCTGCAATAATCGAGGCCGGGGCAGGCGATGATATCATCGATCGTATCGAGGTTGGGTGTGCCGAGACCTGACGCGTCGAGCGCCTGCCACAGGGTATGGAGATCGGCCTTGCGGACATGCGGCAACACGATGTTCTGAGCGTGCGTCACGCGCAGCTCGTCAAAGCTGAATTGCAGCGCAAGATCGGCCATCAGGCGGATCTGGTCGGCGGTGGCATCACCCGGAATGCCGCCAACCGGCTTGAGGCTGATCGTGGCGATCGCATAGCCCGACTGCTTGTGCGGATGGGTGTTGCGGGTCAGCCAGAGTCCGAAGTCGGGGTCGGTGCGGTCCACTGCATCCGATGCCCCGACTTCAAACGGTGGATCGGTGAAATAGGTCTTGATCCGCTCCAGCTCAGCCAGTGGTGGTTCGATGTCTTGCGTGAGCAGATGGGCAAACTCGGCCTCGACCTGGCGGCGATATTCGTCGATCCCCAGCTCGTGAACCAAGATCTTGATCCGCGCCTTGTACTTATTGTCGCGGCGGCCGTAGCGGTTGTAGACCCGCAAAGCCGCCTCGGCATAGGTGACGAAATGATCGAGCGGCACGAAGCCATTGAGCAGCGGCGCGATCATCGGCGTCCGGCCCATCCCGCCGCCAACATAGAACGCCGCGCCGATCTCGCCAGCGTCATTCCGGACGATCTGGATGCCGATATCGTGGAGCTTCATCGCCGCGCGATCAGTGTCCGACGCAATCACCGCGATCTTGAACTTGCGCGGCAGGAAGCTGAATTCGGGGTGGAAGCTGGACCATTGGCGCAGCAGCTCGGCATAAGGGCGCGGATCGAGCAGCTCATCCGCAGCGGCCCCGGCATATTGGTCGGAACTGATGTTGCGGATGCAATTGCCGCTGGTCTGGATGGCGTGCATCTCGACATGCGCGAGATCGGCCAGCAGATCGGGCGTCTCGTCCAGCTTGATCCAGTTGTACTGGATGTTCTGGCGCGTGGTGAAATGGCCATATCCGCGGTCGTATCTGTCGGCGATATCGCCCAGCACCCGCATTTGCGCCGATGACAGCGTGCCATAGGGAATCGCGACGCGCAGCATATAGGCGTGGAGCTGGAGGTAGAGCCCGTTCATCAGCCTGAGCGGCTTGAACTGGTCCTCGGTCAGATGGCCCTCGATCCGGCGGCGCACCTGATCGCGGAATTCCGCGACGCGGGTATCGACCATCGCCTGGTCAAGCTTGTCATATTTATACATCAGATCACCCAGTTGCCGGCTTCGGGATCGGCTGGTTTGAGAGTAAGGTCGGGGCGCACGGTTGGCCCCAGCGCGCGAACCCGGTCCTTGATATGGCCGGGGCGGACGCCGGTTTCATAGCGGGCAGCATCGATCGCATAGGCGGCATTGACCCGCCGGGCGGCGCTTTCGCGGGCGAGGATGGTATCGGCATGATCGCCGACATCGACCGCATCGCCGACATGGAACGACCATTGCACCCCATCCCACCAGGTGACTGCCCCGCTCTTGAGGTCATTGCCGGTCAGTATCTTCATTGTGCAGCCTCCAGCGCGAGTGCGCGCAATTGCTGAGAACGTGGCGTGGCGGCAACTTCGCCAATCACGATGACCGCTGGACTCTTGACGTTCTGCTGGCTGACCAGCGCGGGAAGACCGGCGATGGGGCAGCGCAGAACGCGCATATCGGGGCGGGTCGCGCGCTCGATCACCGCGACCGGCATGGCTGGCGACAGGCCATCGGCGATCAGCTTTTCGGCAATCGCCTCAGCCGTGGCGATCCCCATATAGATCACTAGTGTGCGGCCCTGCCCAGCGAGGCCCGACCAGTCCTGCTCGGTCAGACCCTTGCATTGGCCCGCCACGAAGCTGACGATCGAGGCGCTGTTGCGGTGGGTCAGCGGCAGGAGCGCGGCAGCGGCGGCGCCGATTGCGGCGCTGATCCCGGGGACGACATCGACCGGCACTCCGGCGGCGCGGCAGGCCTCGGCCTCTTCACCGCCGCGCCCGAAAATGAACGGATCACCACCCTTGAGGCGGATCACATCGTTTCCGGACAGCGCCTCACGCACCAGCAGCGCGTTGATTTCTTCCTGCGGCATGGTGTGGCGCGAACGCCGCTTGGCGACCGAGATAAGCCGGGCATCGGGCTTGGCCATGGCCAGGATCGAAGGATCGACCAGCCCATCATGGACGATGATCCGCGCCTGCATGATCAGTCGCGCAGCGCGCAATGTCAGCAGATCGGGATCGCCGGGTCCAGCACCGACCAGCCAGACGCGACCGGGAGAGGGGGCAAGTTCACTCATCCCAATGCAAATGGGGTGCAACCGGTTTGCAAGCCAGTCAGAATGGCTTTGCAGGGAGTTAGATCAGCTTTCTGCCCAAGCGGAAAAACCGCGTTCCAGATCGGCGATCAGATCGGCTGGATCCTCCAGCCCGATCGACAGCCGCAAGCCAAAGCAATCAGCGCGCACCATTCCGGTGAGGGGCCATTTGGTCGCGCTGCGAAGGGGGGCGGGATCGACCGGGGTGACCAGGCTTTCAAAGCCGCCCCAGCTATAGCCTATCCCGAACAGGCTTAACGCATTGATGAACCGGTCGCGCGCAGCGCTATCACGAGCGGTGAAAACAAAGCTGAACAATCCGCAGCCGCCGGTGAAGTCCCGGACCCACAGTTCGTGGCCGGGCGAGCCGGGCAGCATTGGGCACAGGACCCGGGCGACTTCGGCGCGGCCTTCCAACCAGCGCGCAATTTCCAGCGCGCTGGTTGTCTCGCGCATCAGCCGAATGCCCATGGTGCGCAGGCCCCGCGCGGCCAGCGCGGCATCATCGGGCGAGACAATCTGCCCGAGGCTCTGGGCGCGGCGGCGCAGCTTGCCATACCATTTCGCGCCCGCGCTGGCGCTGCCCATCATCAGATCCGAATGGCCGCCGACGTGCTTGCTCAGGCTCATCACCGCGATATCCGCGCCGCGTTCGAGCGCCGGGAAACCGAGCGGGCTGGACCAGGTATTGTCGAGCACCACGGTCACATCGCGGGCCTGGGCGATCGCGGAAAGTGCCGGCACATCCTGCACTTCCATCGTCAGGCTGCCGGGCGATTCGAGCAGGACGGCGCGGGTTCGATCGCAAATCGCCGCCTCGAACGCTGGAATATCCTGCGGATCGAACCAGCGCGTTTCGATCCCGAAATCCTTCAGCAGCCCGCGCCCCATCAGGCGGCTCGGCTCATAGGCATTGTCGGTCATCAGCAGCACATCGCCGGGGCGCAGGATGGTGAGCATCACCCCGGCAATCGCTGCCACGCCCGAGGGGTAGAGCATCGTGCCGCTGGCGCCCGGTTCCAGTTCGCTCAGGGCTTCGGCCAGTGCCCACTGGGTCGGCGCGCCGCGGCGGCCATAGAAGAACCGGCCATCGGCGTTCTGGTCATGCCCGGCATTGAGCGCGACCGTATCCTCGTAAAGATGCGTGCTGGCGCGCCACACTGGCGGGTTGACGACCGCTCCCGAGCTTCCCGGCGCACTGGTCCATTCTGCCCGCCGCCCGCCGGTTACCAGACGGGTTGCAGGCTTCTGGCTGTCTTCAGTTCCGGCCACTGTCGTCAGACGGCAGGCTTGGTTGCCTTGGGCGTATCGGGATCGGCGCCCCATTCCGTCCAGCTGCCGTCATACAGCGCAACATCGTCCTTGCCGAGCAAGTGCATTCCGAATGCGACGACGCAGGCAGTAACGCCGCTGCCGCAGCTGGTTACCACCGGTTCGGCCAGATCGACCCCAGCGGCCTCGAACGTGGCTTTGAGTGCCGCCTGTTCTTTGAATGTGCCATCCGCATTGAACATTGCGGTATAAGGAACGTTGAGCGAGCCGGGGATATGTCCCGAGGCGATGTGCGGACGAGGGTCTGCCTCATCCCCCGCCCAGCGCGCCGGGCCGCGGGCATCGACCACCTGCTCGGCCTTGCTGTGCAGATTGGCCAGCATATCGGCTTTGCTGCGAACATCCTTGTCATCCGACCATGCCGTGAAGTGGCGGTGGCGCAGGGCTTCCTTACCTTGGGTCAGCGCGCGGCCCTCAGCCTTCCACTTGGCAATCCCGCCATCGAGCAGCGCGACATCATGCGCACCAAACATCTTGAGCATGAACCAGGCCCGCGCCGAGGTTTTTACCGCGCTGTCATCATAAATGACGATCCGACTACCATCGCCCAGCCCCAGACTCTGCATCCGGCTGGCGAATTTTTCTACCTGGGGGAGAGTGTTCTCGATCGGAGCATTGGTATCGACCAGTTCGGCCAGATCCATGAAGATCGCGCCGGGGATATGGCCTGCTTCATATTCGGCTTTGGCATCGCGGCCAGTGCCGGGCAGGTGGCGCGTGGCATCGACGATACGCAGATCGCTTGCCCCCATTTCATTGGCCAGCCACTCGGTTGAAACAAGACTATCCATAAACCTGCATCCTCTTCGGGTGGGTCCCTCCGGACCCGCGCAGCGCCTTCACGCTGCGATTGCGAAGAGACTTAGCCATGCAGCAACGCCCCGTCGAGGGGGGAATCAGAAGTTAGCTCACTTCGCGCTGGCTGACCCGCGAATATGTCCGTGGGCCAAGATCGAGACGGAACGGGCGGAGCGTGGTTTGCGGGCCTTCGGGCACATCGCCGACCACGAATGTCCGGGCGATAACCACCGTGTTGCCGCCAGCGGCCCCCGCTTCCACGCGGAACCGGGCGAGGGGCACGAAATAAGCCTGTTCGCCCGCCCTGATTGGCGTGATCGCAGTCAGCGCGAGGCGAATCTCGCCCGCAAACGCAGCGCTGTCGCCCGCCGCCAGTACAGCCAGCGCATGGCGCAGCTCCAATGCTTGCCCGGCCTGCGCCATCTGCTGTTCGGGCGGGAGCGAGGCATGAGCGGAGACCATATCGCCCTCAATCGCCAGCCCTGCCAGCGCATCCGCCCCGTGATTGGTCAGCGTCAGCCGATAGCTGAGCGTAGTCGCCATCAGCGAAGCGCTGAGCCGGGTGGCTTCCAGGGTAAGGACCAGCCCATCAGGGGCCGGCGCGGACTGAGGCTGCAGCTCAGGGGCTGGTGCAAGACTTAGCTGTGGCTCGGGAACTGGTCGATTCGGAAGCGAATCTCGCTCCCGCGCGGGAACCACCGGCATTTCGAAATCGACTTCAGGTTCGCGAGACTCGCGGCGCTGGCACCACCACAGCAGCGCAAACAGCGCGGCGAGTGCGGCGGCGCTGGCAGCCAGATAGGGCCACCACCATGCGGCGCTATCGCCAGTGAGAACAGGCGCTGAACTGGAGGTAAGTGACGGAAACGAGGGAACCTGGCTGCTGGCTGTCGGCGATGGCATGGTGCTGAGCGGCGCGGCGGATTCAGTTGCGCCGGGGAACCCGTCCGGTTTGGCAAGGGTTGGTGGCCCGGCACGGCTCGGACCGCGCGGCGCGGCGCTGGGCTTTGTTTGTGCAGCGGGGCTGGCTGGCCGCGCCGCCGGTGTTCCCCGCGCCGTCGGTGCCGCGCTGGGTGAACCGGACTGGGTCCGCGTTGAAGCAGAGACCGGGGCAGCAGATACCGGGGTATCAGCGGCCGGACGCGGGGTTGAAGCCCCCGGGTTGTCCGGGTCGATCGGGCCGGGTGCCCGCTGGGTAGAACTGGGGGTTGGCTCAGGCAGCCGGAAATCGCTGGCCGATTGGGCCTGCGCCGGGATAGCTGGCAGCAAAAGCAGGGCGAGCGCCAGCAATGGTGCGCTTCGCGCCCGTGCTCCAGCATTACCCCCGGGATTGATCATCAAATGGTCCATTGTTGTATGCAGCTGGCCGGTAGCGCGGCGGGGCTTGAATAGGAAGTGAACCCTTCACTTCCAACCGGTGACTTGTGCTGGAGCTGCGATAGCGGCATGGCTACGGCATGTCTGACACACCCAATCCCCGCTATCTCGGCCAATCCAGCACATTGCCGGCCTCGCCCGAAGCGGCCGAGCTCGATTATGTGCCCAATCCGCGGGCCGGGGCGCTGTTTCTGGTCCGTTTCGCTGCGCCGGAGTTTACCTCGCTCTGCCCGGTCACCGGCCAGCCCGATTTCGCCCATCTGGTGATAGATTATGCACCGGACGAAACCATCGTCGAATCAAAGAGTTTGAAACTTTTTCTGGGCAGTTTCCGCAATCATGCGGGCTTCCACGAGGATGTCACCGTGGGGATTGGCCAGCGCCTGTTTGCGGAAATGAATCCCAGATGGCTTCGCATCGGCGGCTATTGGTATCCGCGCGGCGGCATTCCGATCGATGTGTTCTGGCAATCGGGAGCAGCTCCCGAAGGTCTGTGGGTGCCCGAACAGGGCGTTGCCGGATATCGCGGCCGGGGCTAATTGGCCGATCCGGCACATTGCAGCCTTTCCAAGCATTGGGCGGAGCACTATTAACTGGCTTCAGGGACAGGAAAATTAAGGTTCACGCGCCAAGTGCGGGGCTAAATTCCGTAGAATCGACGAAATATGAGGGAAAAATCATGAAAAAACCGCATCTTGTTGCATCGGCTGCCGTGCTTGCGATCGGCACCAGCCTGTTCACCGCAGCCCCCGCCATGGCGCAGGCCGCCGATTCGGCGGGTTCCGGCGATACGCTTGATGCGATCATCGTGACCGCGCAGCGCCGCGAGGAAAACCAGCAGGACGTGCCGATTTCGATCGCCACGCTGGGCGGGGAAACTCTGGCCGCGATCAGCGGTGCGGGTGCGGATATCCGCGCGCTGTCGGGCCGCGTGCCCAGCCTCACCATCGAAAGCTCGTTCGGACGGACATTTCCGCGGTTCTACATCCGCGGCCTTGGCAATACCGATTTCGATCTCAACGCATCGCAGCCGGTTAGCCTGGTTTATGATGATGTGGTGCTGGAAAGCCCGATCCTGAAGGGCTTCCCGGTGTTCGATCTGGACCGGGTTGAAGTGCTGCGCGGACCGCAAGGCACGCTGTTCGGCCGCAATACGCCAGCCGGGATCGTCAAGTTTGATAGCGCCAAGTCAACCTCAAAAAACAATTACGCCAAGGCCAGCTGGGGCAGCTTCAACACGATCAATGCCGAGACGGGCATCGGCGGTGAGCTGGGCGGCGGCATTTCGGCTCGCGTTTCGGCGCTTTACCAGCGGCGCGACGATTGGGTCGATAATCTTGATGCGCCCGGCGCCAAGAACCTCGAAGGCTATGAAGATTTCGCCGCTCGCCTGCAGCTTCAGGCCAATCCAACCGATGCACTGACCCTGCGCCTGGTCGGCCAGATCCGCAGCTTCGATGGCACTGCCCGGCTGTTCCGCGCCAATTCTTTTGCCAAAGGCAGCAACGCGCTGGTCGGACTTGGTGGTGCGGCAACCGAGTTCGAGCGCGACAAGGTCCGTGCCGACGGGATCAATTTCCAGAAGCTGCACAACTACAACGTTGGTTTCACTGCCGAATACGACGCTGGACCGGTGACGATCACTTCAGTGTCCAGCTACTGGAACGGCAATCTTGACAGCCGCGGGGATATCGACGGCGGCTTCGGCAATCGATTTGCTCCGTCGCAAGGCCCGGGCGTCATAGCCTTCTCGGCACAGACCCAGGACGCTGTCCCCAGCCTCGACCAGCTCACGCAGGAATTGCGAATTGCCTCGAACAACACCGAGGGCTTTGGCTATCAGGCAGGGGTGTTCTACTTCAACGAAAAGCTCAATGTTGAAAGCTGGGATTATTCAAACCCCACCGACACCACGCCTTCCGCCGATGCAATCCAGCGACAGGACAGCGACGCACTCGGCGTGTTCGGATCGGTCAACTACAACTTCGATGGCGGATTGAAACTGCAGGCAGGCCTGCGTTATAACCATGACACGCGTGACATGGTGGCGTCACGCCCGACAGACACGCGCCCTGGCTTCCTCGGCTTTGGCGGGCCGGTCGGACCGCAAAGTGCGAGCGTCAAGGGCAACATCGTGACTTGGGATGCCGCAGCAACCTATGCCGCCAGCGAAGACGTAAACCTCTTCGCCCGGATCGCTCGCGGCTATCGTGCTCCCTCGATCCAAGGACGTCTGCTGTTCGGCCGAACCTTGTCGACTGCCGACAAGGAAACGACCATGAGCTACGAGGCTGGAGTCAAGTCCACGCTGGCTGATGGCAAGGCCCGTTTCAATCTGACCGGATTCTACTTCAATACCAGTAACCTGCAGCTCACCTCAGTGGGCGGAACCTCGAACTTCACGACGCTGTTCAATGCAAAAAAGGTTGATGGCTACGGATTTGAGGCGGAACTCGAAGCCAAGCCGATCCAGGGGTTAACGCTCTCAGTGGGCATTTCCTACAACCACAACGAGATCAAAGACCCCGCAGCCTTCTCGAATGGCTGCGGCTCGGTTGCCAATGTGCCAGTCTGCACCGTCCTCGATCCGCTGGTGCGAACCATCGTCACTCCAGGTTCCGACGATACCCGCATCTATTCGATCAATGGCAACCAGCTGCCGCAAAGCCCGCGCTGGATCGCCAACTGGACGGCTGGTTACGCCGTGCCAATGGCGGGCGGCGAAGTTTATGCCTTCACCGACTGGGCCTATCGTTCGAAGGTTCAGTTCTTCCTCTACCGTTCGGTCGAGTTCAGCGATGACAACATGCTCGAAGGCGGTTTGCGGGTGGGCTATCGGACCGACCGGTTCGATATCGCGGCCTATGCGCGCAACATCACCAATGATGTCTCGGCAGTATCGGGCATCGATTTCAACAATCTGACCGCAATGGTCAACGAGCCGCGGATCTTCGGTATCGAAGCCAGCGTCAAGTTCTGACCCGGATCGTCCCGGATTCGTCTCAGGCGGGTCCGGGGCCGATCTCATCCAATATAGCCAGCAATCGCGTCACATCGTCGGCGTCGTGATATAGCGCAAAGCCAATCCGCAGCACATCGCCGCGCACATCGGTGATGACGTTGCGAGCCTCCAGCGCGGCTTGCAACGCTGCCGCCCGATCGCCCTGATAGGCCAGAAAGCGGGCTTCGGCCGCGCTGATCAGGGTCAAGCCGGGCAGCGGCGCTGCGGCGATGAACTGATCCTTGAGCTTGCCGACATGGGCCGATATCGCCGCCGTGGTCAGGCCCTCCGCCGCCAGCATCCGCTGCACCGCGTTAAACCGGTAAAGTCCGCTTGGATCGAAAGTGCTGCCCAGGAACCGCCGTCCATCGGGGGCATAACCGACCCCGCCCTGCTGGGCTGCCAGATCATCGAATGCGGCATACCAACCCGTATTCTCGGGGCGCGGGGCGAAGCCGGGCGGGGCATGGAGGAAACACGCTCCTTCACCGGCCATCGCATATTTGTATCCGCCGCTCAGGTAGAAAATCCGCCCCGCTTCGGCTGAAAGATCGGTCGGAGTGGCCATGAAGCCGTGATAGCCATCTATCACTATCCATGGTCCCTCAGTGCGGGATAACGCAGCCAGAGCGGCGGTATCCGGGCCGCGCTGGCCGGAATTGAACAGCACCTGGCTGGCAAAGATCAAATCGAAACCGCCACCTTGCGCCGTCTCCAGCAGGCGCTCTGCCGGAACTGTAACCAGATCGATCCGCCTCGCCTCGGCCCAGCGCAGCGACTGGCGGCGGAACGAGTGGAACTCACCGTCAGTGGCCAGAATACGCGGGCGGGGCGCGGGGATCGCCGAGACGATCCGGATCAGGAAATCATGGGTATTGGGGGCAAAGGCGATTGCCGCCGGATCGGGCAGGGACAGCTCTGCGGCGATATGGCGCTGGGCCGCCGGGATCACCTGCCCGAATATCCTGTCCCACTTACTGTCGGCATAGAGCGCGGCGTCGGTCCAGGCCGCAATCTGCCCGGCGAAGCTGGCATCGGGCCACAGATGGTGGCTGTGCGCGGCAAAGTGCAACCGCTCTGGCGCGGCTTCCAAGGCGCGCGAAAAAAGGTGCTTCCAGCTCACAATTCGGTCCGCAGCGACCACAGCTCGGGGAAAGCGCGTTTGGCGACGGTTGATTGGAGATAGGGTACGCCAGCCGTCCCGCCGGTGCCCTTCTTGCCGCCAATCACCCGCTCCACCGTCAGCACATGTTTGTGTCGCCAGCTGGCCATCGCATCATCCAGATCGACCAGCTTTTCTGCCAGTTGGTAGAGATCCCAATAGCGCTCCGGTGCGCGATAAACGGCCAGAAACGCCGCCTCGACTGCCGGGTGCGGCCGATAGGCCTGCGAATGATCGCGGTTCAACACTTCGGCCGGGATCGCCAGACCTGCCCGCGCCGCCGCCGCAATCGCATCATCCCATAGCCCCGGCCCAGCCAGGGCTTCGGCCATCGCCGCCTGCGCCTCGGGCCGGTCGTTCTGATAAGCCAGAAACCGCGCGTCCTTCAGTCCGAGGAGATATTCGACGATGCGGAACTGGTCTGACTGGAAGCCTGAGCTGGGGCCAAGGACATCGCGGAACCGGGTGTAGTCGCTCGGCGTCATGGTCGCCAGCACATCCCATGACAGCGTCATCACCGCCTGAATCCGGCTGACCCGCGCCAGCGCCTTGTAGGCCGGCACCAGCGCATCTGCCTGCACCTGGGCTTTGGCCAGCCGCAGTTCGCGGATCATCTGCTTGAGCCACAGTTCCTTGGTCTGGTGGATGATGATGAACAGCATCTCGTCATCGCAATCGGATTGCGGACGCTGGGCGCCAAGCAGGGCATCAAGCGCCAGATAGCGCGCGTAAGTCATCGGGGCTGAGGTCATGCCCCCTCATCCGATCAACTGGTTACAATTGCAAGCAGCTGCTTAGCGCGTTCCCAGCCCGCGCGCGATAATCCCGCGCAGGATTTCGCGGGTGCCACCGCGCAGCGACCAGCTTGGCGCGTTCAGCACGATATTGCCAAGCACGCTGGCATAGGCTGAGGCGCTCTGCGGATCGGGCTCGCAATCGAACAGTTCGCGCGCAATGTCGGGCAGGCCTTGCTCAAACAGCGCGCCGACATCCTTGACGATCGTCGCCTGAAGGCTGGCGTCCTGCTTGTCCTGCAACATTGCCGTGACTGAGCGCGACAAGCGCCGCAACACTGCCAGCCGCGCGGTAACGCGGCCCAGCGTGATCTGCGCAGCGTCGCTGGTCTGGCCCTGAAGTACCGCGATCAGCTGATAAAGCAGCTCGATCGAAGAAAGGAACCGTTCGGGGCCAGAGCGCTCGAACGCCAGCTCACTCATCACCTGTTCCCAGCCTTGGCCTTCGGTGCCCAGCAGCATGTTCGCCGGCACAATCGCGTCTTCGAAATGCATTTCGTTGAAGTGGTGCTGCCCGGCCAGATCGATGATCGGGCGGATGGTCAGGCCGGGTGTATTTTTCAGATCGACCAGAAATTGACTGGTGCCGGCCTGCCGGTCCGCCGGTCCGCCGCTGCCGGTACGGCAGAACAGGATCACCCAGTCGGCCTCATGGGCGAAGCTGGTCCACAGCTTTGTTCCGGTGATCCGGTAGTTGTCACCATCGCGGATCGCGCGGGTCCGGGTTGCGGCCAGGTCCGAGCCGGAGTCAGGCTCGCTCATCCCGATGCAAAAAGCCAGTTCCCCGGCGGCGATCCGGGGCAGGAACAAGGCCTTCTGTTCCTCGGTGCCATATTTGATAATGCTCGGCCCGCTCTGGCGGTCAGCGATCCAGTGCGCGCCAACCGGTGCGCCTGCTGCCAGCGTCTCTTCGACGATGACATAACGTTCATAGGCCGAACGCTCATGTCCGCCATACTGCTTGGACCAGGTCATCCCCAGATAACCCGCCTGACCCATCGCCCGCGAAAAGCTGCGATCGAAGCCATACCAATTGTCCGAGCGCTGGCGCGGGGTCCGGTCCTTGAGTTCGCGATCAAGGAAGGCGCGGAATTCCGTGCGCAGGGCCAGCACAGCATCGCTGTCAACGGGCGGGGCGGGGAAGGGGATAGCGCTCATAAGGAAGTCACCATTGGCCAATAACCCTCTGCACCGGCATCCAGCGCGGCGCTGCCCAGCAGACGGGCCCAATGGACTTGCCCGCCAAATTCATCGCGCCAGGTCCATAATGCGGTGGTGAAAAGATGGAGACGGTGTTCGCGGGTAAAGCCGATCGCGCCATGCATCTGCGTGGCGATCGCAGCGCCCGCTCCGGCTGCCTCACGCGCGCGCAGGCTTCCGGCTGCAACCCCCAGCAGATCGCGCCGCGCCAAGGCTTCGGCAGCAAGGTCGGCGGCGGCAGTAGCGCAGGCCAGCTCGCCCGCAAGCTTGGCCAGCTCGTGCTGAACGGCCTGGTTTTTTGACAGCGGCTTGCCGAACTGGACGCGGGTGCTGGTGTGCTGCAGCGTCAGCTCAAGTGCGGATTCCAACGCACCGGCTATCTGGAAGGTGCGGAGTGTTGCGCCTTCAGCCAGTGGATCATGCGGAAGCGGCGCAGAGTTATCTATCGCCCAGTCGATCGCAATGGTCGGGCGCGGCTGGAAGGTCAGGGCATGGCCCGTCTCGGCAATGGTCCAGCCAGAGCGCGGGACGCGGTAAAGCGTATCACCCACGCCAAGCGCGAGGCAATCGAGCTGTTCGCCCCAAGCAACGCGCGCTACCTGGCCGACCAGCCGGCCAGCCTGGGTCCGGACATCATCCGCGCGGGCCAGGCCCGCCGGGCCATCGGCCAGCGCCAGCCCGGCCTTGGCAAGTAGACGATTGGCGCCCATCGTCTCGGCCACCGGCAGTGGCACGGCATGGGCGCCGAGCAGACGAAAAGCTTCGCCCACTTCGGCCAAAGTCAGGCCAAAGCCGCCCTGTTCCTCGGTCAGCAGCGCCAGTGGCAGGCCCATTTCGGCCACTTCCGCCCAGATTTCGCCCAGCCATTCACCTTGGCGGGCACGGACATGGGCGGCATCATCGATATGCCGTTCAAACAAGCGGTGGAGCATGTCAGCTAGCATTGCGGTCTATTGCTCCTGATAGTTTGGCTAAGTGTGCCAGATTCGCACGAGCACGTGATATCAATACACAACACAGCTCAAGCGCAACAGGAAGCTGCCTATTTGGACAGGTCTGGTGAGCTAATGGCCAGCTTTAGTGGATAGCATCGCCCAAACCAATTGCATCGCCGCCGCCGCGCTGGATCTCCTGCATCAGCTGCGCCAGATCAAACAGCACCA
>JANMKT010000025.1:0-5513 GCA_031372185.1 Novosphingobium sp.
CATCGATGCCTACAATTACGGGCGGAGGCTGAAGACACTCAAGGGCCTCACGCCCTTCGAATACATCTGCAAAATATGGACAATCGAGCCAGACAGATTTACAATCAATCCAACCCATCAAATGCCGGGACTAAACACCTAAGGCCTCACGCCTGCGTCACTCTGGCGCGTAGCGCGGGTAGCACCTCGCTTTCGAACCAGGGGTGCTTGCGCATCCACAGAGTAACCCGCCAACTTGGGTGGGGCAGCGGAAACATTCCATCCGGTGCCTCGGCAAAGCAGCGCACCGCCTCGGTCATGCTCCGCCTTGGGCGGGCAGGGAGATAGCGGCCTTGCGCATATTGGCCGACCAGCAGGGTCAGCCGAACCTCGGGAAGCGCGGCCCGCAGCCGTTCATGCCATAGCGGCGCGCATTCAGGCCGGGGCGGCAGATCGCCCGTGCTGCCGGTGCCGGGAAAGCAGAAGCCCATCGGCATCAGGGCAATTTGTGCCGGATCATAGAAAGTCGCCTCATCCAGCCCCAGCCATTCGCGCAGCCGCGCCCCGCTGGCATCATCCCACGGCACCCCGCTCTCGTGGACCCTGGTCCCCGGAGCCTGACCGATTATGAGCACCCGCGCATCGGACCCAGCCTGCACTATCGGGCGAACCCCATGCGGCAAATGCGTCGCGCAATGCTGACAGGCGCGGATTTCCGCAAGAAGGGTGGGAAGCGGGTCGCTCATCGTGCTGGTCTCATGGCATCCTGCATAGTCATAAGCGAAGAGGAATAGGGTGCGACCAGCTTTTGCGCCCGCGCCCAATCGCCGCGCAGCCACAGATCGTGGGCGGCGCGATCGGGCGGGAGGATGACGGGCATAGTCTCGCGTCCTTCACTTCGCAGCGCAGCTCCCGACTCGCAAGTGAGCAAGGCAAAGCTCGGCACCTCGCTGTCCTTCCAGACGGCGGCGAAGGCAAAGATCGGCTGATCGGCCACGCCAAGCCAGCACTGCCGCCGCTTGCCCTCCGTGTCGCGCCCGGCACCCCCTTCCATAAAGCTGGTGGCCGGGATCAGGCAGCGGAACTCGCTGTTGCGCAAATTGCCGATCCAGAACGGGCTTTCGAGATTGCGCACGGTCGGCACCGCCCGGCCCGTATCGCCAGCCGAAGGCGGCGGCACGCCCCACAGCCGCGGGATCATCCGCCTGACCGGCTCGCCCACCGGACGCGGCCCCGCAACAAACTCGCGCCCCGCCTTGATCACCGGCGCAAAGCTGCCCGGCGCAACATGCCCCGCCTCCCACGGATCATCCCCCGCCCGCGCCGAAAAGCGCGCTGCCACTTGAGCGGCACTGGCATCGAGGCGGTAGAGCATGGTCATTGCGGGGACATCTTATTGGGTGTCCCCGCTGTACGCAATTGCTCAACGTTGGAGTAATTGACATCATGCCGCACTGATGGTATCGCCTCCAACGTGAAGGCTGTTTCGGTGATGCGAGAACGGATAGAGCTTGATGATGACAGCTTTGTCGAACTTGTAGTCTGGCAGTTACCCGAGCCACTTGTCGGGAGCGGACATCGCTTCAAATACCGGCTCGCTCTGGTCAGCGGAAATGTATGTGTGATGCGCTATGACAATGAGGCCGGGAAAGGCGATCACAAGCATCTGGGCGACCTCGAAACGGACTATTTCTTTTCGAACCTCGACCAGTTGCAGACCGATTTCTGGGACGACGTTGAGCAATGGAGGCAGAGATGAAAAACATTGTGACTGTAGGCGTTTCTTCGCTGGAAGACACCAAAGCCCGGCTTGCCGCTGCCTTCCGGGGCGAGCCGCAGGGCAATCGCATTTCGTTCCTGTCGATAGAGCAGATGTGGAAGACGCTCAGCCCGAAGCGGACCGAAATCATTCAGACCATGACCGGCCAGGGCGTCCTCTCGATCCGCGAGGTAGCCCGCCGGGTAAGGCGCGATGTCAAGGCGGTGCATGGCGATGTGACGGCGCTGATCAAGGCCGGCGTGATCGACCGCCAGGACGGCGGCGTGGTGTTCCCCTATGACGCGGTGCATGTCGATTTTGTGCTGGGGAAGGCGGCTTAGGGGGGCCATGAGATCAGTTTAGGAGCTAGCACTGTAAGCTGGCCTGCTCTCACGCCCCCGGTCCTTAACCCACATTCAAAAGCACGATGCCTCCAATAATCACGATGCTAGCTGCCCCTTGAAGGAGAGTCGTCCGCTCCTTGAGAAAGATTCGGGCAAGCACTATCGTAGGGAGTGAAAATGCGCCTGATAGAAGTGCGATGATACTGAGGTGGGTAGTTGCGGCGTATCCCCAACTAATCGCCAGATACGCACCAGTCTCGCAGAGGCCAATGAGTGCCAAGAATAGCCACACGGCCGGACGCGAAACGGAAAGGCTCACCTCCGTAACGAGTGCATAAAGCATCAGCGTGACGGTCATAAAGAAGTACATGAGCGCAGCGTAGGTAATGGGATCGCGACCGTTGATGAATCTTCCCCATAGCAATGTCCAGATCGCCGCCAAAAACGTTGCTAGTGCGATCTCGGGAAAGCCGGGAACGCGAACAAAGCCAAGTCGGCGCTCAAGCAACGCCTGCGAATCTGCATTGAGCAGCAGCACGCCGCCAAAGATGGTAGCGAGTGCAAACACCGCATGGCCGGTAATGACCTCGCCAAAAAAACGATGGAGAGCAGGGCAGTAAGACCTGAGAAAGAGGCAAAGATCGGATTGAGAAGGGCGAGTTGTCCTTTCCCGAAGCCACGATAGACCAACAGGTATACGATCGCCTGCAAAACACCGAAAAAGAAAACACCGCCCCAGTCCGCCGGATCGGTTGGAATGACTGGTGGCCGACCCGTCATCGCGGCGTAACCGACCACAAACAACAGGAAAGCCGTGCCGAACATGTGAGCAAGAACCAGGCTCGTCACATCGCCGATCTCGTCGATAGTCTTCTTGGCGAAGAAATCGCCCACTCCCCATCCGAACATTCCACCAAGACCGGCAAGGGCGGCAATACGAATTCCCTGTTCCATCACTACACTCCCACAATGCGTACCGGCGGGACCGGAAAGCCGTTGAATGTCGAAGCCATGCAACGTGTGTACGCTCCGACGTTTTCAAAGAGGAGGCGATCACCAGCTGCCAAATCGGCTGGCATAACAACGTCGCGCGCGATTACATCGAGTCCGTCACCCGTTGGACCGGCAAGGATGAACTTTGCAGTCGTGCAATCCAGAGCGCGAGACCCAAGCGCCATGACCGGGTATTCTGTGCGGCCTTGGTGGAGAAGCGCTTCGTATAATGCATTGTAAACACCGCAATCGAGAAACAGCCACGAGCCGTCACGCCGCTCAATACGAGACTGGACGGTCGCTACTAGGGAACCGGCGGCGGCGGCGAGGCCACGGCCAGGTTCGACGACAAGGTTCGGCTGATACGGCAGGAACGAGAGCGCTTCGTTTATGTGGCTCGCAATCTTCGAAAGCGGGATTTCGGGGTGATTTCGGTATGGCACTGGAAAGCCGCCACCGAGGTTCAGTACATCAAGCCGAATGCCTTCCGCCTCAAGTTCGGCGAAAACTGGAGCGATTGCAGCAATGCCAACAGCCCATTCGGTCGCAAGTGTTGCCTGCGACCCGACATTGAAACTTACGCCCCACGGACGAAGGCCAAGACTGGCTGCACGGCGCAGGAGCGCGGCTGTGGCCTCGACCGGCGCACCGAATTTGCTGTTCATTTGGAAGACGCTTCTTCCGTCATCTACATGTACACGAATGAAGACTCTCGCTCCGGGTGCGGCCACGGCCAGCATCTGAAGTTCTTCGGCTGAGTCTGCGGCGAAGTGATCAATTCCGGCCCGTGCGGCCAGCTCGACATGTGACCGTGCCTTCACTGCGGTGCCGTACATTACGCGGCTAGCGTCAATTCCGAGCGAGAGACATAATTCAATTTCAGGCCAAGACGCCGCTTCAAAACCCGCTCCCATTTCGGCGAGCACGTTTAGAATATCCTCTTGGGGATTGGCTTTGAGTGCGTAAAAGACGGCAGCATTCGGAAGGGCCGTTTGGAAAGCTGCGTAGCTCGCGCGAAGTGTTGCCAAGTCAACGACGAAATATGGCGACGGGAGCTCAGCGAGGACTTCATCCGCATGGGCCAAAGCATGACCACTGCTTCCTGTCCGCGCCATCATGCAATGCCCCAAATACGCAAATATCATATATCTAAATATCGGGTATCGAAAAGCTGCGTATAGCGCAAGCGTCTCGTTCAGTCCGAGACGCTTTCATGCCCAAATCTCAATTTTCAGATGGCTACAAAGCGTTCCTGACTGTCCTTATTGCTGCCAGAAAAGAAGCGAAACTGACCCAAACCGAAGTGGCGGAACGGATAGGGAAGCGGCAAACTCACATCTCGATCATTGAGACCGGGGTTCGGCGACTTGACCTGATTGAGTTTTGCGCCTTGGCTAAGGCAATGGGTTATGATCCTAATACCTTGTTTGCCCGGATCACAGATGCCTTGCCGGACCAACTGGAAATCTGAGGATTCTGGTTACAGTGCGCTCTATGGTCCTTGCCGCGCCAAAATTTAGTACAACGTCAGCGATACGCTTTTCGCATCACCCCGGCCATTCCCCCTCGCGCCAGTCCCGCGCGGTGTTGATCACATGCAGCACCACAATCGCCTCCGCACTGTCGCTCCGGTCAATGGCATAGGCGATGATATAGGGCAGGCCGCTCACCGATTTTTCGTTTGTCCCCGCAACCCGACCCGGATGCCCCGTGGCAAAATCGGCCAGCCCATCTCCGGCAACCCGAATACGCGCGGCGACCTGGCGGGCGGCGGTGGGGTTTTCGCGGGTGATATAGGCGATCTGGGCCTTGAGATCATCCAGCGCGGCGCGGGACCATTTTACCGGGCGCTTCATGCTGGCTTGGCTTGCTCGATTCCATCAATCAACGCGTCTATTTCGTCCATTGCCGCTTCATGCGTTACGGTCCGCCCCGCCTTCATATCGGTCAGTCCGCGCTGGATGCCCGCGATAATCTCTCGCTCGTGCGCGACATAGGCGGCGACGGCTTCGGCGGCGAGGAAGCTCTTGCTGCGCCGTGTCGCGGTTGCCAGCAGGCCGAGCTGGGCTTTGGTTTCGCTGCTCAGGCGGATGCTCATAGTGGTGCTGCTGGCGCTCATCGATGTGACCTTGTGCTGAAGTGTACACATAGTAGCACAATGGCGCAGCCGGATGAAGCGATATGTCTAAAGCCTCCCCTCCCCGCCGGGGAGGGGATTGAGGGGTGGGGGAGCGAGGCACAGCCGAGCGTCCACGCTGGCGTTGCACACCCCCACCCAACCACCCCCTCAAGCGGGAGGGGCAGGCTGGACTATATATCCCCCACCCCCTATCATCTCCCTATCCCCGGGGAGTCGTGTGACTGAGAGGTGGGCGTGAAGGCCTGCGACCCGTTGAACCTGAACCCGTTAGTCCGGGCGGAGGGAGGGCTGCCGCACC
>JANMKT010000086.1:0-35643 GCA_031372185.1 Novosphingobium sp.
CGCATCAAGGATCGGATCAGCGGCGCGGAGCGCGGTCGTTACCACCCCCGGCTGGCTCACCGCAGGCTCGCTGGTCAGCGGGCGGGTGCCAGTGGTGGTGGTGATCGCCATCGGGATATGTTCGCCGGGGATTTCCGCCCCGGTTCCGGTCCGCGCCAGCAGCACTTGCCCGGCGGCGCGATCGCAGCTCAGCGTGACCAGCGATGCTACGCCCGGCAGGCCGAACCGGGCGACCGAGCGGGTGCCTTCCAGCTGCCAGCTCCACCCCCCCGGGGTGATCGGCATATCGCGCCAATTGGCCGGCGGGGGAGCCGGAGCAGGCGGCGGGCGCACGACCACCGGCGGCACTGGGGCAGGCGGAATGACCCGCGGCACCGCACAAGCGCTGAGCAGCCCGGCCGCAGTCACACACAGACCAAGCAGCCGGGGGGAGCGGTGAGTTGCCTTCATCCCCTCCCTATGGAATGAGGCGCTTCCCTTCACAAGTGCGCTGACCCCATGCCCACCCCGCCGAAGTCCCGCCCTGCCGCTAAAACGCGGGTCGATCAGTTGTTGGTATCGCGCGGGCTGGTCGAAAGCCGGGCGCGGGGGCAGGCGCTGGTGTTGGCCGGGCTGGTGTTTTCGGGCGAGACCAAGATCGCGAAAAGTGGCCAGGCGATTGCCGAGGATGCGCCGCTCGAACTGCGCGGGCGCGATCATCCTTGGGTGTCGCGCGGCGGGATCAAGCTGGCTCATGCGATCGAACATTTCGGGCTGGATCCGGCGGGCGCAGTGGCAATGGACGTCGGCAGTTCGACCGGGGGGTTCACCGATGTGCTGCTCAGCAAGGGCGCGGTTCGGGTGTTCGCAGTCGATTCAGGCACCAATCAGCTTGCCTGGAAGCTGCGGCAGGATCCGCGGGTCATCGTACTCGAGCAAACCAGCGCGCGGGTCCTCACCGCGCAGCAGATCGATGCGCCCTGCACTTGGGTGGTCTGCGATGCCAGCTTTATCGGCCTGACCAAAGTGCTGGAAGTGCCGCTGCGGCTGGCCGCGCCGCAGTGCCAGCTGGTCGCGCTGATCAAGCCGCAGTTCGAGGTCGGCCGCGGCGAAGTGGGCAAGGGCGGAGTGGTGCGCGATGCTGCGCTGCACGCGCGGGTTTGCGGGGAAGTGCGCGGCTGGCTTGAGGATGCGGGTTGGGAAGTGGCGGGGATCGTGGAAAGCCCGATCACCGGTCCGGAAGGCAATGTCGAATTCCTGATCTCGGCCAAACGGGGATAGTGCACCCACGCGCCATTGCCACCCGCGCGCGGCCTCGCCAATATCGCCCGAGTATATATCCGAATCGAGGATCTTCCCTGCATGACAGAGCTTGCCCTACCCGGTCAGTTGCGCGCCGCCTTCCTGCGCTGGGCGCTGGTGCTGGTGCCGGGCCTGCTGATGCTGGGCTTCTTTTCGGGAATGGTTGCGGGCTCCGGGCCAGGCAATCCGTGGTTCGATGATCTGGTCAAGCCCGCGATCTATCCGCCGCCGGCTGCGTTCGGGATTGTCTGGTCGATCCTTTATGTGGTGATGGGGCTCCTTTATGTGGTGATGGGGCTGGCATTGGCGATGATCACTGCGGCCCGGCGCGCGCCGGGCCGGGGGATCGCTATTGCGATGTTTGCCCTGCAATTCGTAGTCAACCTTGCCTGGACCCCGCTGTTCTTCGGCGCGCATCAAATCACCGCAGCGCTGGTACTGATCGGGGTGCTGGATGTGTTGGTGATCGCCACTATCATGCTGTTCCGCAGGATCCGGCCATTGGCGGCGTGGTTGCTGCTGCCCTATCTGGTGTGGATATTGTTTGCGACGGCGCTCAATTATGAATTCCTCCGTGCCAATTCCGATGCCGATGGGCAGAGCTATTCAGGTGCAGCGACGCGCGTTGTAATTTGATCCGTGAAAGGCGATATAGCGCCCATGCAAAGTGAAAACCCCCGGATCGCCGATTTCGTCAAACTGCTCAACAGCGCCGTCGGCACCTTTGCCGGGATGGGCCGCGAAGCGCGTGAAGGCGCGCGCGAGCGGTTCAAGGAAGCCTTTGGGGGGATGGATTTCGTCTCCCGCGAGGAATTCGACGCGGTCAAGGACATGGCCGCCAGGGCCCGCGACGAGAACGCCGCGCTGCTGAAGCGGATTGATGCGCTTGAGGGCAAGACGGCCAAGCCGAAGAAGTAGGTTTTTCGCGCAGAGTTCGCCGGGTTCGCAAAGAAGTTTGATTCACGCAGAGACGCAGAGGCACAGAGATGTCGTCCCGCGCCGCAGGCCTGCTTCCCCCAACCTGCCTTTCATCTGGAAGCAGCGTATTTGGGTAAGGAGGCTTCGCCTCAAGCGCAATTTTTCTGCGCCTCTGCGCCTCTGCGTCTCTGCGTGAAATATACCTATACTTCTCTGCGAACCCGGCGGACTCTGCGCGAACAATCTCTTCACTTCCCAGCGCCAACCCGCCACACCCAGCCCATGAACATCCGCGCCCCTGCCATCATCTGCGCTGCGCGCCCGCACGGCGAGACGGCGGTGATCGCGCGGCTGTTGACCGAGCATCACGGGCTGGTCGCGGGCTATGTCGCGGGCGGACGCGGGCGGAATTTGCGCCCGGTGCTGATCCCCGGCAATCTGGTCGAGGCGGAATTGCGCGCCCGCTCGGACACCCAGCTGCCGTTTGCCCGGCTGGAGCTGACCGAGAGCCGCGGGCCGTGGCTGGGCGAGCCGCTGGCGGCCAGCGCGATCGGCTGGGCCACCTCGCTCACCGCTGCCGCTTTGCCCGAGCGGCAGGCCTATCCCTCGCTGTATCAGGCGCTCGCCGCGCTGCTCACCGCGATCTGCCACGCTCCCTCGGCGCGTGGCTGGGTGCCGGGAATGGCGGCCTATGAAACGCTGTTACTGCGCGAGATGGGTTATGGTGGCGCGCCGCCTCCGCTGGAGGACAGCTGGGCGGCCTCGCTCGCCGCGTTTGACGCGATCGGGGCGCTGGTGGAACGCTATTGCCTTGCCGATCGGCGCAGCGATGTTATGGGAGCGCGCGCCATGCTTCGCGCGCAACTGGCCCGGATTGGTTAGGCAAAATCTCCATGAAGATTGCAGTTTTCCCCGGCGACGGGATCGGCCCGGAAGTCACCCGCGAGGCGGTCCGTGTGCTCGAAGCGCTCGATTTGCCGGGCCTGACCCTGTTCGAAGCCGATGTCGGCGGGATTGCCTACCAGCGCCACGGTCATCCCCTTCCGGCCGAAACGCTGGAACTGGCGCAGAGCTGCGATGCCATCCTGTTCGGAGCGGTGGGCGATCCGGCCTGTGACAATCTTGAACGCAACCTGCGCCCTGAGCAAGCGATCCTAGGCCTGCGCAAGGAACTTGGCCTGTTCGCAAACTTGCGTCCAGCCAAACTTTTCAAGGGCCTGGAGGATGCTTCTGCGCTCCGACCTGAAATATCCAGCGCGATAGACCTGCTGATCGTGCGCGAGCTCAACGGCGATGTCTATTTCGGCGAAAAGGGCATCCGCACGCTGGAAGACGGGCGCCGTCAGGGCTGGGACATGATGTCTTATGCCGAAGACGAGGTGCGCCGGATTGCCCATATCGGGTTCAAGGCTGCACAGGGGCGGCGCGGCAAGCTCTGCTCGGTCGACAAGGCCAATGTCCTCGAAACCTCGCAGCTGTGGCGCGATGTGGTGAGCGAGGTTGCAGCCGAATATCCCGAGGTCGAGCTTAGCCATATGTATGTCGATAATGCCGCGATGCAGCTGGTTCGGGCTCCTGGCCAGTTCGATGTGGTGGTGACTGGCAATTTGTTTGGCGATATTCTCTCAGATCAGGCCAGCATGTGTGTCGGTTCAATCGGATTGCTGGCTTCGGCATCGCTCTCAGATGGCACCAAGGGCATGTACGAGCCGATCCACGGCAGTGCGCCTGATATTGCCGGTCGCGGGATTGCCAATCCGCTGGCGACGATCCTCTCCGCTGCGCTGCTGTTGCGCCACAGCTTCGGGCTTGAGGCGCAGGCCGTGCAGATCGAAGCCGCGGTGGCACGGGCGCTGGGTGACGGTATTCGCGGTGCCGATCTGGGCGGCAGCCTGGGCACTGCGGCAATCGGCGATGCGGTGCTCGAACAGATTTCGCGCGCATGATCACTCCGCTCCAGCTGGCCGTGGTGCTTCCCACCTATAATGAGCGCGGCAATCTGCGCGCGCTGGTCGAGCGGCTGGGCACCGCGCTGGCCGGGCTCAACTGGGAAGCGATCTTCGTCGATGACCACAGCCCCGATGGCACGGCTGACGAGGCCCGGGCGATCAATCTTGAGAACCCGCGGGTGCGGGTGATCGAACGGATCGGGCGGCGCGGGCTGGCCTCGGCCGCGATCGAGGGGATGTGTTCAACCGCAGCCCCGTTGGTGGCGGTGATGGATGCGGATCACCAGCATGATCCAGTGCTGCTGCCGGGCATGGTTGCGGCGCTGACCAGCGGTGAATACGATGTTGCCTATGCCTCACGCTTTTGCGAAGGTGCCAGCACCGAAGCGTGGAACCGCCCGGACCGGGTCAAGGCTTCAGGGATTGCCAATGCAGTCGCCCGCAGGGTCACCGGGGTCGAACTGACCGATCCGATGAGCGGTTATTTCATGCTCCGCACCGATCTGTTGCGCAAAACCGCGCCCAAGCTTTCAGGCGTGGGGTTCAAGATCCTGCTCGATATCCTCGCCACGGTGGATGCACCGATGCGGGTCAAGGAATTCCCGCTGGCCTTTGCCGCCCGGGCGGAAGGCGAAAGCAAGCTTGACCGGACGGTGGTGTTCGAATTCCTGGTCGGGCTGTATGACAAATGGCTGGGCCGCTACATCCCGACCCGGTTTGCGCTGTTTGGCACCATCGGCGCGGCGGGCGTAGTGGTTCATATGGCTGTGCTCGCCACCTTCCTGACCATGTTTGGCGGCACGTTGAAAGGCCAGCTGGTCTCTGATTTCGAAGCGGGCCAGACAATTGCCGCGCTGGTGGCGATGAGTTTCAACTTCGTGCTGAACAATTCGCTGACTTATGCCGATCAGCGGCTGAACGGCTTTTCCGCGCTGGCCCGGGGCTGGGCACGGTTTGCATTGACCTGCTCGGTCGGCCTGCTCGCCAATGTCGGCGCTGCCTCGGTGCTGGTGCGGTTCGGCTTCCACGAATACCCTGCCGCCATCGCCGGGATTCTCGTCGGTTCGGTGTGGAATTTCGCACTCAGCTCGAAGTTCGTCTGGGGCAAGTATTGAGTTTCGCGTCGTCCCGGACTTGATCCGGGACGACGATTATCGCCAGCTCTTCAGCCACATCCACTGCGCGTAGCTCTGCTTGCCGTGGTGGAGTTTGGCCGCCGAGATGATCGGGTAGAAATAGACGAACATCCCCGCAGCGATGGTCAGCGCGCCCAGTGGCAGCCAGCGCTTGCCCCGCACCCACAGCTCGTCCAGTGCCAGGGCCAGGCAGGCCATCAGGAAGGTGCCGGGCAACAGGTAATGGTAATAGAACTGGATCGGCTTGCCCGAGACAGCCCACATCCCCAGCGTCGCGGCATAAAGCACCACGCAGGCCAGCGCGTCATAGCGGGTCCGCCGCAGCCCGGCCCATAGCGCCCAGACCAGCGCCGGGAGGCCCGCCAGCATGGTAAACGGATTGCCGATCAGCACGACGCCGCGCTGGGCGCCGTCGGTCACCTCATAAAGATACCAGATCGCGCGCCAATCGCCGACCCATTCATACCAGACACTGCGATAGGGGTGGAGCCGCTTCACGCTGTCCTGCAATTGGAGCATATAGTGGTGGTGACCGATCGGATCAAACGGATCGATCGCGGCTTTGGCATAGAAAAAGCCCGGCCAGAAGGTCAGCCAATAAACCATCAGCGGCACCAGCCCCAGCCATACTCCAGCCTCGATCAGTGAAATCCCCGGCACCGGGCCACCGCTGCGGGTGGTGAGGAAGTGGCGGCCATTGTGCTTTAGCTTAAGCCACACGAAGGTCAGGCCGGGCAGGAGCAGCACCGGAGCGATGCTCCATTTCGCGCCGAGTGACAGGCCCAGGAAAATTCCGGCCAGCACCAGCCGCCAGCGTCCTTGCTCCGGCCGGCGCAGCGCCGCGCTGAGCATCCACAGCGCGGCCATCGCCATCCCCGCCATGACCATGTCGAGCATTGCGATCCGGCTCTGGATGAACCAGGCAAAATCGGTGGCGACGAGCAGCATGGCCGCAATCGTCGCGAACCGCCGCCCGCTGGCAAACCACATCGCCCGGGCGAATGCGAACAGCCCGAAGGCCCCGAACAAGGCTGACGGGAGCCGCCAGAACAGCGGCCTGTCACCCAGCGCCCAGATTGCCGCAGCGATCATCTCCTTGCCCAGCAGCGGATGTTCCGGATTGGCCGAGATCCCCGCCAGCATCGCCCGCGCGGCGGGAACGTAGTGAAGCTCGTCGAAATAGATCCGGGTCGGGATCCCCAGCCGGTGCCAGACCAGAGCAAGGAACATCACCGCGATCACCGCGCACCAATCGGCCGGGTCTTTGTCCTGGGTAAAGGGCGCCAAGGTGTTGGGAGAACGCATCCGGGAGGCGGATAAGGGCAGGGCGCGACAAGCGCAATGGACTTGCACCCCGGTTGTACCGCACTTACAGCGCGGCTCATGAAACGCACCACCGGACAGGACCGCTCGATCACCCGTAACTGGCGCGCCGCCACCCAGGCCGTGCGCGGGGGCACGTGGCGCAGCGAGCAGGGCGAGACCAGCGAGGCGCTGTTCCTGACCTCGGGCTACAGCTACGATGATGCTGCCACCGTCGCTGCGCGGTTTGCCGGCGAGGCCGAGGGGATGACCTATTCCCGCCTCCAGAACCCGACCGTGGCGATGCTGGAAGAACGGATCGCGCTGATGGAAGGGGCCGAGGCCTGCCGCGCCCAGGCGACCGGCATGGCGGCGATGACCACCGCGCTGCTCTGCCAGCTCAGCCAGGGCGACCATGTGGTGGCCGCGCGCGCGGCGTTTGGTTCTTGCCGCTGGCTGACTGACAGCCTCTTCCCCCGCTTCGGGATCGAGACGACCATCATCGATTCGCGCGACAATGCCGCGTGGGAAGCGGCGATCCGCCCCAACACCAAGGTGTTCTTTTTCGAGACCCCGGCCAATCCGACGATGGATATTGTCGATCTGGCGTTTGTTTGCGGGCTCGCCCGGTCACGCGGGATCACCAGCGTAGTCGATAACGCGTTTTGCACTGCGGCGCTGCAGCGCCCGCTGGAATTCGGCGCCGATGTGGTGGCCTATTCGGCGACCAAGCTGATGGACGGGCAGGGCCGAGTTCTGGCTGGCGCGGTCTGCGGCAGCGCGGAGTTTATCAACGACAAGCTGCTGCCATTTCAGCGCAACACCGGGCCAAACTGTTCCCCGTTCAACGCCTGGGTGGTGCTGAAGGGTCTGGAAACACTTGATCTGCGGGTGAAGAAGCAAAGCGAAAATGCTCTGAAAGTTGGACAATTCCTCGAAGGACGGGTGCCGCGGATGCTCCATCCCGGGCTTCCCAGCCACCCGCAGCACAATCTGGCGTTGAAACAGATGGACGCTTGCGGTTCGATCTTTGCCTTCGAACTGGCAGATCGGCCGCAGGCCCACGCGCTGCTCGACGGGCTCGAGCTAATCGATATCTCGAATAATATCGGTGATTCCCGCTCGCTGATGTGCCACCCGGCCTCGACCACGCATTATTCGGTCAGCGCGCAGACCCGCGCCGAAATGGGGGTGGGTGAGGGGTTGTTGCGGCTGAATGTCGGCCTTGAAGATCCCGATGATCTGATCGAAGATCTCGATCGGGCGCTGGGGAAAATGGGCTTGTAAGCCGCGCTGATTTGGCGGATGTCTTGGTCGGGTCGCTCCGCAGCACCGCGATGGGTGGTGGATCAGGGAGTATGAGCATTGGCAGACAAACCGACAGAACGGCGGGAGGCCGAACGGCGCGAAAAGGATCGCCGTCAAAAAGACCGGCACGAAGAAGATAAGCGCAAGGAAGATCGGCGTAAGGAAGATAAGAGTTAACCTGCCTTCCGCGTCAGCTCCTCCAGCCGTTTTAATGCCGGTGTCACAATCGGGATCGTCAGCATGGTACTGCCCACCGCCGCCAGCAGCAGGGCAGTGAAGGTGGGCGCGGTGATCACTTGCTTGTCGAACAGGATGTTGACGAAGATAATCATGATCAGTGCCTTGGTCTGCAGCAGCCAGCCGATCACCCAGGCCTCACCCTTGCCCCAGCCGAGCATTTTGCCGGCCAGGCCGACGCCCACCAGCTTGCCGATGATCGATGCCACCAGCAGCAGTGCGGCGGCGCCAAACACCGCATAGCCGCCCACTTCCCAGCTGGTGCGAAGCCCGGTGGACAGGAAGAACACCGGCATCAAGGCCAGCAGCACGATTGTGCGGAAGCGGTCCATCCGCTCGATCTCGAACCATTCGGCGTCGAGGATTGCGCCGGCCAGAAACGCGCCGACCATATAGTGCAGCCCCGCCCAATCCGCCAGATAGCCCGCAGCGGCGAGCCAGACGAGCCCGACATACCAGCGGTCCATCACCGAAAGCCGCTGGATCAGTGCCCGCATCGCAAAAGCAGCGGGGACGAACAGGACGATGAACCCGATCTGACGGCCGACCCGCTCCCAATCGAGCAGGATCAGCGCCAGCACCGCCCAGATCGCCAGATCATCGAGGCTGGCATAGCGCAGGATGCGCTGGCCCATCGGTTTGCGCAGCAGTTCGAGCTTTTCGAGGAACAGCACCAGGATCGGCAGCGCGGTAACCGCGCAGGCCATGCCGACGCCCAGCACGAATTGCCAGTCGGTCCCCGCCGCGCCGATCCAGCCGGTCCCGCCAAAGGCCAGCAGCAGCATCGCCGCCCCGCTGCCCAGCAGCAGCGGCGCGCCAAGGGCCAGCCCAGCGGTGATCCCGGTTTCGCCCTTCCAGCGCCAGGCTTCCTTGATATCAAGTTCCATCCCTGCGACGAACACGAACAGCATCACTGCCCACCAGGCGATCCCGTTCAACGCAGCAATCACAGGCGGGGTGAAGATCGTCTGGTAATAGGCTGGAAACACTGCTCCAAGCACGCCAGGGCCGAGCAGGATCCCGGCCACGATCTGGACCACCACCAGCGGCGCAAAATAATCAGTCCGGCCCAGCCGCCACAGCAGATAGGGCAGCGCGAAGATGATGATCAGCGCCAGCAGGAACAGTTCGGTGGTGTTGGTGGATGAGCGCATGGTTGAAGTTTCCCCGTTGCGCGTCACTAGCCATGCTCGGGCGCTCAGCGCAACCGTTTCAACCGCATCAGGACTTCATCCAGCGCGGAGAGGAAGCGCGAGCGGTCGGCCTTGTTGAACGCGATTGGCCCGCCGATCACATCGCCGCCGGCGCGCAGATCGGCCATGATAGCGCGGGTGGCGATGGCGCTGCCGATCGAGGCAAGGGTGAACGGCTTGCCATTGTGGCCCAGCACCGCTGCGCCTGCCTTGAGACAGCGATCGGCCAGCAGGATATCGCCGGTGATGACGATTGAGGCAGCATCGCAGGCCTCGGCAATCCAGTCATCGGCGGCGTCGAAGCTGTCGCTCACCACCACCCGGTTCACCAGCGCATGCAGCGGGACCCGGAACGGGCTGTTGCTGACGATCGTGACCGGGATCGCGTGCCGGAAAGCGACTTTGTAGATCTCGTCCTTGACCGGGCAGGCATCGGCATCGACCAGGATGCGGATGCCATTAGTCACCTAGAGTCGTTCTATAATTGTTTGAATCACCTATCGAATCCCCCTCCCCATTGGGGAGGGGTTAGGGGTGGGGGAACAAGGCGAACGGGACGTATCCATGTTGACGGCAGTACACCCCCACCCAACCTCCCCCTTCCGGGGGAGGAGCTAAGCGGCTCGATATAAAACGGATAGATTCTAGGGCGCTCACCGTGGCTTGGGGCCTTTGGGGTGGGGCTTGGCCCGGTAGGGCGCGCCGCCCGGTTGGCCGGGGCCGCCGTCGCTTGAGCGCGGGCGGTAGGGCGGCTTCTTGCCCATCCCGCCGCCGGGTCCACCAGCGCCGGGACGCTTGCTGCGGTCATATTCGCGCGGCTTGTCGCTGGGGCTTAGCTGAGCGCGGCGCGGGGCTTCGCGCGGGCTTTCGTTTCGGGAGTCGCGCGAAGCCGCGGGTCGGACCTGACGTGGTCCGTCGCGGCGCTGTTCGCGAGGGCCTTCGCGGCCACCACCGCTGGGAGCAGCGCCGCCGGATTCGGGCGAAAGCTCGATCGTGATCCCGCTCTCGTCCTCGCCGCCGGGAACGGCTGTGCGAGCCAGAGCCGCCTGGAACTTGCCGACAACGGTGCGGGGAACCTGGAAGAAGGTTTCGGTTGCGGCAATGCGGATCGCGCCAATCTCGTTCTTGGTGATATGGCCGCGGCGGCACAGCAGCGGCAAGATCCAGCGCGGATCGGCATTCTGGCGCCGACCGATATCCATGCGGAACCACACGACATCTTCAAATCCGGCCCGGTGATGCGGCTCTGACTGTCCCCCGTCACGGCCGCCATCACGGCCACCATCGCGCCCACCCTGGCCAAGCTGGAGCAACTCCTCCGGATCGGGCAAGCGGGCGCTGTGGGCGCGCACCAGGGCAAGGGCGATCTCATCGGCGGACATCCGGCCCATGATCTGGGCGGCAATCTCGCGTTCGATATCGCTCGCTTCAACCGGCGCCACCAGTGCTTCGAGCATCCGTTCCGCATCGCGGGCGCGGATCGCCTCGGGGGTTGGCACGGCGATCCATTCGGCGGCAATCCGTGCGGTCTTGAGCATCCCTTCAACCCGGCGGCGACGCGGGTAGGGGACGATCAACACGGCGGTGCCCTTTTTGCCGGCGCGCCCCGTCCGGCCCGACCGGTGCTGGAGGATTTCGGCATCGCGCGGGGTTTCAACGTGGATCACCAGGCTCAGGCTGGGCAGATCGATCCCGCGCGCGGCCACGTCCGTGGCGACGCAGACCCGGGCACGCTGATCGCGCAAGGCTTGCAGCGCGTGGTTACGCTCATTCTGACTATGCTCACCCGACAGGGCGACGGCGGCAAAGCCGCGTTCGACCAGGCCGGCATGAAGGTGGCGGACATTGTCGCGCGTGGCGCAGAACAGCATCGCCGTTTCCGCCTCATGAAAGCGCAGCAGATTGATCACCGAGTTTTCGATATCGGACGGCGCAACCGCCATCGCCTGATAGATGATGTCCCCGTGGCCGCGATCATCACCGACGGTCGAAATGCGCAAGGCATCGCGCTGGTAGCGCTTGGCCAGCGCGACGATCGGCTTGGGCATGGTTGCCGAAAACAGCAAGGTACGGCGCGTATCAGGGGTTGAGTCGAGGATTTGCTCAAGGTCTTCGCGAAAGCCCATGTCGAGCATTTCATCGGCTTCATCGAGCACCGCACAGCGCAGCGCCGTCAGGTCGAGCGCGCCGCGCTCAAGGTGATCGCGCAAGCGCCCCGGGGTGCCGACCACGATCGCCGCGCCCCAGCTCAGATTGCGGCGCTCCTTGGAGGCGTCCATCCCGCCGACGCAAGTCGCAATCCGTGCTCCGGTTTTGGCATAGAGCCAGGCAAGTTCACGGCTGACCTGCAGGGCAAGTTCCCGGGTTGGCGCAACCACCAGCGCCAGCGGGCTTTTTGTCATCGCCAGATTTTCATCGGTGATCAGCTCACCAGCCATCGCCAGGCCGAAGGCGACCGTCTTGCCCGAGCCGGTCTGGGCCGAGACAACCAGATCGCGGCCCAGCGCGCCGGGCTCGATAACCGCGGCCTGGACCGGGGTTGGGGCAGTATAGCCCTGCTGGACCAACGCGTCGCGCAGCGGGGTGGGAAGTTGGGTAAAAGGCATGGGTGCTCGATTGTTTGGGCCAGCGGATGTACCAGCACGCAGTGACAGGCGCTGCTTCAGATGCGCGCCCCATACGGCGATAATCGCCAAAGGGGAAGTGCCAAGCGAACCACCAATGCGCTAATTCATTGCCTGCGGGCCTCTCTTCGATTGTCGCAAGCCCAAACAGTCGCTACCCTGCACCCGTTATGAAAGAGCTTTTCCAGCATGCCGCCATCACCGAAGGTCTTACTGTGCGCGTCGCGGTGAGCTTTCTGCCCGAACAGTCGCGGATCGAGGCGGAGAAGTGGTTCTGGGTCTATCATATCCGGATCGAGAACGATGGGCCGGTCCCGGTCCAGCTGCTCACCCGGCACTGGCGGATCACCGATGGGCGCGGGATCATCTCGGTGGTCGAGGGCGATGGGGTGGTCGGCGAACAGCCGCTGCTCGAGCCTGGGCAAAGTCATGATTATGTCTCGGGCTGCCCGCTGACCACGCCGCACGGCACGATGGAGGGCTTTTATACTTTCCGGCGGGTGGACGGCTCGCTGTTTGAAGCGGCCATCCCATTTTTCCCGCTCGCGGCACCGGCCACGGCGGGCTGACAAACTTCGGATGAAGCGCACGCATCTGCCCTTGAACGCCTTGCGCGTGTTTGACGCGGCGGCGCGGCATCTCTCGTTCACCCGCGCGGCGGATGAGCTGGCGGTGACACCTGCGGCGGTCGGTCAGCAGATCCGCGCGCTGGAAGATCTGCTCGGTGTGGTGTTGTTCCGCCGCACCCCCAAGGGCCTCGAATTGACCGATGAAGCGGGGGCCGGGCTTGAAGCGCTGCGCAGCGGGTTCCTTCATTTCGAAGATGCGGTGCAGGCGATGCAGGCCGGACAATCGAGCCATGTCTATACAATCGCTGCCCCGCGCGATTTCTTTGCCGCGTGGCTGGCACCGCGGCTGGCTGCGTTTCGCACGGCCCATCCCGAAGTGCGGATCGTGCTGGTCGATGGTGAAGGCGCCGATTTTACCGAGGCTAACCTTGATCTTGCGGTGCGCTGGACCGAAGGGCCGGGTGATCTGGAGGGCATCAGCCTGGGCGAAGCAGTGCAGGTCAGCGTCGGGACAGGCGGCTGGATCGCCTGGCCGGGTGATCCCTCTCCGGCAGGCGAGGGCGAGGACAGTGCTGCGCTGACTGTGGGCGACGCCGGGCAAGCCTTTGCCGCCGCTGCTGCCGGGATGGGCCGCGCCCGGGTTCCGGCGCTGCTGGCGCGGAGTTGGCTTGAGGGAGGCTGGCAGGCGCAGGGCCGGATTGAAGCGCTGAGCGAGGCCGAGCCGTGCCGCCGGGCCTATTGGCTGGTCGCGCCGCTGCCGCAGTGGCGCCAGAAGAAGGTCAAGGCGCTGGTCGCCTTTCTGACCGGCGACCAGTAACCCTTTGCATTTTGGGGCCGTAGGGCCTATCTGTTATGGGCTATCGGTGCCTCTGTCGGTCTCAGGCGCCTAAACGCTCCTCTTTCCTTCTCTTGCAACCCGTGGCGTAGATGCCCGGCGTTCGGGCGTCGCTTCGCAAGGAATACACCATGTCTGACAACCCCGCCGCCATCGTTGGTACCGTCAAGTTCTTTAATGAAGACAAGGGTTTCGGCTTCATACAGCCGGAAAATGGTGGCAATGACGCCTTCGTTCACATCAGCGCGGTCCAGGCCGCCGGCATGCAGACCCTCGAAAAGGATCAGCGCGTCAGCTATGAGCTGGCCGAAGATCGCCGCGGCAAGATGAGCGCAACGAATCTGCGCCAAGCCTGATCGCCTGACCACGTACCCACCCCTCGGCCCAGCCAAATCTTTGGCTGGACCAGTCTTTTGGTCCGAAAGGAGCCACGATTATGGCGCAAGAAGATTTCTACCTCGCTCGCGCGATCGAGGCCCGGGCCGAGGCGGCGGGCAGCAAGCTTGATAACGTCCGCGAGCGCGCGCTGCGCTCCGCCGCCGCATGGGATGCCATGGCTGAGCGCGCGGCCGAAATCGCTCAGGCCCGGGAAACCCGCGAGGCCGAAAAAGCCGGAGCGGAAACTGCGGTTTCCTAGGCAGGCCGCCCTTTCCTTAGCAGAATTGCCAGCTTTCGGCGGGCATTAGAGCGTGATGCGAAAAAGTGGGAACCGGTTTTTCGCAATAAATCACGCGACAACAAAGAATTATAGAGCATGATGCGATTCAGTTTTATCGCATCATGCTCTAAAACTTCACCTTGATGTCGCCGCCCCAGAACAGCGGGTCGGACAGCCCTACAAAGGGCGTGCCGAACGTATCGGCGGTGATGTTGTTGATGCCCGTTACATAACGATTATCGAACACATTGTTGGCGTAAAGCCCTAGCTCGAGCTTGTCGCCGGGGCTGGTCCATGACAGGCGCAGGTCGGTGCGGTTCTGCGCGCTGCCGGTAACAAAGGCGGTGGTCGTCGAAGCTGATCCCTGGGCGATCGATTCACTGTTTTTCCGGCCTTTCCCCCGGTACGAATGCGCGGCCTGGAAGGCAATCTTGCCGTTGCCACCGAGATCCTGTTCGAGCCGCGCGCCGAATGCGGCCGACAGTTTCGGCTCACCGGTCGGTTCGCCAGACAGATCAGTGCCATTGGGCAGGACCCGGCGTTTGAAGGTCGAATCGATATACTGCAGATTGCCGAACAGCTTGACCTGCTGGACCGGCTCCCAGTTGAGTTGCAGATCGATCCCCCAGGCCTGATCGTCGCTGGTTTCAACCAGATACTGCGGGATCGAGCTGCCCGCCGGAACCCCCAGGCGGATCGATTGCTTGTCGTTGTAGATGTAGCGGAAGCCTGAGAGGTTGAACACGACATGGGCCGCCGGAAACTGGCTCTTGACCCCCAGTTCAAAGCTGGTGACATCTTCGTTTTTGAATTCCGAGGCGATTTGCACGCTGTTGAACCCGCCCGCCTTGTAGCCCTTGGCGATTGAGGCAAACACCATGACATCATCGGCCAGCTTGTAATCGATCACCGCGCGCGGGCTGAAATTGCTCCATGTCCGGCTGAGCTGGCAAGGCACGCCTTCAGCCACGGTGACGCCATTATCGCAGGTGATCCCGGCCAGCTGGCTCTGATCGAACACCAGATCGAACTGGAAATCAGCAGGTGTGACCCCGGCCAAGCCAAGGATGCCGCTGTCGGCCAGGGCCTGCAGCGTGGCATCAAGCTCAGGCGCCTCGCGCAGGCCGTTGAACCACTGGAAGCGCTTGCGATCGCGGGTATAGCGCCCGCCCACGGTCAGGTTCAGCCGCTCGTTCACCGCCCAGATCGCGTCGCCATAAACTGCCACTGCCGAGAAATGGCCCTCGTTGAACATCGCCTCGCGCCAGCCGTGGCCAAGCAGGGTTGCCGGCACACCGAACGGCACCAACAACCCATATTCAAGATCGGTGAACGGAGTGCCAAAGCCGACATTGCCGAGCACGGTGTTGATCGAATCGGTATAGGCGAAAGTGTCGCTGATTTGCTTGGCGGTTTCCTTGAAATAGCTTGCACCAACCAGCCAGTTGACCGACCCGGTTTCGCCCGCCAGCCGCAATTCCTGATACCAACTGGTGTTGTTCTCGCGGTTGTTGGTATCGAAATAGAGGTCGATGCGGTTGGTGCCGTCCTCGTCCTCGCGGTTTTCGGTCTTGAAATGCCGCCATGAGGAAATCGAGGTCAGGACAATATCGCCGAAATCATGGTTGATCGTCAGAGCCGCCTCATCAAGGTTGCGGGTCTCGTGGTTGTCGACCACGTCATTGCGGATCGGTACGGCGAAGGGATTGAGGTAATTGGCCGCGACCGGCGGCGTTGGCGGAGTAGCCGGAAAAGCCGGGATGGCAACAATTCCGATCGCCGGGCGGGCATCCTGATCGAGGTTGTCATGGGTCCAGGTCAGCGTCAGATCGGTCGCGTCCGAGGCATCCCAGCGCAGCGCGGCGCGCCCCGCCCAGTTTTCTTCGCGGTTAAGCTTTTTGCCGGTGGCGGCATCGGTATAAAGCCCGTCGCGGCGGTTATAGAGGCCGTTGACTCGGAGTGCGAGGTCTGGCCCGAGCGGGAGGTTGAGCATCGCCTCGATCCGCCCCTTGCCATAATTCCCGGCGCGCGCCGACACTTGCCCTTCGAAATGGTGGACCGGCTTTCTGGTCGTGATCGAAACCGCCCCGGCCGCCGAATTGCGCCCGAACAGCGTGCCTTGCGGGCCTTTGAGCACTTCGATCCGCTCAATGTCGCCGAACGCCAGAACCGCCGCGCCCGAGCGGGCCGAATATAATCCATCGACATAGACCCCGACTGCAGGGTCGGTTCCCACGCCAAAGTCCGAGGTGTTGATCCCGCGGATTTTGTAATTGGGCTGGGTCGGACTGCTGGCGGAAACCTCAAGCCCAGGAATGAACTGGGCGATATTGCTGATATCATCGGCAGCCAGATCATCGATGAATTTCGAGCTGACCACCTGGAGCGAGATCGGAACATCCTGAACATTCTGCTCGCGCTTCTGGGCGGTGACGAGGATCTCGCTGTCGTCCGCCGCAGCAGGCCCAACACCTTGGGCAAGAGCGGTCTGGGCAAAAGCCGCAGGCGCGAGAGCCGTGGTTGCCAAGAGCAACAGAACTGAACGGATTCCAATTGCCGATTTGCGACGGTTCATGTTTTTCCCCCCACTTAAGAATTGGCCATCTGCAGCCATACCCTGAAGCCCTGGCCCTTGAACCAGTGCCCTCCCCGGACAATGCTGAACGCACTTTGCGACGCTTGCAACCATCTTTGCACGGTCGTCACACCGAATGCCGCTCTCGGAAATGCTGACCCATGCCTCTTGCTTGTGGAGCGGACGAGGCGTTACAGATACTGACGCGGCCAGCGAATGCCAGGGGCAAGGCGACAAGGTTAGGCTTGAATGGAAAACGACACGGCAAGCCTGGAGCCCGAGCAGGAGCCACAAGGGGCACCCACACAGCCAAGTATTTTCGTCAGCTATTCGCGCAGCGATCAGAAGCGCGCGCTGCCGGTCATCAAGGCGCTGGAATTGGCCGGCTTTCGGGTCTGGTGGGATGGGCTGCTCGAAGGCGGTGACAATTTCCTGCCCACTACCGAAGCGGCGCTGGAAGCGGCCGATGCGGTGGTGGTGCTGTGGTCGAAAACCTCGACCTTGTCGCATTGGGTTTGCGATGAGGCCACAGTCGGGCGTAATCGGCGCCGGTTGGTTCCGCTGACTATCGATGGCAGCGAGGCTCCGCTTGGCTTTCGCCAGATCCAGCTGATCGATATCACCAAATGGCGTGGGCATGCTGCCGCGCCCGAATTCCAGCGGGTGATCCGCGCGGTAATGATGCTGGCGGGCCAGCCGGGCGCGGTGCAAGTGCCTCGACCCGCAATGCATTCCGGGTTGAGCCGCCGGGCGCTGATCGGCGGCGGCGCGGTGGTGGTAGCAGGTAGCGCGGTGGTGGCGGCGTGGCAGTTCGGCGTGCTCGGCAGCCCCGGTGCGCCGGGCAACAGCGTGGCGGTGCTGCCATTCCGCAATCTCAGCGCCAATCCGGACGAGGCCTATTTCGCCGAAGGACTGGGCGAGGAAATCCGCACCGCGCTGTCGCGCAATGCCGCGCTCAGGGTGCTGGCTCCGACCTCGGCCGCCTCGATCGATCCGGCTGGCGACGAGCCGCAAAAGCTGGCGAGCAAGCTGGGTGTCGCCTTCCTGCTCAGCGGCAGTGTGCGGCGTTCGGGCGACCGGCTGCGGATCGCCGCACGGCTGACCGATGGCAGCAGCGGGTTCATTCCGTGGAGCGACCAGTTTGAGCGGCAAATGACCGATATTTTCGCGATTCAGGGTGATATTGCCGATAATGTCGCGGCTGCGCTGGCGGCTCAAACTGCGGCAAGCGCGAGCGCCAGCGGCGGAATTGGTGGTACCCGCAATATCACCGCCTATGATGCCTATCTGCGCGGCAATGCCTATTACAATTTGCGCTCAGGCGAAGCCTCGATGCGGGCCGCCCTGGCACAGTATGATGCTGCGATCGCGGCTGATCGGAACTTCGCCGAGGCCCATGCGAAGCGGGCGCGGGTGCGGGTGTTGCTGGCCGGCGATTATGCCCGGGGGCGTGAATATCGCGCTGCGGCAGAAGATGCGATTACTTCTGCCCGCGAGGCAGTGCGCTTGGCTCCGCGGCTGGCGCTGGCGCAATCGACCCTGGGCTATGTGCTGGTGCAAGGTTTGCTCGATTTCAAAGCGGCGCGCGAGCCCAATGAGCGCGCCCGGATGCTGGGCTGGGGCGATGCCTCGGTCATGCTGCTTTACGCCGCCTATTGCGCTGAACTGGGCCGCGCTCCGCAGGCCCGCGACGCGGTTGCCCGCGCGGTCGAGCTTGATCCGCTCAATCCCGGGGTATTCCGCGCCGAAGCATTTGTGCGCTATTATGCGCGGGATTTTGCCGGAGCGATCGAATCTTGCCGCCAGGCGCTGTCGCTTAATCCGAAAATGGGGACGGTCCGCAGCTACCTTGGGCAATGCCAGCTTCAGCTTGGCCGCCTGGAGGATGCCCGGCGCGAATTCCTGGCCGAGCCGGTCGAGATCATCAGCTGGACGGGGCTGGCGATTGCCGAGCACCGGCTGGGCAATCGCGCTGCAGCGCAGGCCGCCGCCGATCGGCTGATTGCCAAGTTTACCGATGCCGCAAGCTATCAACTGGCGCAGATTTACGCACAATGGGGTCAGACCGTTGATGCACTTGGCAAGTTGCAGGCGGCCGTCGCGCTGGGGGATGGCGGGCTGGTTATTACCAAGGTCGATCCGTGGCTCGATCCGCTGCGCAGCCGGCCAGAATTTTCGCAATTGCTCACCCGCCTTGGCTTGGCGTAGAGTGCAGGTCCCAACAATCCTCAAGGGGGGAAATGCGATGCGTAAGACAATCACCATACTGGCCATGCTGGCCGCTCCGCTGGCACTGACTGCCTGCAAAAAGGCACCAGAAGCGACCGAAGAAGTTGTTGCAACCGAAACCGCCAGCGATGCCGCTGCTGCTCCTGAAGCTGCTGCAACCGAAGCAGCCAGCGATGCTGCCGCAGCCCCGGCCGCAGATGCCGCTCCTGCTGCCGATGGTCAATCGACCACGGGCGGGGTTCAGCCGGTCAAGCAATAGAGCGAACTCTGCGTGAGTAATAGGTCCTGATCCTAGAGCATGATGCGATCAAGCTGAATCGCATCATGCTCTATAATTCCTTGTTGTCGCGTGATTTATTACGAAAAACCGGTTCCCAGTTTTTCGCATCACGCTCTAGGGGACGGCCTGAGCCTGCCCTGGTTCATTTGGCCTGATCGCTTGCGCCAGCCAGTCGCTATAAGGGGCAAGCTGGATAATCGGGGCCTCGGTGCGGGAATCGAGTTCGGGAAGCGGCGGATTGAAGCAATCCGGCTGAGTCCAGCTGACGATCCCGATCAGCCGGGCACCGCCCAGCGGATCATAATGGTAGACCGGGCCGCCGCTATCCTCGCGGCAGAATTTGAGCGCCCGGTTGGTCAGACAAATTGCCAGCTTCGGCGCTTCAGCTCGCCCGCATTCTTGCGCAGCCAGGCCCATCACCACGCTGTAGCGAAAAGGCGCGATTGGCTGGCCCGCCGCATTGATGTGGCTGCCCCACCCGAGAACGCTGTAATTGAGCGGGGCAGCATATTTATCCAACTCGAGCCGGGCGGGAGCGATTTCTTCCGTTTGGAGCTTGGCCGGGGTGATCCCGCGTTCGGCATATCCTGCGGTGGTGCCGCTCAAATGCAGCAGGGCAAGGCCTCCCTGAATATGAACCGCAATCCGGTCAACCGGACGCGCAAGGCCGCCATCACGGGCCAGATCGCCGGTCCCCAGCGCCACTTCGATCCCGCCCGCCAGCTTTGCCGGGGTCACACAAGGGGCGGCGGTCAGCACCCAGTTATCCGCGATCAGCACTCCGGCGCAGAGGTGGCGGGTTTGCCAGCGGGGCCGGGTGGGATCGTCGATCCCGGGGACGGTGCTATTGGTCTGCCCGGCGCTCCAGCGGATTTCGGCCATGAAACGGATATTGCCGAGGTGACTTCGGGCCAGCCCATAACCGGTGTTGACTGAAACGGCGCGGTCCGCCCCGATTGCCCGGTCCCGCATTTGCCGCCGTTCGGAAGCGGATAGCGCATAGGCCATGGCTTGATCATAGGCGGCCAGGTCGCCTGGCTGGTTCTCGGCCAGCCAGCGCTCCAGCCAGATCAGTGACCGGCTATCCTGAGGCCGGACCTCAAACGGTTCGATCCGTCCGGGTTGCAGCGGTTCGGCCCGCGCGGGCGCGGCAAGCATTGCGGCCAGCAGCAACCCGGCGAAAATCACGCGGATCATTCGGGCAATCTCCGGGTTTCGCCCGGCTTCAGCCGCAGCTCCATCGCCTGCTTGATCCACGAAAGGTAGGGTTGAACCCGCGTATAGACGCCAGGGCTGTCATCGCTGTTCACATGGCAGCCTTGCTTGTTCCATGAAACAATCCCGACCAGCTGCGCCACATTGCGGCCACTGGCGCCGAAAGGCGAGTAATAGAGCGGCCCACCGCTATCGCCGTTGCAGGTTTTCACGTTATCGCCATAGACACAGATCACCCGGGGATGGACCCGGGGTACGAGCATTTTGATGCCGGCGGATACCTCCACCGGGGTTGGTCCATACCCTGGCTGGCTGGCGCATTTCGGATTGGCGAGGGTGGTCATTTCGACCCGGCGGAGCAGGGCGGTGGCGTTTACCTGCGCGCGCGGATCATCATTGATCCGGCCCCAACCAGCCGCATGGACCTTCACATCTGAGCCCAGCGGCGCGGGGTAGAGTGGGGCTATCGCCATCTTGCGCGGATCGCGAGGGCGGTTGTCTGGCGCAAGGTGGAGCAGCGCGACATCGTTGAAATAGATGTTCCGGTGATCGTATCCGCCATGAATTACTGCGCTCTCGACATTGACCTGCAGTCCCTGCGAGGTCGAGATATCGGTCACACCCAGCTGCACCGCAAGGCCGGCCTTGATCTCATCCGGATTGACGCAGTGCGCCGCAGTCAGCACCCAATCGTGCGCGATCTGGGTGCCGCCGCAGCGGTGGCGCGATTCCCAGCGGACCCCGAAGGTTCGCGTGTCTGCAAAGCCAGGGAGCTGGCGGGTCGTCAGGCTGTCGCGATAACGGATCTGGGCGATGAATGGCGCGCTGGCAACCAGCACCGGCAAGCCGCCGCCGACGCGATGGACCGGCTTACGCTGGATGCCCAGCACATCATCGAGCAATCTGCGCTCCGTTCGGTCAAGCACATCGGTGATATAGAAATCCTGCCGGCGGGGGTCGTCAGGGAAGCGGAACCGGGCCATTTTACCCAGCCGCTCTTTCAGCAGGGCGATATCATCGTCGATCATCAGGTCCCGTTCATCGCGCCGATCGCCTGAAAGCCATGCTGCATCGCGAATTTCAAGGGATTGGCGCTGATTGGATTGGCAGACCATTTCGGCGTTGCAAGTCCATACTTCTGGCGGCGGAGGCGCAGGAGCCTCGTCCTGCCCCAATGCAGGCGCGGCGATCAGCGCCGCAGCAAATATGATCCCCTTCCACCCCATGTGTCTCAATACCACGGTTGCCGAAAGTGTCACTCCTTTGGCATTAGAGCGTGGTGCGAAAAAGTGGGAACCGGTTTTTCGCAAAAAATCACGCGACAACAAAGAACTATAGAGCATGATGCAATTCAGTTTTATCGCATCATGCTCTATAGAATCGCTATTAGCCGATGCGGTGCTAGGCTGGCGGCGAAGGAGCCGCCATGCCGATATTCTATGATTTTGCCCGTGCCCCCAGTCCGCGCCGGGCCCGGATCGTGCTCGCCGAAAAGGCCATCGCCCATGCGGTGAAGATCGTCGATCTGGCTGCGGGCGAGCAATTGAGTGAGGCCTATCGCGCGATCAATCCGGCCTGCACGGTTCCCGCGCTGCAATTGGACGATGGCCCAGATGGACCGGTGGTTTTGGCCGACAATGCGGCGATCGCTGCCTGGGCCGAGGCTGCGCATCCCACCCCGCCGCTGTTTGGCATCGCGCCGCTCGACAAGGCCGAGATCGCCAGCTGGAACAGCAGGATTGAGCTGGAGTGCATGGGCGCCATCGCCGAGGCGATGCGCAATACTGCCCCGGCGATGAAAGATCGCGCCCTGCCAGGCCCGGTTAATTACGCCCAGATTCCGGAACTGGCTGAGCGCGGGCTAGCGCGGCTGATTGATTTCCTGACCCGATTTGATGCTCATCTGGCCGACCGTGAGTTCGTTGCGAGGAGCGGCTTTTCGATTGCCGATATCACCGCCGGCGTCGCCACCGATTTCGCCCGGGTGCTGCGCATCGATGCGGGCGATGGGCGACCGAACGTTGCGGCCTGGCGGGCACGGTTGGCGCAGCGTCCCTCGTTCAACCGCTAGGGCCAAGCCACCTTGACCTAGCTGCACTGCGGGAGGTGTAGGTAAATTGGCGAAGTGCGACTGTGGTCTACACTTCGCCAATCCACCGATATCCTTCATATTATTGACTAATAATCAGGGAAGATCAGTTGCGACCCGAGGCTCGCGCTTCGGCCATCGTGGTCTCTAAGCAACCGGGGCAAGGCGTCTAATCGGATTGAATGATAGGCTGCATAGGTTTACCCGATGAGTATTCAACCAAGTGGGGTATAGTCGCTATGGAGTGCCTGTTCGGGCGGCAGACTGATAGGACCAGACAATGCCCGAAAAACCCGGAAGTTCATCGATTTCCGGCCTGCTAGCTGAAGTTGTGCCAATCCGGTCAATCCTTCAGGGGTATGAAAGCGCGGCCCTATGAATACCAAGACCAGTCTCCGCTCGTTCAACCTTAACACGCTGCCGGTGCTGCGCGAGATTCTGCGCCACGGCAGCGTCAGCAAAGCTGCGATCGCGCTGAATGTCTCGCAACCCGCCTTGAGCGGAGCCCTGAAACAGCTGCGCCATCAGTTCGGCGATGAACTGATCGTCCGGTCCGGCAGTTCGATGAAGCTTACCCCCAAAGCCGAAGCCATGCTGGCCCCGCTGGAACAAGCGCTGTCTGCCGTGCAGCAACTGATCACTCCTGGCGCGGAACACCCTTCGGCGCCGCCGACTGTGTTCACGATTGCAACCAACGATCATGTCATGAATGTTTTGAGTGGGCCGCTCGTCCAATTGCTGTTGCGGGAAAAGATCAACATCCTGCCCCATTTCCTGAGCGCAGGCGGCCACTCGCCCGAGCAGCTCCTGAACGGAACGATTGACTGCGTCATCCTGCCACGGCTGGCATTGGTCGGCAGCCATGTTGGTGCCCGCGAGCTCGATTCCCTGAATTCCGAGCTGCTGTTTTCAGAAACGCTCGTCGGGGTCGGCCGCCGCGCAGACATGGCACTGGCGAGTGGCTTGTCGCTTGAGGATTACCTCAATCATCCCCACGTCACATTCGCGGTGGATGCTGACCGAAACATCTCGGTCGAGCAGGCGTTTTTGGCTGGAAATAGTCTGAAACAAAATGATATCGTACGATTTTCATCCTATTCGGCATTGCTCGCTGCGGTTGCGTCGAGTGGCTGCATCGGGCTCGTCCCGGCCAGCCTTGCCCGGTTCGCCGAAGGCATGTTTGACCTCCAGATCTTTCCGTTGCCATTGGCGTTTCCGCTTCTGGAATGGACATTGCTCTGGCATCGCCGGGCCGACGAAAACGAAAAGCTGGCCCAATGCCGCACCATCATGAAGGCCTGTGCGCTCCACGTGATGGATAATCTGCCGCTGGTTGCGGCCTAGGCCGGACCTCCGGCCGGGGTCTGGCCAATGAGGATTGAATCTACTCATCTCCGCGCCATGCCAGTGCGGAGGAAGAACTTGCGGGTTCATGTCCCCGTCTTCTTCAATACCCCCGTCTTCCCGATCCCATTCGGCAATCATCGCCCTATTTTCGCGGCCCCTGACCCTATATCATCAAGCCATTTGTCGAGCGAGGCGATGGTCTCGTCCTTATCACCAAAGGCCTCAAGCCTCCATTCGGCCTTGAGCCGCTCGTAGACCGGGTGGCCGGGGCGCAGATTGGCGAAATGTGCAGCTCCGGTATTATAACGCTGCGAACGGCGCTGGCGTAGCAGGAACTGGAGCAACCCGGTGTCATAGCGGTTCTACCGCGCCACCACCTCGCCGCCGCGCACCACCATGCGCTCCTCGCCGGCAATCGCCCGCTCGAGCGCACAATCCTTAGTCGCGCCATCCCCCGATCGATCGCCGCCTCCCACGCCGCCGCAAACCCTTGCGCCCCCGGCATATTACGCAGCCGGTAAAGTGCCTCCAGGCTGGCCCCGATGACGCGCGCTGCCTGAGTCACGATCCCCGTGGCGGCAAGCGCGGCGATGAACGCCCGCTGCCGCTCTGGCGTGATCGAATTGCGCCGCGACGCGGCGTGGAGATAGGGCGCAAACCCCAGCAGCGGATCACCCGGATCAGGCGGTTCGGAGTGGAACGCGGAGCGCGCAGTGCGGCGGGAAGGGCGGGCAGAATTACACAGCACGTCACCTGTCAGGGGGCTGTCAGGTGACGGATTGGAATGATCAGACAAGGCACGAAACCTCCGCAGCTATTGCTGGATTCGCGGCCCCACCCACGAAGCCTGAAGGATAGCAGGGACAGAGGTGTGTAGGAAAATGGTTTGGTCGCAGCTCTGTCACGCAACTGTAACAGCGCATTTCTAATGGGAGGCACGGCGTGGCGCTTCGTCACTCCATCTATTGCTCTCGATAGGGGTTACGATGAAATACTCTTCCAAGCTTATGCTGGCGCTGGGCGCTGCCAGCGTTGTCGCCGTTCCGGTGGCCGCGCAGCAGATGCGGCGCAACATCCGGATTGTCGGCTCGTCCACAGTCTATCCCTTCGCCAAGGCGGTGGCTGAACATTACAGCCGCGCCAATCCCGGCATCCCCTCGCCGATCATCGAATCGACCGGTACGGGCGCTGGGTTCAAACTGTTCTGCGCCGGTGTCGGCGCGAATCACCCTGATATTTCCAACGCCTCACGCCGGATCAAGCTGGGTGAATTCCGCAGTTGCGCCGCCAATGGCGTGGCGCAGATTACCGAGGTCCAGATCGGCCTCGATGGGGTCGCGCTGGCAACTGCCCGCGCCACCGGCCTGTCGAACCTGACGACGCTGGAGCTCTACTACGCCTTGGCCAAGGCCCCGTTTGGCAAGCCCAACCCGACCAAGACCTGGAAGGACGTCAATCGCGCCTACCCGGCCATCCCGATTCGCATTTACGGTCCGCCATCGACATCGGGGACGCGTTCTTCGGTCGAAGACCTGCTGATGGAGCCAGGCTGCGCGAGTGCCCCGGCGATGGCCGCGATGAAGAAGACCAACGAGGTTCGCTACAACCAGATCTGCAAGGGCGTTCGCGAGGACGGCGCCTATATCGCGTCGGGTGAAAACGACAATCTGATCGTCCAGAAGCTCGAAGCCAATCCGGGCACTGTCGGCCTGTTCGGCTATTCCTACCTCGAAGAGAACGCCTCAAGGCTCAAGGGGATCTCGCTCAACGGCGTGCAGCCCAGCTATGACTCGATTGCCAGCTTCCGCTATCCCGGTGCTCGGCCGATGTTCATCTACATCAAGAATGCGCACCTCGATGCCATTCCCGGCATCCGGGCCTATGCGGCCGAATTCGTCCGCGAAGGCACCTTCGGTTCGAACGGCTACCTTCGGCAGTCCGGGCTGATCGCGATGAGCGATGCCCAGCGCCAGCGCAGTGCACGCTTTGCCACCAGCATGACGCCGATGACTTCGGCGGGCCTCAAGTAAGGATTCAGGAAAATGACTAAGAACACTCACAGGCGCGCCGCCTGGCTCGTCCTCGCTGGGGTCAGCATGCTTGCCTTCATGCCGGTTGCGCATGCCCAGGACAAGGAAGCCGAACCACCCGCCGATGCCCCTTCGCCCGATGATCCGGCGCTGCTGCAAGTCAGCCCGAGCGAAGCCAATCGCTCGTCCTCAGATGCCCGCAGCTCAGTTCTGGAGGCGCAGATCGCGGCACTTCAGGCCCAGCTCGATGCACTAAAAGTCCAGGTCACCAAAGCCAGCCCAACCTGGAAGGGCGCGCCTTTGAGCGAAGACAAGGAAGAAGGCTGGAGCTTCAAGGTCCGTGGCCGGCTGATGCTGGATGCCGCTTATGCGGGTGAACCGGATAATTATGTGGCAAACCGCAATCTTGGCTTCAACGCCCGTATCCGCCGTGCGCGGATCGGCGTTGAAGGCGTCATCCCCGGCGGCTTCGGCTATAAGGCCGAAGTTGATTACGCCAACAGTGCGGTCGGGTTTGGCGATGTCATCTTCACCTATGCCCCCGCCAACAAGCCCTTCGCGATCGCTTTGGGCAATCAGGAATCGCTTGATGGCATGGAGCAGCAAACCAGCTCGCGCTGGTCGAGCTTCATCGAACGCGCGCAAATCAATGACGCGTTCGGCAACACAAGGCGTCTGGGGCTGTCGGCCGGAATCAAGTCGAGCGACGGGCTGCTGCGCGCCGATGCTGGCTTGTTTGCCGCCCATTCGATCGACGCTTCGGTCGATAACGATGGCTGGATCGGTGCGAGCCGCGTGACCTACACGCCTTATGTCGGCAATGGGTTTGTGCATCTGGGTGCCAACTTCCAGCATCGTGAGTTCCAGTCCAACAACGGCGGTGTGGCAAGCGTTTCAACCGGCGCACCTTCGACCAACCAGTTCGGCCGCTACCGTGCGCGTCCGTTCCTGCAGACCACCGATGTGCGCTTTGTAGACACCGGCAACATCGCCGCCCACGGCGACGATATCTTCGGTGTCGAAGCCTATGGCGTGTTCAAGTCGCTGCATATCGGCGGCGAGGCGCAGATGCTCAAAACGCGCACCTATCGGCCAGGCGACATCCGCACCGGGCTTGATACATTTGCCGGCGGCAGCGGGGTAACCCCTGCGTCCAACCCGACATTTTGGGGCGGCCACGTCGAAGCCGGGTTCTTCCTGACCGGCGAAACCCGCGGCTACAAGAACGGCCTGTGGGACCGGACCAAGGTGCTTCACCCGATAAACAAGGGCGGAATGGGCGCCTTCCAGATCATCGGCCGGTTCGATTACCTCGATCTTGACGATGCCAAGCTGATCGCGGCACCGACCACCAACTTCGCCACCGGCGCGACCACGCTGGCAGCGGTGACGGCCCGTCAGGCGCGCGGCGGCAAGCAGATGGGCTATCTCCTCGGGCTGACCTGGATCCCGACCGATTACGTCCGCTTCCTGGCGAACTACATCCACACCGATGTGAAGGGCGGCCCGTTCGCCCTGGCAGCCGAGCCAACCTCGACCGATCCGGTCAACCAGCGCGGCTACACCACCGATGCCTTCGCCCTGCGCGCCCAGATCGACTTCTAGGCGCATCGCGGCAACCCTGTCCGGCCGATCCCCCCCCCCGGCCGGACAGGGCGACTGCGCAGAGTTCACCGCATGGCGACCGGCGCGAACAGCGTGAGTTCAAATCCTAACCGACCTCGCCGTCGTCGTCCGCCCATTCGGCTATCATCGCCCTATTTTCGCGGCCCCTGACCGCTATATCATCGAGCCATTTGTCGAGCGAGGCGATGGTCTCGTCCTCATTACCAAAGGCCTCAAGCCTCCATTCGGCCTTGAGCCGCTCGTAAACCGGATGGCCCGGGCGCAGATTGGCAAAATGCGCACGCCCGGCATCATAGCGCTCCGATCGGCGCTGGCGCAGCAGGAACTGGAGCAGCCCGGTGTCATAGCGCGTCCACCGTGCCACCACCTCGCCGCCGCTCACCACCACGCGTTCCTCGCCGGCAATCGCGCGTTCCAGCGCGCAATCTTCCAGCCGCGCCATCCCCCGATCGATCGCCGCCTCCCACGCCGCCGCAAACCCTTGCGCCCCCGGCATATTGCGTAGCCGGTACAGCGCCTCAAGGCTCGCGCCGATGCTGCGCGCCGCCTGCGTCACGATCCCGGTGGCGGCGAGCGAGGAAATGAACGCCCGCTGCCGCTCTGGCGTAATCGAATTGCGCCGCGGTACGCTGTGGAGATAGGGCGCAAACCCCAGCAGCGGATCATCGGGATCCGGCGGCTCGGACTGGAACGCAGTGCGCGAAGTGCGGCGCGAAGGGCGGGCGGAGTTGCACAGCAGCTCGCCAGTCAGCGGCGCAGGTGGGTCAGACAGATCGGACAAGGCGGGAACCTCCGGGGCAAATGTAGGATTCGCCCCCCGGATGGAGGTTTTGGATATCAGGGGAGGGGGTGTGTAGGAAAATGGTTTGTTTGGTTTTGGGACGGGATAGGACATGCGACGAAGTACTCAGCTGCGTTTGCTTCGAGTTGGGTGACGGCTGCGTTCAAGTCGAACGGCGCGAGCGCATTGTCTGGGTGCCCAGTTAGCTGATTCAGGATGGAGCTTTGCTTGAGTGCCTGCTGCGCGATCTCCGCTTTCTTACGAAGATGGCCCGCCATCTCGTGGAGGCGGATTGTCGCCTCCTTGAGTTCGAACGACCCCTCTGCACAGAGACGACGCAGGGTCCCAACGACTGATCCATTCGAGTTGAATTTGGGCGTATACCGGACGCTGGCGTCGAACTAGAGTGTCGTCGCCACCAACGTTTGCGTGGCGCATCGTCGCTATCATTTCCCTCGGTCATTCCGCCTTCTATAGTGAGCTCTCCGCTTGGCGAGAGGGTGCGTTACGCTACAACGGGTAGGTCGTCTGACAACAGAGGTGTCGCAATAAGGGTCGAGGTCGGCCGTCGGGCGATGGCTCTAAAAAGGATAAGCACCCCTTGCCGCTGTCAAATACTTGTGCTTGATCTATTTCATGAACGACAATCCTCCAAATCGCCCTCTCCCGATTGAACTGGCGACCATACTTCCGGGGGCGGTTCCTTTCAAAGAGGGAAACGTTAACGACACATATCGCGGTCAGGTCTTGCTCTCCGGCGGAGTGGTGCGTGACGCCGTCTTGAAGGACCTGGACAACTTTCAACTGGTCAACGAGTTGCTTGCGTCGGCCCTAGCAAAGGCCAGCGGATTGCCGACACCGGACGCATACCTTGGGCTCGTTAAGGCTGGCGACATTCCGGTTACCCGGGGGCCATTGCTTGCCGACGGCAACCGTCTCGTTTTCGTCAGCGCGGACGTTAAGGTCCCCAACGTAACGTTTCAGGTCAACTGCGCCGCCACCGACGATGCCAAGAGGGCCGTAGTGGCTCGCGTGGTTAACTGGTCCAAGCTCGGCGAGCTTTATGCGTTTGACGCATGGATTGCCAACACAGATCGCCATGCTGGCAACTTACTCCTTAGCGCAACCGACGAGGTCTGGCTCATTGACCACGGGCATAGCTTCACTGGCCCGACATGGGAGCCAAGTGGCCTTACTCCTGACGGCGAATACGCGAACCGCCTCAAGGAGTGGGTGACACCCGTTCTCGACCCCGGCCAGCGGGATCGGCGCGCGTTGGAAGTGTCCGAGATAGCGAAAGCCTTCGAGGTTGCTGATGTCGCGTTCGCACGATCGGCAAGCAAGATTGACACCCTCCGGAGCAGCGCCCACGGAGACGCGATAGAGATTTTCTTGCGAGAACGGGCCAGCAAGGTCCGCAACCACGCAACGCGAGCGTTGGGGATGTTAGTATGACCGAGGTTACGCTGACCTCGTCGGATTTTCCGTCGTTCCATGAAAGTGTCCGCGCGCGTTGGGCACCGGTGCTGCTTGAGCCGATTTCGGGTTCGTATGAGCGGCTTGTCGTCGCCGTTGTAGTCGTTGGGGCAAACGGCTTTCACATCGAACAAGCCAACGCCCTAGATCGACTTCGGTGCCTTTATGCGTCTGCGGCTGATGGGATATTCTGGGCAGTCGAGGTCGCAGGTGACCATCTGCGTGACGAACTCACCCGCCGTGGTGAGGATGTCGCAACAGGCATTGTGCCTCTTTTTACCGGTTTTCATGTTGGCGAATGGAGAGAAGCAGAGGGGCAGAGCCTGACGTCCATTGGCGTGGGTTGGATGCGTGCGCTGTCCTCCCTTTATCGGGCGGACAAAGCCATCGGAGAAGTTGAGACCGACTTTGCTGGCTCCATGTCAGAGGAGATCAGCGCGGCATCTTTGGACCGGCTTCCTGATCTCGTGCTGGACTACGTGTCAGTGCATCAGGCGGGCCTTACTCCTTACTTCAACCAGCAAATCCGCAAAGGGCAGCGGCGGCGGCGTATGGGGCAGAACTTTGAAGTCATGATCGACTTCGCTGGTTCAAGATTGGTGGCCAACTTCGGCACGTTACGCGCTTCGTCGTTGACCCGGTCGATCGACAATGTCAAACATCGCCTGTGGGACCTCAAGGTGGACCGCGATGCCGATAAAGGGAGCATCGGGCATCGGCAGCACGAGATGATCGTGCAGGTGCCCTTGTTGAGCGACCCGCAGGTCACAAAGCGGCAGGGGGCAAATATTTCCGAAGCGCTGCAAGCTCTTGAAGAGCAGGCTGATCAAGAGGAACTGCGGTTCCGCCCTATGAATACAGTCGAAGCTATTGGACAACACATTCTGACCACCGAAGCTGCCTAGCGGTTCATTCGAACGTAGCAGGTCGATCGACAACTTAGTCGAATACCTTCCGCCAGACTGGGCTGTTCCGCCCCACGATCCACGCCCAAAGGTAAGCGTGCTGCCTTCCAACCGCTTCGGGGCCTTGTCGGAGATGTGATAGCCGTGGTTGAAGAGCAGCCGGTGGGTGATGAACGGGGCAACGTCGATGTTGGAGAAACAATCTTCCTGATTGAACTCGGTTGCCATTTCTTTCGGCGTCCTTAGCCAGCGCGGCTGGTTGCTCTCGTAGAGAATGCAGCAGAAACTCTGGACGCATCTAGGTGTCAATGCCGTTGGCGGCTGCTAACCGCAAGTCGCACTGCATAGCCAGCCGTTCCAGTTAGCGTTTACCCGGACAACGGAACGGCAAGTTTCAGGCATCGCCCATGTGGGATTGAACAGCGGCAATGAGGCGCAAAGCCGCCCTTCGCCCCATTACCCTTGACCCCGTGTTGGATTCGCCCTAACGGCCCGACTTCCAGACGGGGTTTGCGCCCGGTCTGGTCATTAAGAGCTGAACATTGCCGGTGCGGGCAGGGGTCTTTTTCCCGGTCTGGGCCGTCAAAGTAACCCGGTACCTTTGGGATTTCGGGTGGAGTGTTTTCGGTTCGTGTGGTGTGCGGTCGTATCTTGCGGCCAGCGGTCCCGGGTCAAGCCCGGGACGACGCGCACCTCGCGGATTTCCGCATTTTCTTCACCGGTTTTGCCATTGGGCACCACAACCAAGGTGAAGAGTACTTCATGCCTACAATCAACCAGCTGGTCCGCAAGGGCCGCGTTCCGCAGAAGGCCAAGAGCAAGGTCCCTGCGATGGAGCAGAACCCGCAGAAGCGCGGCGTTTGCACCCGCGTTTACACCACCACCCCGAAGAAGCCGAACTCGGCGCTGCGCAAGGTCGCGAAGATCCGCCTGACCAATCAGCGCGAAGTCATCTCGTATATTCCGGGCGAAGGCCACAATCTGCAGGAGCACAGCGTTGTGCTGATCCGTGGCGGCCGTGTGCGCGATCTTCCCGGCGTGCGCTATCACGTGTTGCGCGGCGTTCTGGACACACAGGGTGTCAAGGATCGCAAGCAGAGCCGCTCGAAGTATGGCGCCAAGCGGCCCAAGTAAGGTTCACAGGGTGAACCCTGCTTGGGGCGTCCCCGCGAAGGTGGGGATCTGGTGCCTCAGGCGGAACGGTTCGCTGGTTTAATGTTTCACCCGGCCTCCCGAGGCCCCCGCCGTTGCGGGGGAACATCAAGGAGGAGGGGAGTTGGAAGGAATACCAACCAATGTCACGTCGTCGTCGTCCCGAAAAACGGGAAATCCTGCCTGATCCCAAGTTCAAGGATCAGATCCTGTCGAAGTTCATGAATAACCTCATGCTCGATGGCAAGAAGTCGGTTGCTGAAGGCATCGTTTACGGTGCGATGGCGACTATGGAAACGCGGGCCAAATCGGATCCGATCCAGCTGTTCCACGATGCGCTGAACAATGTGAAACCGCAGATCGAAGTGCGCAGCCGCCGCGTTGGTGGGGCAACCTATCAGGTTCCGGTTGAAGTTCGCCCCGAGCGCGCCCAGGCTCTGGCAATTCGCTGGCTGATCGGTGCAGCGCGTAATCGCAGCGAAACGACGATGGCGGCGCGGCTTTCGGCTGAACTACTCGATGCGGCCAACAACCGCGGCAATGCGGTCAAAAAGCGTGAAGATACGCACCGGATGGCTGATGCCAACCGCGCGTTCAGTCACTATCGCTGGTAGCAGCGATGCAAGCCAGGCGTCGCTGGTAGCATTTGTAACTCTGTGAGGGGCGGGCCGGCGGCTCTCCCTCATTACTTAAGGAATTTCCCATGGCACGCGGCCATCCGCTCTCGATGTATCGTAATATCGGCATCATGGCTCACATCGATGCTGGTAAGACTACGACTACCGAGCGCATCCTTTATTACACCGGCAAGTCCTACAAGATCGGCGAAGTGCATGACGGCGCTGCGACGATGGATTGGATGGAGCAAGAACAAGAGCGCGGTATTACTATCACGTCAGCTGCGACAACTAGCTTTTGGAACGATCACCGGATCAACATTATTGACACTCCCGGTCATGTTGACTTCACGATTGAAGTAGAACGCTCGCTGCGCGTCCTCGATGGTGCAGTGGCTTGTTTTGATGGTGTCGCCGGGGTCGAACCCCAGTCCGAGACCGTCTGGCGCCAGGCCGACAAGTATGGCGTTCCGCGGATGTGTTTCATCAACAAGCTCGATCGGACCGGTGCCAACTTCAAGTACTGCGTCCAGTCGATCATCGACCGGCTCGGTGCCAAGCCCGCTGTGCTCTACATTCCGATCGGTCTGGAAGCCGACCTCAAGGGCCTGGTCGATCTGGTCCAGAACCGCGCGATCATCTGGAAGGACGAAGCGCTGGGCGCCGAGTTCTTCTATGAGGAAATCCCGGCCGATCTCGTCGATGAAGCCGCCAAGTATCGTAATGAGCTGATCGAACTGGTTATCGATCAGGACGACGACGCGATGGAAGCCTATCTCGATGGCACAGAGCCCGACGTTGCAACGCTGAAGGCCTGCATTCGCAAGGGTACGCTCAATCAGTCGTTCGTGCCGGTGTGTTGCGGCTCGGCGTTCAAGAACAAGGGCGTTCAACCCCTGCTCGATGCCGTGGTCGACTATCTGCCTTCACCGCTAGACATCGAAGACGTCCAGGGCCTCAAGATGGACAGCGACGAGAAGGACAGTCGTCCGCCGACCGATGAAGCGCCGTTCAGCGCGCTGGCGTTCAAGGTGATGAATGATCCGTTTGTGGGCAGCCTGACCTTTATCCGGATCTATTCCGGCGTCCTGACCAAGGGCACCTATCTGAACTCGGTCAAGGACAAGAAGGAAAAGGTCGGGCGGATGCTCGAAATGCACGCCAACGAACGCAAGGACGTTGACGAGGCATTTTGCGGTGACATCATCGCACTGGCCGGTATGAAGGAAACCACGACCGGTGATACGCTCTGCGCCGAACGTTTCCCGATCGTGCTTGAGCGGATGGAATTTCCGGATCCGGTGATCGAGCTGTCGGTGGAGCCCAAGACCAAGGCCGATCAGGAACGGATGGGCGTCGCGCTTCACCGCCTGTCAGCCGAGGATCCTTCGTTCCGCGTGTCCACCGATCATGAATCGGGCCAGACGATCATTAAGGGGATGGGCGAGCTTCATCTTGACATCATCGTTGATCGGATGCGCCGCGAATTCAAGGTCGAGGCCAACGTCGGTGCGCCGCAGGTAGCCTATCGCGAATACCTCGCAAAGCCGGTTGACGTTGATTACACCCACAAGAAGCAGTCGGGTGGTTCTGGCCAGTTTGGCCGGATCAAGTTCAAGGTCACCCCGGGTGAGCGCGGCACTGGTATCGTCTTCAAGGATGAGATCAAAGGCGGTAACATCCCGAAGGAATATATCCCCTCGGTTGAAAAGGGTATGCGCGAAACGGCCGAAACCGGTTCGCTGATCGGCTTCCCGATCATTGATTTCGAGATCTCGCTGTATGACGGCGCCTATCACGACGTCGATTCTTCGGCACTGGCGTTTGAAATCGCCGGTCGTGCCGGGATGCGCGAAGCTGCCCAGAAGGCCGGGATCAAACTGCTTGAGCCGATCATGAAGGTTGAAGTGGTCTCGCCCGAAGAATATCTGGGCGATGTTATCGGCGACATGAACAGTCGCCGCGGCCAGATCCAGGGCACCGACACCCGAGGCAATGCCCAGGTGGTCGAGGCGATGGTGCCTTTGGCGAACATGTTCGGCTATGTGAACCAGCTGCGCTCGTTCACCCAGGGCCGGGCAAACTACTCGATGTTTTTCTCGCATTATGACGAGGTCCCGGCGAACGTTGCGGCTGAGGTCAAGGAGAAGCTTGCTTAGGCAGGAAGAAGATACTAGGGGCGGCGCCTGATTCAGCGGGCGCCATCCTTCCCGCAGATTACAATTCAAGCGAAAAGAAGGTTTGAGCAATGGCGAAGGCAAAATTCCAGCGGACTAAGCCGCACTGCAACATCGGCACCATCGGTCACGTTGACCATGGCAAGACCACGCTTACCGCAGCGATCACCAAGGTGCTCGCTGAAACCGGCGGCGCGGTTTTCACCGACTATGCCAACATCGACAAGGCACCGGAAGAGCGTGAGCGCGGCATTACCATCTCGACCGCACACGTCGAGTATGAAACCGCAAACCGCCACTATGCGCACGTTGATTGCCCGGGCCACGCCGATTATGTGAAGAACATGATCACTGGTGCCGCACAGATGGATGGCGCGATCCTCGTGGTCAACGCTGCAGACGGCCCGATGCCGCAGACTCGCGAGCACATCCTGCTGGCCCGCCAGGTTGGCGTACCCGCGCTGGTCGTCTACATGAATAAGGTCGATCAGGTCGATGACGAGGAAATCCTCGAACTCGTCGAACTCGAAATGCGTGAACTGCTGACCTATTATGGCTTCGACGGCGACGCCATTCCGATCGTCAAGGGTTCGGCTCTGGCCGCTCTTGAAGGCCGCGACGACGCCATCGGCAAGGAATCGATCTACGCCCTGATGAAGGCAGTGGATGAATTCATCCCGCAGCCGCCGCGTCCGACTGACAAGCCATTCCTGATGCCGGTCGAAGACGTGTTCTCGATCTCGGGTCGCGGTACGGTTGTGACCGGCCGCATCGAAGCCGGCATCGTCAAGGTTGGCGAGGAAGTGGAGATCGTTGGCCTCAAGGATACCCGCAAGACGGTTGTTACCGGCGTCGAAATGTTCCGCAAGCTGCTCGATCAGGGCGAAGCTGGAGATAACGTCGGTGCACTGGTTCGCGGCGTTGCCCGTGAAGATGTTGAGCGTGGCCAAGTGCTCTGCAAGCCCGGTTCGGTTACTCCGCACACTGAGTTCAGCGCCGAAGTCTATGTGCTGTCGAAGGATGAAGGTGGCCGTCACACGCCGTTCTTCGCCAACTACCGCCCGCAGTTCTACTTCCGTACCACCGACGTCACCGGCGAAGTGATCCTTCCCGAGGGCACCGAGATGGTGATGC
>JANMKT010000078.1:0-6570 GCA_031372185.1 Novosphingobium sp.
TTTTTCCGCCTTTGCCATGCCGGCATTGCTGGATGCGGTGCCGATCCCTGAGGCTGCCGCAGAGGCGCTGCGCCAGGGATTGGCCACCACCGACACCAGCCAGGTGCCCGATGTCGCGCAATTCCTCAAATCGCTGGTCGCACCCAACATCATCAAGGCAGCGGCTGAAAATGCGATGCTGGCGGTGATCATCTTCTTCAGCTTGCTGGCGCTTGCCATCGTCCGTTTGCCGCGATTGCACCGCCAGCACATGACGACCCTGTTCGAGGCCATCACCGGCGCGATGCTGGTGATTATCGGTTGGGTGCTGTGGCTTGCTCCGCTAGGGGTTTTCGCGTTGTCGCTGCTAGTCGCGGGCCAAAGCGGGACGGCGGTGCTGGGGGCGCTGGCGCATTATATCCTGACAGTCTCGGCGATTGGCGGGGTGGTGCTGCTGGCCGCATATGCTGTGGCGGTGTTCCTCGCGCGTCAGCCGCTCGGGCAGTTCATCCGCGCCGTGCTGCCGGCTCAGGCGATGGCGATCTCGACCCAGTCCTCGCTGGCGAGCCTGCCGGTCATGCTGGTTTCCTGCCGCGCCCTGGGCCTGCGCGATACGACCGGTGAGTTCGTCCTGCCGCTTGCAGTTGCGCTGTTCCGGGCAACCGGTCCGGCGATGAACCTGGCGGTGGCGATCTATGTCGCGCGACTGGCGGGGATCGAGCTCAGCCCGCTGTTGCTGGCGGCTGGGGTGGGGGTGGCGTTGATCACCACGATCGGCTCTGTCTCGCTGCCCGGCGCGATCAGCCTGGTTACTGCAACCGGCCCGATTGCGCTGGCGATGGGCGTACCGATCGGCCCGCTAGCGCTGCTGGTGGCGGTGGAAGTCTTGCCCGATCTGATGCGCACAGTGGGCAATGTGACGATGGACGTAGCGGTTGCGGCGACGGTGGACCGCAAGTCAGAGGGCTAATCCGCATCAAAGTCCGGCGGCACAGCGAACAGCGGTTCGCCGAACAGGAAGCCGATCAGATTGGGCTTGCCGAGATGCTCGAACAAGGCGGTCAAGGTAAGCAGGATCGGCACCGAAAGGAGCGCGCCGATCGCGCCCCAAATCCATGAGAAATAGCTGATCGAGAGCAGGATCAGCACCGGATTGAGGGTGAATCGCTTGCCCAGAATGGCCGGGGTGATGAAATTGGCTTCAACCGCGTGAAGGCCAAGATAAGCGGCGGGCGCGGCCAGCCCGGCCAGCAGGGTATCACTGGTGCCCAGGCCGAACAGCGTCAACACGGCGATCATTGTCAGCGGGCCGATATAGGGCAGGAAGTTCAGCACGAGGGCCAGCCCGCCCCACATGATCGGAGCTTCGAAACCAAGCAGCCAAGCCCCCACCGCAACCACCGCGCCGACCCCCAGATTGATCAGGGCGACGGTCAGGATATAGGCCGCGACCCGGTCCTGCACATCGCGCATCGCCCGTGCTGCCTTGAGGCTGGCCCCGAAGGACGAGCGATCAAGCAGCAGACGGCGGCGCATCCGCATCCGCGATTCGACCATGAAATAGGTCATCAGCAACATGAACAGTGTCTCGAGCACCAGGCTGGGCGTGGCAAAAGCAAGCTGTTCGATCACCGAGGGGCCAGCCAGCACCACTTCGCGCGCCGGGGAATGGCCGGTGAGGCGAGCGAGCTGGCGGTTGAGATCGGTAAGCCAGCCCAGATTGCCGCGTAGTAGCGAAACCTGGTTGGTGATCTTGGCCAGCATCGCCGGAAAGCGATCGAATGTATCGAGCGCGGGCTGAAGGATCAGTGTCAGCACCAGCATGGCAATCAGCAGAAATACGACCAGTGCGAGGAGCGAAGCAAGCCGGTTGGGCAGGCCCAGGCCAGCAAGCCGATCGGCCAGTGGCGAGAGCAGGATGGACAGAATAATCGCGGTTACCAGTGGCAGGAATACAATCGCGCCAATCGACAGCACGAACGGCAAGGCCATGAACAGCCCGGCGCCGAGAATGACTACCAGCGCCGAAACCAGTCGCAGCTCCTGCGCCGCCGCTGCCGGCGGGGCAGCCGCAAGATGGTGGGGCTCGGTCTCGGGGATGGGCTCACTCATGGTTGAGCGCCTTGCCGTAAACCCGGTATTCCTTGTTGATCGTGGTGCCGATCGCTTCGGCGATGGCGTTCATTCCCTGATTATCGTCGAGGATCCAGCCGATTTCGCCGCGGGTGCCGCCATATTCGGTCACGGCGGCGCGGCGGATATATTCGATCATCATGAAAGCAAGCTGGCTGGCCATGCGCGAGGATTGCAGGCGTTTTTTAACGCCCATCAACGGCACCCGCATATCGGCATTGGTCGGCTTGCGCAGCCACCACAGCAATCTGGCCCAACCGAACGGGAAGAGCTTGCCTTTGATCGCCTTGATCGGGCGGTTGACGTCGGGCAGCGTCATCATGAAGGCCACCGGCTCGCCGTCGAGCTCGGCAATCCGGATCAGATCTTCGCGGACCAGTGGTTTCAGCTTCTTGCCGGTATAGGCGATCTCGCTGTCAGTGATCGGCACAAAGCCCCAATTGTCCGACCAGGCATCGTTGAGAATATCGAGGATGGTGCGCGCGTCCGCGTCGAAATTGTTCAGATCGACTTGACGGATTCTGATCCTCGGGTTCTTTTCGCCCGATGCGATAATCCGCTGAAGCAGGGGCGAGAAGGGCTTGGTGATATCGAGGTCATAGGTGAGCAGGTTTTTGGCCAATGAATAACCTAGCGCCTCGATCCAGCCCTGATAGGCGGGATTGTGATGCCCCATCATCACGGTGGGCGGATGATCGTGGCCTTTGACCAGCAGGCCGGGCTCTTCCCACACCGAAAGGCTCATCGGGGCGAGCACGCGGGTCATGCCATGATCGCGCAGCCAGCCCTCGGCGGTGGCGATCAGCGCCTGGGCGGCAGCCTCGTCCTCAGCCTCAAGTAGCCCCCAGTTGCCGGTGCCCGGCCCCATGCCCTGCTCGGGTGGCTGGGCCAGCGCCAGATGATCGAAATGGGCTGAAATCCGCCCGACCACCGCGCCAGCCCGCCGCGCCAGGAAGAATTGGTGGGTGGCGTGTTCGAAGAACGGGTTCTTGCCCGGCGTGATCGCCTCCACCGCCTCGCTGCGGATCGGCGGCACCCAGTTGGGATCATCGGCATAGAGACGCCAGACAAGGTCGACAAAGGCCTTGAGGTCAGCCTTGCTGCAAACCGGGGTAATGATTATCTCAGCTTCAGCCACGATCTTGCCTTTGTTGCACTCTAAATATCATCGCCTATGGCCCCTGTCGCTTGCCAAGCCAAGTATCGGGGATCACCGCAACACGGATAATTCAATCGGAAAGCTCGCCCGGAAACGACCATTTGGAATAAATTCATGACTGCCTACCAAGCTATCGAAACTCCGCTGCCCGCGCCAATCAGTACAAAAATGTCTGGCAATGGCGCGAAAATTCCGGACGACATGGCGATGCTGCGGGCAGCGGTTGAGCTGACCCGCGACATTTCCGAAGCGCGGCCCGCAATCTATTGGCCGGATATGCTCGTTTCCACCGCGATCGGCTATGTGGCGCTGGCCGGGGCAATCCTGCTTGAAAATCCGGCGCTGGCGGTTGCATCGGGCATCGTCGCCGCACTGGCGCTCTACCGGGCGCTGCTGTTCATCCATGAGCTTACCCATATTCACCGCGATGCGCTGCCCGGTTTCCGGCTGGTGTGGAACCTGGCTGTAGGCATTCCGTTGCTCACTCCCTCGTTCATGTATGAAGGGGTCCATACGTTGCATCATGCCCGCACCCGTTATGGGACGGCAGAAGATCCGGAATATTTGCCCCTCGCGCTGTTGAAGCCTTGGTCCTTGCCCAGTTTCGCTCTGATCGCATTGCTGTTGCCGCCGGCCTTGCTGGTGCGCTGCGCTGTGCTGGTGCCGCTGGGCGCAGTGATCCCGCCGCTGCGCGCGCTGGTGTGGAGCCGCGCCTCGTCGCTCTCGATCAATCCCGATTTCCGCCGCCGCCCGCCCGAAGGAGATTTCGCGCGGATGGTGCTGTGGCAGGAATTGGGTGCGTCGCTGTGGGCGATTTTCCTGATTGCCGCCGCCGTGCTGTATGACTGGCGGCCGCTGGTGATTGGTCTGGCGGTTGTCGCGGGCACCGCCGTGCTCAACCAGGTGCGCACGCTGGTCGCGCATCTGTGGGAGAATGACGGCGAGGCGATGACGGTGACAGCGCAGTATCTCGATACGGTCAATGTTCCGCCGCCCGGGCTGCTCGCGCCGCTGTGGGCCCCGGTGGGGCTGCGCTATCATGCCTTGCATCATCTGCTGCCGAGCGTGCCCTATCATTCGCTGGGCGAGGCGCACCGGCGGCTCAAGAGCCATCTTGGCGGTGCATCGACCTATGACAAGGCCAACTATCCGGGCCTGCTGCCGCTGCTGGGACGGCTGGCGCGCAGCACCATGCGGCTGGGGTGATCGGCTTGATTTCCTGAATGGTTGCAATAGTCTGGTAAACAATCGGCCAATTTGCCGGTATTTTGCTGGAGCGGCAAATGGGGCGAGCAGGGGTGAAATATCGGGCGATGGCGATGGCCATGGCGCTATGCGTCAGGCCGATCCAGGCGCAGGAGCCCGCAGCGATAGTCGTCGCAGCCAATCCCGCAACGCTGCTCGCAGCAAAACAAACCCGGCTTTCAGTCGCAGCTTTTGCCGAGATCCCGTTCGTTGAATCCGCGACACTTTCGCCCGATGGCAACCGGACAGCGGGTTTGTTCGGGATTAGCGGGCAGCAGTATATCGCCATCATGCCGCTGTTCGGTAAAACCGAAAAGCCGGTCCTGATCGCCGTCCCCGATGCGACCGAAGTGAACTGGTTGCGCTGGGTCAATGATGACAATGTGATCGTCGGACTGCGCGCGCTGGTCCCATTTGGTCAAGGCGACCGCGCCTATGTCTCGCGGCTGATCGCGGTCAATCGCACGAGCGGAAAAATCACCAAACTACTGTGGGATTTGAATGGCCAGAATGGGTCTGATGTCCTGTGGATTCCCGCTGACGGCCATACCAAGATCATTGTTTCCGCGCAGAATTCGATCTATCTGTCCGAAGAATTCTACCCGTCGGTATATCGCGTCGATGTGGTTACCGGAAAGCGAAAGCGCGAAGTAAAGGGGCGCTCTCCAATCATGGATTGGAGCGCGGATTCATCCGGCAAAGTGCGCGTCGGCACGGGCTTTGCCAATGAAGGGCGTCAGTCCAACCTGGTCTACCGGGCAGAAGGGGATGACTGGACCTTCCACACTATCGATCGCGCCAACAGCCGCAAACGAGAGAGCCTGCTTTCGCCTTTCCTGTTCCTGCCGGGCGGCGATCATGCGCTGGTGCGGGATGATGATGATAAGGGGCTGACCGCAGTCTATGAGGTTGACCTTACCACTCAGGCCACCATCCGCACCGTGTACAGTGCGCCGGGCGGGGCCGAAGTGGGCGGGGTGTTCGTTTCGGACGACGGGAAGACGGTGCTGGGTTACGGGACCAGCGGGGCCGATGGTCAGGTCCATTGGGCCGACCCGCAGATCGCCGAGGTTCAGACCCAGATCGACAAGGCGGTGGGTGATCGCAAGGCGTGGATCATGGGTTTCAACCGCGATCGCTCACGGATGCTGATCAGCGTCACCCGCGCCGATGCGCCGGGTGCGCTCTATTTCTTCGATATCACCGACGCGCGGATGCAGCGGGTGGCCTATTTCAACCAGGCAATTGGCGCACGCTCCCTCAATCCGGTCAGCCTGATCCGCTACAAGGCGCGCGACGGGTTGGAGATCGAGGCGGTGCTGACTCTGCCGAAAGATCGTCCGGGCAAGAACCTGCCGATCATCATGTTGCCGCATGGCGGACCCTGGGGGCAGGATACGCTGGTCTATGATTACTGGGCCCAGTTCATCGCCAGCCGGGGCTACGCCGTGCTCCAGCCCAATTTTCGCGGCTCGACCGGTTATGGAACCGAATTCGTCCTCAAGGGCGAAGGGCAGATGGGCCTTGCCATGCAGGATGACATAACTGATGGGCTGCGCTGGACGGTGACCCAAGGCATTGCCGATCCAAAACGTGCCTGTATCGTCGGTGCGTCCTATGGCGGTTATGCGGCGATGTGGGGGATCGCCAAGGATCCTGATCTCTATCGCTGCGCCGTCTCCATTGCCGGGGTGGCCAATCTGCGGCGCGAGGTGAATGATTTTGGCGGCTATTTATTCGCAGGCAAATACCGGGATGACTGGCAGCGGATGACACCCGACTTTGCCGCAGTTTCACCGATGAACGCGATTGACCGGATCAAGGTGCCGCTGCTGCTGATCCACGGCAAAAAGGACATCACCGTCGATTATGGGCAATCCAGCAGCATGAATGACCGGATGAAGGCTGCCGGTAAGCAGGTGGAACTCGTGACCCTGCCGCTCGCCGATCATCATTTTACCCGTCAGGCCGATCGCACCGTGTTGTTGCAATCGATCGAAACGTTTCTGGTGAAGCATAATCCGGCGGATTGAGGGCTGCTACTCCTCGGTCCG